>QGVD01000045.1 GCA_003242685.1 Pseudomonadota bacterium | reverse complement strand
GCCCGGACGGTCACCAAGGCGGGCACGTCGAGCTCGACCATCTTCTCGTACAGCGGATACCAGTAGCGGTCCGTGAGCGGCGGCGCGTTCCAGTGGCCGCCCGACGGATCGGGATTGAGATTGCACCCGATGAAGCCGAGCTCCTTCACGCAGCGCTCGAGCTCCGCTGCACAGTTCGCGGGCGACACGCCCGGCGACTGCGGGAGCTGGCACACGCCCACGAAGTTGTCGGGGTAGAGCGTGCACACGCGGTGGATGAGGTCGTTGCAGATCCGTGTCCACTCGAGGCTCGTGCGCTCGTCGCCGATGTGATGCCCCATGGCCGAAGCGCGCGGCGAGAAGATGGTGAGATCGGTACCGCGCTCGCGCTGGAACTTCAGCTGCGCGTTCTCGAGACTCTCGCGGATCTCGTCGTCGCTGAACTTCGGCGGGCCGCTGGGGCGCCGCCCGGGATCCGTGAGCCCGGCGATCTGCGCCTCGCGGAATTCGGTGAGCGCCTTCGGCGCGGTGGTGTAGTGCCCGTGGCAGTCGATGATCATGGGTGCTCGGTCGTGTCGGTGGAGGCACGGCTGCAGCCGTGCCGGGAAAACCTGTGCCTTCGCGACGCGCGCCTTCGATTGCAGCGCTTGTCGCGCCGGATGATACCGAAGGACGCTCACCGGCGGGAACTGCGCCGGGCAGACACGCGCGACTCGCTTCGCTAGCATTCGCGCGACGGAACAAGGAGCGAAAGCGAGATGCAGACACGACTTCTCGGAGCGACGGGCGAGCGCCTCTCGGCGCTGGGTTTCGGATGCATGGGCCTCGTCGGCTGGTACGGCACGCGCAACGACGAGGAAGCACGCGCCACGCTGATCGAGGCGATCGATCGCGGCATCAACCACCTCGATACGGCGGCGAGCTACCAGGTCGGCGAGAACGAGCGCTTCGTGGGCTCGATCATCCGGGACCGGCGCGACCGCGTCTTTCTCGCGACCAAGTGCGGGCTGGCTCGCGGACCGGGCGGCTCCGTGATCGTCGACAACAGGCCGGAGACGATCCGCAGCTCCTGCGATGCGAGCCTCGAGCGGCTCGGCATCGATCACATCGACCTCTTCTACCTGCACCGCATCGACAAGACGGTGCCGATCGAGGAATCCGTGGGGACGCTCGCGGAGCTCGTGCGTGCGGGCAAGATCCGCTACATCGGGCTTTCCGAGTGCAGCGTGCAGACGCTGAGGCGCGCCTGCGCGGTGCATCCCGTCGCCGCGGTGCAGAGCGAGTACTCGGTCTGGACGCGCGATCCCGAGGACGGACTGCTCGACGCCTGCCGTGAGCTCGGCGTCGGTTTCGTCGCCTACAGCCCGCTCGGACGAGGCTTCCTCGCCGGCAACTTCCGCCGGCTCGAGGACCTGCCGCCGGACGACAACCGCCGCTCGCAGCCGCGTTTCCAGGACGAGAACGCCGCGCACAACGCGCGCATCGCGGATCTGGTTCGCGAGTTCGCGGCGCGCAAGGGCTGCACGCCCGCGCAGCTCGCCATCGCATGGGTGCTCGCGCAGGGAGAGCACATCCTGCCGATTCCCGGCATGAAGACGCGCGCCCATCTCGCCGACAACCTCGGCGCGCTCGAGGTGAAACTGACCGCGGAGGAGTGCCGCGAGATCGCGGCGCGCATCGACGAGCTGGGCGTGCGCGGGGACCGTCACCCGCCGGCGATGATGCAGGCCCTCGACCGCTGAGGCCGGCGGCCCGCAGCCGCGCCGGCAGGCGCGGCTGCGTTCAGCCCTGCGCGAGGAGCTGCTGCTCGATGCGGTGGAGCGTGCGCATCGCGTCGAGCGCCTGAGCGACGCTCGCGTTCGGCTCGCGCTTCTCGCGGATCGCGTTGATGAACTCGCGGTCCTGCAGCTCGATGCCGTTCATCGACACGTCGACCTTCGACACGTCGATCGGATTGCCCTTGCCGTCGACCAGCTCGTCGTAGCGGGCGATGTACGTGCCGTTGTCGCAGATGTAGCGGAAGAACGTGCCGAGCGGACCGTCGTTGTTGAAGGACAGCGACAGCGTGCAGATCGCGCCCGACGGCACCTTCATGAGGATGCCCATGTCCATCGCGATCTTGAGCTCGGGATGGTACGGGCCCTGCACGCCGAACACCTGCGACGCGATCTCGCCCGTCTGGTACTGGAACAGGTCGACCGTGTGGCAGGCGTGGTGCCAAAGCAGATGGTCGGTCCAGCTGCGCGGCTGGCCGAGCGCGTTCATGTTCGTGCGGCGGAAGAAGTACGTCTGCACGTCCATCTGCTGGATCTTGAGCTCGCCGGCCTTGATCTTCTTGTGGATCCACTGGTGGCTCGGGTTGAAGCGACGCGTATGCCCGGCCATCGCGACCAGGCCCGTCTCCTTCTGAACCTTCACCAGCTCCTCGGCGTCCTTGAGGTTGTCCGCCATCGGGATCTCGACCATCACGTGCTTGCCGGCGCGCAGGCACTGGATGGCCTGCTGCGCATGGAGCTGCGTCGGCGTGCAGAGAATGGCCGCTTCGACGCCGGGCTGGGCGAGGCCCTCCGCAAGATCGGTCGTGGCGTGCGGGATGTTCCACTTCTTCGCCACTTCCTGCGTCTTGTCGAGCTTGTGGCCGACGAGCGAGACGACTTCCACGCCCTCGATGTTCGACAGCGCCTCGAGATGCTTGATGCCGAAAGCGCCGGGTCCTGCGAGACAGATCTTCATTCGGTGCTTCCCTTGTTACTGGCTGCTCACGCCGCCGCCTTGCGCGGCGACTTGTCCACGTTCTCGAGAATGATGTGTCCGAGCGCCGTGTTCGAGCACGGCACGTGATAGAAGCGGTACACCTCGCGCACGTTGTCGTCGAGCGCACCGCGCATCACGAGCCACATCACCATCTCGATGCCCTCGGAGCCCGTTTCGCGCACGTACTCGATGTGCGGGATCTTCGTGAGCGCGATCGGATCCTTCGTGAGGTTGTCGAGGAAGCGCGTGTCCCATTCCTTGTTGATGAGTCCGGCGCGCGGCCCCTGGAGCTGATGCGACATGCCGCCGGTGCCGAACACCATCACCTTCAGGTCCTCGGGCCAGGACTCGACCGCCTTGCGGATCGCACGGCCGAGATCGAAGCAGCGCTTGCCGGTCGGCGGCGGGTACTGGATGACGTTCACCGCCAGCGGAATGACGCGCACGGGCCACTCCTTCGGCTCGCCGAACAGGAGGTTGAGCGGAATGGTGAGCCCGTGATCGACCTCCATCTTGTTCGCGATGGTGAGGTCGAACTCGTCCAGGATGCAGGACTGGGCGATGTGGCACGCGAGGTCGGGGTGTCCCTTGACCACGGGCACCGGACGCGGACCCCAGCCTTCGTCGGCCGGAGGAAACTCCTCCGCGCAGCCGATCGCGAAGGTGGGAATCAGCTCCACCGAGAACGCCGAGGCGTGATCGTTGTAGACCACGATCACGACGTCGGGCATGTTCTCCGCCATCCACTTCTTGGAGAACTCGAAGCCCTTGAAGATCGGAACCCAGTAGGGCTCGTTCTTCTTGTTCAGATCGATGGCGGCCCCGATGGCGGGCACGTGGGACGTGGTGACACCTGCAACTATTCTGGCCATGTTCCTACAGTTCCGGATTTGACTTGCTGCGATTGCCCTTCGGGCTGCGGCCGCCCTCGAGCATCATCCGCGCGTATTCCTCCTGCGAGGCGCCGGTCATCTGCGCCGCGACGTACTGATAGGACAGGCCGTCGGTCGAGAAGAGCTTCGCGAGGAAGTAGATGTTGCCCCCTTCCGCGATCATCGCGTTCCAGTCGCGCTTGAGGACCGCCTGACGCTGGGCCTCGGTGAGCGGGAAGCGCTTGAGGTACTCCTCCTCGTTCGCCTTGAAGGCCTTGCGGTTCTCCTCCTTCATCAGCGACATGCAGAACATGTTGAGGTGGAAGCCCTTGCGCGACCGGTGCGCGTTGAAGAGCGTGGTACCGGGGACGTCCTCGAACTGGTCGAGGTAGTCGTTCTTGAACCTAGGTTCGGACATATTCCAATCCTTCAGCCCGTGAACCCGTACAGGCGGTGAGGGTTGTCGACGAGGATCCGCTTCTGCATCGCCGGGTCGGGCATCATCAGCGGAATGAGATCGACCAGGTCGCCGTCGTTCGGCATGTACCTGGTGATGTTCGGATGGGGCCAGTCCGTGCCCCAGAGAATGCGGTCGGGCGCGGCCTCGATGAGCGCCTGTGCGAAAGGCACCGCATCGGTGAAGGGCGGCCCCTCGCTCGAGATGCGCTCGGCGCCGGAGATCTTGACCCAGCACCGCTCGTTGTTGCGCAGGAGGTCCAGCAGACGCTTGAACGGCTCCTGCTCGAGGCCGTTCTTCGTGGGCACGCGGCCCATGTGATCGATGAGGAACGGCACCGGCAGCGAGTCGAGGAGCCTGGCGTGCTCCACGATATCGCTGGCGTCGAAGTGCAGATCGACGTGCCAGCCGAGCGGCTTGATCTTCTCGATGGTGCGATGGAACTCGCCCATGTCGGGCATGCCGCCCAGGTGCTTGACGAAGTTGAACCGCACCCCGCGGAAACCCGCCTCGTGCAGGCGCTCGAAATCCTTCTCCGTGAAGCTGTCGTCGGAGTTGGCGACGCCGCGGTACCTGCCGCCGCTCTGCGCGATCGCATCCACGATCACGGTGTTGTCGCTGCCGTGACAGCTCGCGTTGACGAGCACGGCGCGCTCGAGGCCCAGAATGCTCTGCAGCTCCTTGAAGCGCTCGAGCGGCGCATCAGGAGGCGTATACGAGCGGTTGGGCGCATACGGATACTTGTCGCCGGGTCCGAAGATATGGCAATGAGCGTCGCACGCGCCCGGGGGCGGCTGGTATTTCGGCTTGCGCGTATTCGGATCGGGTGGCCTGCAGGTCGGGATTTCGCGCGTCACTTCTTTTAATGTCCTCCGTACTGAATTTGTTATCGTAGCGAGCGGGCGGATTGTAGACAATCCGAACGGTAGAGCTTTCGTTCCAGGCGCACCATTTTCGGGAGTTCTCATGGCCGTACAGCACGCATCAGACGACACCGGGCTCAGGTCGGATTTCTTTCTGCTCATCGACGGGGAGCTCGTGACGTCCGGTCGCTGGTTCGACGTAATAGACCCGGCAACGGGTGCGCCGTTCGCGCGCAGCCCCGAGGCGGGACGCGCCGAGCTGGATCGAGCCGTGGCTGCGGCGCGGCGTGCCTTCCCGGCCTGGTCCGCGCTCTCCTTCGAGGAGCGCGCCGCGTACATCCGGCGGCTGTGCGATGCGCTTCGCAAGCACCAGGACGAGCTCGCGGAGCTCCTGACCCGTGAGCAGGGCAAGCCCGTCGGCCAGTCGCGCGACGAGATCACCCGCGCCGCGACTCAGTCGGAGGGCATGACGAAGATCCAGATTCCGGTCGAGACGCTGGTCGACGACTCGGAGCGGCACATCGAGCTGCATTACGTGCCGCTCGGGGTGGTCGGCATCATTACGCCCTGGAACGCACCCATCAATCTCGCCGCCGGCCCGCTGACGGCAGCTCTCTACACCGGCAACACGGCCGTGCTGAAGCCCTCCCCCTACACCCCGCTCAGCACGCTGAAGGTGGGCGAGCTCGCACGCGAGATCTTCCCGGCCGGCGTGGTGAACGTCCTTGCCGGTGGCAACGATCTCGGGCAGTGGATGACCGAGCACCCGGGCATCGACAAGATCTCCTTCACGGGCTCCGTCGCCACCGGAAAGAAGGTCATGGCGGCGGCAGCGGGCACGCTCAAGCGCATCACCCTCGAGCTCGGCGGGAACGACGCCGCGATCGTGCTCGAGGACGTCGACCCGAAATCCGTCGCCAGGAAGCTCTTCTTCGCGGCCACCGTGAACTGCGGCCAGGTGTGCATGGCCGTCAAGCGCATCTACGCCCACGAGAGCATCTACGATGCGCTGTGCGAAGCGCTCGCGGACGAGGCTCGCAATGCCAAGGTGGGCCCCGGCATGGAGCCGGGCGTTCAGATCGGCCCGATCCAGAACCGCATGCAGTACGAGAAGCTCCTCGGGATCCTCGAGGACACGAAGCGCAGCGGCGCACGCATTCTTGCCGGCGGCGAGGTGCCGAAGGGGCCCGGCTATTTCTTCCCGCCCACGATCGTCGCGGACATCGACGAGAACAGCCGCCTGGTGCAGGAGGAGCAGTTCGGGCCGATCGTCCCGGTGCTGAAGTTCAGCGACGTCGAGGACGCGATCCGGCGGGCGAACGCCACCCGGTATGGACTGGCCGGGTCCGTCTGGAGCCGCGACATCGCGCGGGCAACCGCCATCGCGGCGCGCCTCGAGGTCGGTACCGCCTGGGTCAATCAGCACCGTGCGACTTCCGCCTTCGTGCCCTTCGGCGGCGCCAAGGAATCGGGCATCGGCCGTCAGTACTCGATCCTCGGCCTCAAGGGCTACATGGAGCCAAGGGTCGTGAGCGTGCTGAAGCAGGTGCCGTAGCGCCGGCTTCGATCAGGCGAGAGACCCGGACCGAACCGCCGTGCGACCGACCGGTTCGGCGCCTTCGTACGGTCGCTCTCCCCTGCGGTCGATGAATTCCTCGGCCCAGATTTCCGTTCCGATGGCGGTCCACGCGCGCATCGCGCCTTCGGGCACGTAGCGTTCACGGCGCCGGTAACCACGCAGCGCGTCGAGTGAATGCGGATCGATGAGCCCGTGCTCGCTCACGCGCTCGCGCGTCAGATACTTCCCGATCAGCTCGTCCAGCGCGTCCGCGAACTCCACGTCGAACCGCATGCGCATCGGAAACTTCTGGAACGACGTGAGATCCGTGTCGACCAGCTGCCTGAGCGCGCGGCGCAGCGCGTACTTCTCGCGCCAGCCGAAGATCTTGTAGCGCTCCGGAACGCTGAAAGCGACGCGGATCGTCTCGGGGTCGAAGAACGGCGAAGCGAGCTCGATCCCGGACGCGGCGAGGGTCCGCTCGAGCTTCGGCAGCCACTGCGCGGAGTCCTGCTGGATCTCGCGCTGCAGATACTCGTTGAGGAACTCGTCCGACACCGGAGGCAGATCCGTAAGGGGCGCGCGGAACGTGGCACCGACGATCTGCGGCACGGGCGGCAGCATTCCCTTGAAGTACAAGGCACACATGAGGCGCGACAGCCGATCCCGCGGATCGAAACCCGTCTGGGTCACGCTGTGGAACTCGTGCAGCGCGCGCCGCAGCGGCGGGAGCAGCTCGTACAGCCTCAGAATCTTGTAGTTCGGCATCCCCGCGTAGAGTGCATCGGCGGCGGCACCGGTGAACATCGTGTCCACGTCGGCGGCCGCGACGCGACCGAGCTCGTAGAACTGCACGGTTTCGGTCCGGGCGATCGGTGCTTCGAGGTGCCAGATGACGAGCGGCAGCGCATCGGCAAGATGACGCGGCGTCACCTCGACGACGTGGTGCTTCGCCCCGATCCGGGAGGACACCAGGGAAGCCGTGCGCACTTCCGGATCCTCCATGCCGCAGCCGGCGGTATAGGTGTGGAGCTCCGCGTCCCCGAGATGGCGGCTGCAGGCGAACGCGACGCCTATGGAATCGATGCCGCCGCTCAGCGCGACGCCCACACGACCTGCGGCTTCGAGGCGCCGCGCAACGGAGCTTTCGAAAACGCTCGCGATGCGCGCAAGGAGCGACTCGAGAGGCTCACGGCTCACCGCGAGCGGCGGAGCGGCCGCGTGCGCGACCTGCCGCGGCTCCCCGCGCGGATCGATCGCGAGCACCTTTCCCGGTCCGACCGAGCGCACCGAGCGGAAGAGCACCGTGCCGTCCATCGGCAGGTACTTGGCGCCCTGGACGCGCTGCAGAACGTCGCGATCGACGGTGGCGTCGAAGCCCGGCAGCGCCATCAGCGCCTTGTATTCCGAGGCGAATGCGATCCCGCCGTCTTCGTAGGCCGTCCAGAAGAGCGGTTTCACGCCAAGGAGATCGCGGCCGAGGAACAGCGTCTGCGTGAGCCGGTCCCAGAGCGCGAACGCGAAGTCACCTTCGACGTGCTCGATCAGGGATGCGCCGAACCTGCGGTAGCATTCGAGGAGCGTCTCGGCCGGCGAATCGTTCCCGCTGCGCTCGGCATCGTTCTTTTCACGAACCCACCCGTCCACGACGAGCGAGTATCGCGAGTCCGAGGCCACGTACCGGCTTCGCGCCCGCCCTGCGGCGGCGAGCATCACGCCCCGGGCTGGATCGGCAAGCTCGTATTGCTCTCCCCGGTGCCGCAGCCGCTCGTACATGCGGCCCATCGTCTCGTGAGACGCACCGCCGACCGTGCCAAAGATCGCACCCATGGCAACGCCTCCCTGCGCCGAGCACCGACTGTGGGTTCCCCGGCACGTGCCATACGTTCAGCGCACACTGGAAGGTAGCACGCCGTGGACCCGGAGCACGAGCCGTGCAGACGGTGAGCCGGAGGGATCTGATGCGCTGCGCTTGCTCCCGCGGCCCCGCATCGGGACAGAATTAGCGGTCCTGACAGAACCAACGGGTGCGTCATGGCAGACACGATCTTCCGCAGGATCATCGACGGTGAGGTCCCGTGCCACAAGGTGTACGAGGACGACAAGGTGCTCGCCTTCCTCGACATCAATCCGCTGTCGCGCGGCCATACGCTGGTGATTCCCAAGGAGCCCGCGGAGACGCTCGACCAGCTTTCGGACGAGTCCGCGGCTGCGCTGGGCCGCGTGCTGCCGCGCATCTGCCGTGCCGTCATCGCCGCGACCGGGGTCCGGGAGTACAACGTGCTCGAGAACAACGGGCGCGGCGCCCACCAGGCGATTCCGCACGTGCACTTCCACATCATCCCGAAGCCGGACCGTGAGCAGGGCCTCGGGATAGGCTGGCCCGCGAAGTCCCTCGACGCTGAAGAGGGACGCAAGCTCGCCGAGCAGATCCGGGCCGCCCTGACCTGATCGTCATCGTCGAGGAGGTGTGCCGATGCTGGCGCGACTCGCGCTGCTCATCGCCGCTTTCGGTGTCGTGCCCGCCCTTTGCGCGCCCGGCTACGCCGCGGCTGCGGACAGGCTGCCTGCCCTGCCGAACGCCGTCGTCGGCCAGGCCGCAGGCATCCGGGTGATCATCGAACCGGACGCATGGACGCGTAACCCGCCCGACCTCGAGCGCTGGGTGACGCCGCTGCGGCTCACGATCGACAACGAAAGCAGCCATCCGCTGCGCCTGCGGTTCGAGGAGCTCGTACTCACCGACGGCTCGCTCGTGCTCCGGCCCGTCGCGCCTCACGTGCTGGCGCGCCGCCTCGCGGAGAACGACTCGTCTACCGCACCGCCTCCGGCGCAGCCCGTCCCGGCGGCACCGAGCTCGCCCCCTGCTTCTTCGCCTGCAACTTCCCCCGCTTCGCCGCGGTCGGATGTCATGACAGTCGGCCTGCGCGAGGGCGTCGTCGCGCCGGGCGATCGTGCATGGGGCTTCCTCTACTACGAGAGAGGCGATGCACCGCTCGAGTCGCTGCGATTCGAGCTCAGGCTCGTCGATTCACGCACGGGGGAGCAGTTCGGCACCTTGCGCGTTCCGCTCGGGCGCGGCTGAAGTCCACGGTCGCGTGCCCGGGGCGTTTCACGGCACGAGCGCAAGCCCTGCCGCCGCTCCCTGGAGTAGCCGGAACGGGCTCAGCTCCGCTCCCCGGTGCCTGCGGACAGTGGAGCCGGCATGGAAGCAGGAGGGAACGAGGTCAGGACGGTCCTCGAGCGGAGCCTCTTCCGCCCGATGTACCGGGCAAGGCGCGCGCTCGTCAGGGATGCGCTCGGGCTGGAGGAGCGCGTCGAGGAATACGTCGCGCGTTTCGTTCGCATTCACGACCGTTCGACCGACGACCTGATCCGGGCGTACGAGCGTTTCCTCGACCGCTACATGCAGGATGTCGAGCACTTCGCCCGCACGGGTGAATACCCCGCGCAGGCAGGCCGGAGCGCGGCGCCGATCGACCGGTGGGAATACGACGCCGCGCTGCTCATGTCGGTGCTCGTCACCGATCACCGCTTCCGCATCATGGAGCTCGTGGCGGAGCAGCGCATCCCGTACGGGCACGTCGCCGTCGTCGGTGCAGGTGCCGGCCTCGAGCTCGAGCTGCTCGCATCCCCCGGCTGCAGACTCTGCGGCTGGGACGTTGCGCTCTCGGAGCGCGTGTCCGACCTGCACCCGAGGGTGATGCTCCGGCGCGCCGCGTTCCCGCAGGGCGTTACACGGACGTTCGACGCGATCTTCCTGATCGAGCTGCTCGAGCACGTCGCCGATCCGTACGGGCTCCTCGAGAGCTGCGCGCAGCGGCTGGCGCCGGGTGGCCGCATCGTGCTCACGACCGCTACGAACATCCCGCAGTTCGACCACCTCTTCAACTTTCCGCACGACCACGCCGAATTCCGTGCTCGCGCGCGCGCGGCAGGGCTGCACGTCGAGATGGAAGAGGACATCCCGCACCGCGCGCTCTCGACGGACATCGGCAGCCGCAACCGCTTCTTCGTGCTGACGGCCGAATGAGCGCGGATTTGCCGGAGACCCGCCCGGTCCCGGGCGCGGTCACTCGAGCCGTGCGTCCATGGTGATCTTCGCGTTCAGCACCTTCGAAACCGGACAGCCGCTCTTCGCCCGCTCGGCGATCTCGTCGAAAGCTTCGCGTGCGGCGCCCGGCACGCGCGCCGTCACGTCGAGATGCACCGCAGTGATCGCGAAACCCTCGCCGCTCTTTTCCAGTGTCACGGCCGCGGTCGTGCGGATGCGCTCGGCGCGCAGGCCCGCGCCTTCGAGCTGAGCGGACAATGCCATCGAAAAACAGCCCGCGTGTGCCGCGGCGATCAGCTCCTCGGGGTTCGTGCCCGTCCCCTGTTCGAACCGCGTGCCGAACGAGTATGCCGTGTTCGAGAGCACGCCGCTGTCGGTCGAGATCGTGCCCCTGCCGTCCCTGAGCCCGCCCTGCCATTCGGCCGATGCCTTGCGTTTCATGCCCTGTTCCTCCGTCGTCGATCCAGTAACAAGACCGGAGGCGTGCACTCGTTCCGGCGAAGGATCATTGCAGAGGTCAGGCCACCGACGCCGCGCGCGGGCATAATGGCGCGGGTAGGTCATCATCAGGAGGCGCTCTGCCGATGGGAGTCACGTTTCCCG
Organism: Pseudomonadota bacterium; assembly: GCA_003242685.1. Lineage (GTDB taxonomy): Bacteria > Pseudomonadota > Gammaproteobacteria > Steroidobacterales > Steroidobacteraceae > ZC4RG24. The sequence continues at coordinate 21,095 of QGVD01000045.1, read as the reverse complement.
ATATTCCGCTGTACCGGGGCTGGGGTGCGCCGGTGCGCACCGAGTCGACCATCCGCGATCTCGAGCTCGTGCAGGGTTCGGTGCCGCGCGAGCTGAACGGAACGCTCTACCGCTGCGGACCCGACCGTCAGTATCCGCCGATGACGGGCGACGACATCTTCATCGACGGCGAGGGCATGGTGCACATGTTCCGCTTCGAGGACGGGCACGTCGACTACCGCAGCCGCTGGGTGCGCACGGAACGCTTCGTACTGCAGGAGAAAGCACGGCGCTCGCTCTTCGGCCGCTACCGCAACCGCTACACCAACGATCCGAGTGTCGCGGGCAAGAGCATGGGCACGGCCAACACGAACGTCGTCTGGAACGGCAAGCGGCTGCTCGTGCTGAAGGAAGATTCACTGCCGATCGAGGTGGACCCAGACACGCTCGACACGCGCAGCCCCTGGGACTTCGACGGCGCCGTCCGGGCCGTGAGCCTGACCGCCCATCCCAAGCAGGACTGGCACACCAACGAGCTGCTCACGTTTTCGTACCAGGCGAAAGGCGACTGTACCCGCGACTTCGCGTTCTACATCGCGGACGCCGACGGCCGCATCGTGCACGAAATGTGGTTCGAGATGCCCTACCCGGGCATGGTCCACGATTTCGCAGTCACCGATACCCACGTCATCGTTCCCTTCTTCCCGCTCATCACCGACCTCGAGGTGCTGAAGAAGGGCGGCCCGTTCTATCAGTGGCATCCCGACAAGCCGAGCTACTACGCGGTGTTTCCGCGCCGCGGGCGTGCCGAGGAGATCCGCTGGTTCCGCGGCCCCACCGTGAGCGCGGGCCACATGATGAACGCGTACAACGAGGGCGACCGCCTGCACCTCGATCTCGCGCTCTACCAGGGCAACTGCTTCGAGTTCTTCCCGAGCGCCGATGGTTCCCCGTACAAGCCGGCGCCGCCTCAGCTCACTCGGCTCACCTTCGACCTCAGCGGCCGAAGCGAAACGCCCGAGATGAAGCTCATCGTGAGCACGCCGGACGAGATGCCGAGGATCGACGAACGCTGGATGGGCAAGCCGTACCGCTACGGCTACATGATCTGCCGCCAGCCCGGCGCGCGCGCCGGTGACATCGGCATGGGCGCGATCGGTCGCATCGACCATCAGACCGGCGAGCTCGTGACGTGGGCCCCGGGGCCGGATTGCGGCGTGCAGGAGCCCATCTTCGTGCCGCGGCGCCCCGGCGCACCGGAGGGCGACGGCTGGCTGCTGGTGCTGGTCAACCGGTTCGCCGAGATGCGCAGCGACCTCGTCGTGCTCGATGCGCAGAACCTGGCCGAAGGGCCTGTCGCTACGCTCCGCCTGCCCGTACGGGTGCGGATGACCTTCCACGGCTGCTGGGTCCCCGAGAGCACCGCCCGCACCGGCCGCTACGTCGCCTGAAACCTGTGAGGATCGAATGAGGACATACCGTCTGAATCCCGTGAGCCGCGCCGTGGTGCGCGCCGCCCTGCCCGCCGTTGCCGTGCTGCTCTGCGCCTGCTCTTCTCCGAACGCGTCGCCCCCGGCCGGGGCGGCGCACGATGCCGAGATGCAGGCGCTCCTCGCGCGCGTGCAGTATCTCGAGGACATGATCGCGATCGAGAAGCTCCAGTCGAAGTACGTCCATCTGCTCTTCACGCAGCGCTTCTCGCGCATCGTCGACGAGTGCTTCGCGCGGAAGACTCCCGACGTGTCGGTGGAGTTCTCGGACAGCGGCGTCTACAAGGGCATCGACAGCGTGCGCCGGCTGTACGCCGCGTTCGAGAAGGCGCGCGAGATCCCCGGCTGGTTCATCATGCACATGACCGTCAACCCGTACATCGAGATCGCGCGCGACGGGCAGTCGGCGCGCAGCCACTGGCTCTCGCCGGGTGCCTCGGGGCGCGATGCTTCCGCGAGCTGGATCTGGGGCCCCTACTACATCGACTACGTCAAGGAGGACGGCGAATGGCGCATTCAGCGCACAAACTTCGCGCCTCTCTTCCGCAACCGGTACGAGGAGAGCTGGGCGAAGGCGAAGGATCACGGCACCGTGCGCGGCTTTCTGCCCGAGCCCGACGCACCGCCGACGCTCTACAGGCCGTACAACGAGCTCAAGAAAGAGAAGGACATCTTCCGCAATCATCCGGACCTGCCCGAGCCGTACTGAGCCGGAAGGGCCGCACGTCCGGGATACTTCGGGCGACGGCGCACGGCGCTGCGCCGTCGCGTTCTTTCCGCGAGGAGCACAGGTGATCTCACTCAACGTCAATGGCAAGGTTCTCGATGCGGATGTGGAGCCGGACACGCCGCTCCTGTGGGTGCTGCGTGACCACCTCGGCCTCACCGGCACCAAGTTCGGCTGCGGCAAGGCGCTGTGCGGCGCGTGCACCGTGCACATCGACGGACAGCCGACGCGAAGCTGCGTGATACCGGTTTCGGCGGTGACCGGCTCGAAGATCACGACCATCGAAGCGATCGCCGAAACGCCCGTCGGCCGCGCCGTCCAGGAAGCGTGGATCGCCGAGAGTGTTCCGCAGTGCGGCTACTGCCAGTCGGGCCAGATCATGAGCGCGACCGCGCTGCTCGCGAGCAACCGCAAGCCCACGGACGCCGACATCGACGCAGCGATGTCCGGCAACGTATGCCGCTGCGGCACCTATTTGCGGATCCGTGCAGCGATCAGGCGCGCGGCCGAATCTCTCGCCTGAGGAGGAGCGCCGGGATGAACCTTCGTCGAGTCGAGGGAATCGTCAATGTCAGCCGCCGCGACGTGCTCAGGGGCGGCACCGCGCTCACGCTCTCGGTTGCCCTGCTGCCGGCTCTGCCGGGCTGTGCGGATGCTTCGCGCGGCGGAGCCGCGGCACCGTTCGAGCCCAACGCGTTCGTACGCATCACGGACGACGGCATCGTGACGGTCATATCCAAGCACGTGGAGCTGGGTCAGGGTGCGCACACGGGACTTGCCACGCTGGTGGCCGAAGAGCTGGACGCCGACTGGTCGCAGATCCGCGTCGAGGATGCGCCCGCGGATGCGCAGCGTTACGCCAATCTGGCGTTCCGGTTGCAGGGCACCGGCGGCAGCACGTCGCTGGCGAATTCCTACGAACAGTTCCGCACTGCAGGTGCTACGGCCCGCGCGATGCTCGTCGCCGCTGCAGCCAATCGCTGGGGCGTTGCGGCGGACGAGATCACGGTCACGGCGGGCCGCATCGAGCATGCGCCCTCGGGACGCTCGGCAGGCTTCGGTGAGCTCGTCGCGGAAGCGGCGCAGCTCCCCGTGCCGGGCGAGGTGCGCCTCAAGGATCCCGCGGACTTCCGCCTCATCGGCCGGCCCGTGACTCGCGTCGACGCCCGAGCGAAGTCGACCGGAACGGCGATCTTCACGCAGGACGTGCGGCTGCCCGGCATGCTCACGGCCGTTGTCGCGCATCCTCCCCGCTTCGGCGCCACGGTGAAGAGCTTCGACGCGATCGCGGCGAAGGCCGTGAAGGGCGTGCACGACGTCGTCGCGTTCGAGACGCCGGTGCATCGAGGAGTCGCTGTGATCGCGCGCGACTTCTGGTCCGCGCGCAAGGGACGCGATGCGCTGAAGGTGGAATGGGACGAGACGAACGCGTTCAAGCGGAGCAGCGCCGATCTGCTCGCGGAGTACCGCGCGCTGTCGGCGAAGCCCGGCACGCCCGTGCGCCGTGAGGGTGATGCCGATGCCGCGCTCGCGCGGGCGGCACGCCGGCTGGAAGCCATCTACGAGTTTCCGTTCCTTGCACACGCGCCGATGGAGCCGCTCAACTGTGTCGTGCGCCTCGGCGACGGCGAGTGCGAGATCTGGAACGGCGACCAGCTTCAGACGGGCGACCAGGCCGCGCTCGGCAAGCTCCTCGGGATTCCGCCCGAGAAAGTGAAGATCAACACCGTCTATGCGGGCGGCAGCTTCGGCCGTCGCGGCAACGCGCATTCGGACTACGTGGTGGAAGCGGCTGCCATCGCGAAGGCGGCGGGCCTCACCGTCCCGCTCAAGCTCGTGTGGACGCGCGAAGACGACATGCGAGCCGGCTTCTACCGGCCGATGTACGTGCACCGCATCGAAGCCGGCCTCGACCGCGCGGGGCGCATCGTTGCCTGGAGGCACAGGATCGTCGGTCAGTCGCTCGTGGCGGGAACGCTGTTCGCGCCGCTCATCCGCGATGGCGTCGATCCGACTTCCGTCGAAGGCGTCAGCAACCTCCCCTATGCCGTACCCAATCTCTCGGTGGACCTGCACACGACGGAGCTGCCCGTCACGGTGCAGTTCTGGCGCGCCGTAGGCTCCACGCATACGGCCTTCGCCGTCGAATGCTTCATCGACGAGATCGCGCGCGCGACGGGCGCCGATCCGTACACGCTGCGGCGCGAGCTGCTCGCCGCGCATCCGCGCCACGTGGCCGTGCTCGACGCCGTGGCCGAGCGCAGCGCCTGGCGTGCGGCGCGTGACAGGAACCGGATCCTCGGACTCGCCATCCACGAGTCCTTCGGCTCCGTCGTCGCGCAGGTCGCCCAGCTCGCGCGCACGGACGCGGGCGTTACGCTCGAGAAGGTCTTCTGTGTGGTCGACTGCGGGCTCGCGGTCAATCCGAACGTCGTCGCCATGCAGATGGAGTCGGGAATCGGCTACGGTCTCTCGGCCGCGCTCAGCGGCGCGATAACGCTGCGCGACGGCATCGTCGAGCAGAGCAACTTCGACGATTATCCGGTCGTGCGCATCGACCAGATGCCCGACATCGACGTGCACATCATGCCGTCGACGAATCGTCCGAGCGGCGTCGGCGAACCAGCGACGCCGGTGATCGCGCCGGCTCTCGCGAACGCGCTCGCCGCCGCGAACGGCAGGCCCGTACGCGCGCTGCCGCTCGCCGCACAGGGGATCACGCTCACCTGATCGAAACCGGCAGGAGGCCCCCCATGAGCACCGACGGTCTCGCCCTCTTCACGGACCTCTATGAGCTCAGGATGCTCGACGCGTATCTGCAGGAAGGCATGGAAGAGAACGCGGTGTTCAGCCTCTTCGTGCGCCGCCTGCCGCCCGAGCGCAACTATCTGCTCGCCTGCGGGCTCGCGACCGTGCTCGAGTATCTCGAGACGCTGCGCTTCACCGACGAGGACATCGCGTATCTCGACTCGCTCGGTGAGTTCTCGCCGCGGATGCTCGACTGGCTGCGCGGGATGCGCTTCACCGGCGACGTGCGTGCGGTGCCCGAAGGCACGCCGGTGTTCGCGAACGAGCCGATCCTCGAGATCTGCGCGCCGATCGGTCAGGCGCAGATCGTCGAGACCTTCGTGATGAACCAGGTGCACCTGCAGACCCTGCTCGCCTCCAAGGCGGCACGCGTGGTGACCGCCGCGCAGGGTCGCCCGGTCGTCGATTTCGGTGCGCGGCGCATGCACGGCATCGATGCGGCGCTCAAGGCCGCGCGAGCGTTTCACATCGCCGGCGTCGCATCGACGTCGAACGTGCTGGCCGGAAAGACTTTCGGGCTCAAGGTAGCCGGCACGATGGCGCACAGCTACGTGCAGGCGCACGAGACGGAAGCCCAGGCCTTCCGGGAGTTCGCGCGGCGTTTCCCGCGGACGACGATCCTCGTCGACACGTACGACACCCTCGAAGGCGTCCGCCACGTGATCCAGCTCGCCCGCGAGCTGGGGCCGGAGTTCCGCGTCGCCGCCATACGCCTCGATTCGGGCGACCTCGCCCAGCTCGCGCGCGACGCGCGGCGGCTCCTCGACGAGGCGGGGCTCGCCGAGGTGCAGATCATCGTGAGCGGCGGCCTGGACGAATATGTCGTCGCGGAGCTCGTGTCTCAGGCACCGATCGACGCATTCGGTGTCGGCACGGCGATGGGTGTCTCGGCCGACGTGCCGTCGCTCGACATCGTGTACAAGCTCGTGGAGTACGCAGGCACCGGACGGCTCAAGCTCTCGGCCGGCAAACCGGTGCTGCCGGGCCACAAGCAGGTTTTCCGTATCGAGGAGCGCGGCGAAGCGGTCTACGATGTGATCGCGCGCGCCGACGATCGGGTCGAGCGCGGCCGTCCGCTGCTCGAGCCGGTGATGCAGAGCGGGAAGATTCTGCCGGGAGCGCACCGCAGTCTCGACGAGATCCGCGACCACGCGCGGGCGGAGCTCGCGCGTTTACCGGCCGCCGTCCGCGGGCTCGAGCCGGCGACGCCTCCCTATCGCGTCGAGGTGAGCCCCGCGCTCGCGCAGGCACAGCACGAGCTGCGCGCGAGGATCGCCTCCGGCGCAAGCGGCGGCGCGCTGCAGGCAGGAGGAAGTGTCTGAGCCATGAGCGCAGTGAATTCCCTTCGGCGCGGCGACGCGCTGCTCATCATCGACGTGCAGAACGATTTCTGTCCGGGCGGTGCGCTGCCCATCGCGGAAGGCGACAAGGTGGTTCCAGTGCTCAACCGCTGGATCGACGCAGCGGTTGCGGCCCGCATACCGGTCTACGCGTCGCGTGACTGGCATCCCGAGGGCCACGTAAGCTTCAAGGAGAGCGGCGGGCCGTGGCCGCCTCACTGTGTCCAGGACACCGAAGGCGCCGCCTTCCGTGCCGATCTGCACCTGCCCGCGAACACCATCAAGGTGACCAAGGGCACCCGCTTCGACCACGACCAGAACTCCGCCTTCGACGAGACCGGGCTCGAAGCGCACCTGCGCCGGTCCGGCATCTCGCGTCTGTGGGTCGGCGGGCTGGCGCTCGACGTCTGCGTGCTGGCCACCGTGCTCGATGCCCGGCGGCACGGCTTCGACGTCACGGTGATCCGCGGCGCGACGCGCGGCGTCACGCCGGAAGGCTGCCGCGAGGCCGAGCGCAAGATGCTCGAGGCCGGCGCCCGCTTCATCGACGAGTGAGCATCGCGCACGCCGTTCAGGCGTGGCTGCTCACCCAGTCCTTCACCACGCGTTCGAGCACCGCGAGCGGCATCGGGCCTGCCGTGAGACCCGTGTCGTGGAAGGCCCGGATGTCGAACTTCGGCCCGAGCGCCGCGCGCGCCTCTTCGCGGAGCCGTACCCACACAGTGTGGCCGACCTTGTAGCTCGTCGCCTGACCGGGCATCGCGCAGTAGCGCTCGACTTCCGTGGTCATCGCGGCCGGGTGATCGCCGGTCGTCTCGACCATGTACTGGATCGCCTGCTCGCGGCTCCAGCCCTTTGAGTGCAGGCCCGTGTCGACGACGCAGCGCGCCGCGCGGAAGATCGTCGCCTGAAGCCAGCCGAGGCGGCCGAGCGGATCGTCGGCGTAGAGCCCCATCTCGTCAGCGAGCTGCTCCGCGTAGAGCGCCCACCCTTCGGTATTCGCCGAGAAGCCGCCGATCTTGCGGATGAGCGGCAGGTCGGGCATCTCGAGAACCAGCGCGAGCTGGAAGTGATGACCCGGCGCCGCTTCGTGATACGTGAGCGTGGGCAGCGTCCAGCGCGGCAGCTCACTGGTATCGCGCAGATTGATGAAGAAGGCGCCGGGCCTCGAGCCGTCGAGCGCGGGACGCTGGTAGTAGCCGCCAGGCGCGCCCGCCTCGGTGTACGGCGGAATGCGGCGCACTTCGACCGGCGTCTTCGGCAGCACGCCGAAGTACTGCGGCAGGTGCTTCTCCAGGCCGGCGATGAGGCCATTGCAGTAGTCGAGAATCTGCTGCCGTCCTTCGTCCGTGTTCGGGAAGAGATGCCGCGGATCCCTGCCGAGCGCCTGCACGCGCTCCGCGAGCGAGCCCTGCGTGAGGCCCTGCCCGCGCAGAATCTCTTCCATCCGCGCCGAGATCTCCCTGACCTGCTCGAGGCCGAGGCGGTGGATCTCGTCGGCGTCCATGTCCGTGGTCGTGAAGAAGCGCAGCGCAACCTCGTAGAACGCCGGACCGTCGGGCAGACGGTCGATGCCCGCGTGATGCACCGCGCGCGGCAGAAGGGATTCGAGCGCAGCCTCCTGGCGCTCGAGCGCCGGGTAGATCTCTTCCGTCACGATGCGCTGAGCGTCGCCGGCATAGCTGTCCGGAAGGCCCTTCTGCGCGGCGCGGCGCGCGAGCGACGTCGTCAGAATCGATTCCGTCACCGGGATGGCCCGCAGCGCGCGGATCTGCTGCACGGTGCGCTGGATGATGAAGTCGGGCGGTATGACGCCGAGCCCGGCGTCGTGCCGGATGCGCTCGGTTTCCTGATCGAGCATGTGCGCGAAGGCACGCAGCCGCGCAACGTAGCTCTCCGCGTCCTCGCGGTTCTCGATCGTGTGCTGCCGGTCGAGGAACGTCGGGATGCCCTCGTACGCACCGTCCATCTGATGGACGACGTACGGCGACGGCCCGTCGCCATACGGAAAGCGCGCGGCGCGCGCGCTCGTTTCCATCTGGAACGCCACCGTGTCGTAGTTGGCGAGCGCCAGTCCCGAGAGCGAGCTGCGGTCGAAGGCGCGCAGGCGGCGCAGCCGGTCGGCGTTTTCCCGCTCGGCCTCGCGCCGCCGCTCGAGCGAGACGTCATCCAGGAGAGACTTCGCCCACGCACGCTCTCCCCGGTCGAGCCCGAGACTCGTCACGAGGATCGGCCGCTTGTCGAGGATCTCCGCCATGAACTCGTCGAACAGCCGGTTGAGTGCCTCGACCGGATCGGCCGCACCGGCCGTCCCCTGCTGCGGGCGAGTGGAAAGCGGCGAGCTGCACCCGGTGGCCAGAGAACCGGCGAAGAGCGAGCCGGCTGCGGAGAGGAGAAATCGACGGCGATCCAGCATGCGGTCCTCCAGGCGGAGTCTCGATCCCAGGGAAAGCGCGAATGATAGCCGTCCGGCGCCGTGCGGCGTCACGCTTCGCTTCAGGCGCGCGCTTCCGCACGCGCGAGGTCCTCTCTCAGCGTCCGGGCGGCCAGGTGGAAATGAACGCCTGCCCACGTGAACGCGACGACGGCGAGCGTCAGGATCGAGTAGCGCAGGGATTCGGTGCCGAAGTGCGCGTTGAAGTAGTCGCTCGCCACGCCGACGATCAGCGGGCCCATTCCGAGCGAGATCAGATTGACGACGAGCATGTTGATGGCCGCGGCCATCGCGCGGCGCTCGACGCCGGCCAGACTCTGCACGGTGCCGTACGCGGGTCCCATCCACGAGTACATCAGGGTCGTCGTGCCGAGCTGCAGGAGCATTGCCTGATAGGCATCCGGCCAGAGGTAGACCAGGAACGAGAACGGCATGATCGAGACGCTGGCGATCGCCGGCAGCCAGACGTACCAGCGCCGATCGCCGCGCGCCGCGGCCAGACGGTCGGCGAGCACGCCTCCGAGCACGACACCGAGCGCCCCGCCGCTCCCGTAGATGAACGCGAGCCAGGTGGCGACCTCGCCGCCGTTCATGCCGTGAACGCGGACGAAGAACGAGGGCACCCAGATGCCGGTTCCGTAGGCGCCGAGCGTGAAGATGCTCGTCGCGAGCACGAGGTGACGGTAGGCGCGCACGCTCCAGAGGTAGCGCAGAGTTTCACTCAGAGGTGACGGCGCGCCGGCGGTGCGCTGCTCCGAGTGACCGCGCGGCGGCTCGCGCAGCGTGAACCGCACGAGGAGCGCCACCGCGATACCGGGCAGACCGACGACCATGAACGCCGCGCGCCATCCGTGGTACTCGTTCACCCAGCCGCCGACGAGGAATCCGATGAAGAGACCCACCGGAACGGATGAATTGAGGAGCGCGAACACCGTGCCGCGCTTCTCGGGCCGGACATAATCCGAGATCAGCGAATACGAGGGAGGTGCACCGCCGGCCTCGCCTACCCCGACACCCACGCGCGCGAGCAGCAGCGCGAGGAAGCTCTGCGCGAGACCGCAGACGGCGGTCATCGCGCTCCAGAGGCCCACGGCGGCCGCGATGATGTTGCGCCGGTTGTAGCGATCCGCGAGCCACGCGATGGGAATACCGAGCGTGCCGTAGAAGAGCGCGAACGCGAATCCGCTGAGGAGTCCGAGCTGCGTGTCGGAGACGCGGAACTCGGCGCGGATCGACTCGAGCAGAACGGCGATGATCTGCAGGTCCACGAAGCGCAGCAGCATCACCAGCCAGATGACGGCGATGACATAGCTGCGATAGGCGTTCGAGATCTCGAATCTCGTGCCCTCTCCCGCCGGACCTCCGTCGACGCTGCGCGTTCGGGATATCGCCACAGGCCCCTCTCGCCCGCTCTTATCGCCCATCCGGCCAGCGATGACAAACGCGTCTTACGCCGACGGGCGCGTATTTGTTCCCATCGGGAAAGAGTGTATTGAGCGGACGGCCGGGCGTGCCAGATGCCGCGCTTGACGGTGCGGCGCGAGCCGTGCCTTTCGCAGACCAGAGTGTCTATACTTCGCGGCCAGCTTGCGAAGCAGTTTCTTGAGTCCGCACGTCTTCAACCTGAGAGCCAGACAGCATATTTCCCGAGGAAGCAGCCGATGAACGTAGCGCAAGTGACGGCCGAGATACTCAAGCGCGAGAGCGTCGAGTACCTGCTGGCCTATCCACTCAACCCACTCACCGAGTCTGCGGCTGCCGCCGGCATTCGTCCGATCATCGTCCGCCAGGAGCGCATCGGCGTGCACATGGCGGACGCGATCAGCCGGCTCACCTCTGGTGACAAGGTCGGCGTGTTCTGCTGCCAGTCGGGTCCGGGCGTGGAGAACTCCTTCGGCGCCGTCGCGCAGGCGTACTCCGAGGGCGTGCCGCTCGTGGTGTTCCCCGGCGGTCCTTCGCGCTCGCTGGCGTGGGTCAAGCCTTCGTTCAACTCGGCGCTCAACTTCCAGCACGTCACGAAGTGGGCCGAGACCATCAACACGCCCGAGCAGCTCGTGCCGGCGCTGCGCCGTGCGTTCACGCAGGCGCGCAACGGCCGCCCCGGTCCGGTCCTCGTCGAGATCCCGGGCGACATGTGGAACGTCGAGGTGCCGGGCGAGATCAACTACAAGCCGACGCGCCGTGTCCTGACCGCGCCCGATGCCAGGGCCGTCGACGAGGCCGCGGCCGCGCTCATCGCGGCCAAGCGTCCGCTCATCTACGTCGGCCAGGGTGTGCACTACGCGCGCGCCTGGAACGAGCTGCGCGAAGTGGTCGAGCTCCTCGAGGCACCGGTCACCACGAGCCTCGAGGGCAAGAGCGCGTTTCCCGAGACTCACCCGCTGTCGCTCGGCTCCGGCGGCGTCTCCATGCCGCGCCCCGTGCACCAGCACGTGCAGGAAGCCGACGTCGTCTTCGGCACCGGCGCGAGCTTCACGGCGACGGGCTTCGGCATCCGCTTCCCGACGGCGAACAAGACGTTCGTCCACAACACCATCGACCCGATGGACATCAACAAGAACATCCCGACCGAGTACCCGCTCGTCGGCGATGCCAAGCTGACCCTCGCGATGCTGCGCGACGCCATCAGGGACCGCCTCGGCGGCAAGCCGCGCGGCCTCACGAGGGAAGTCGCGGCGCGCATCAAGCAGCAGAAGGATGCGTGGCTGGCCGAGTGGATGCCTCTCCTTACCAGCGAGTCGAAGCCGATCTCGCCCTATCGGGTCATCTGGGATCTCATGCAGATCGCGGACGTGCCGAACACCATCATCACGCACGATGCCGGCAGCCCGCGCGACGAGCTGTCGCCCTTCTGGCGGCCCGTCACACCGCTCAGCTACATCGGCTGGGGCAAGTCCACGCAGCTCGGCTACGGCCTGGGCCTCGCGATGGGCGCGAAGCTCGCGGCGCCGGACAAGCTCTGCATCAACGTGTGGGGCGATGCGGCGATCGGCATGACGGGCATGGACTTCGAAACCTGCGTCCGTTGCAACATCCCGATCCTGTCGATTCTGTTCAACAACTTCTCGATGGCGATGGAGATTCCCCACATGAAGATCTCCACCGAGAAGTACCGCTCCACCGACATCTCGGGCAATTACGCCGAGTTCGCGCGTGCGCTGGGCGGCTACGGCCAGCGCGTCACCGAGCCTTCGGAGATCGTGCACGCGCTGCTGCAGGGCATCGCCGCGACGCGCGAGGGCAAGCCGGCGCTGCTCGAGTTCATCACGACGCAGGAGAAGCTGTATTCCACCTTCCAGGGTGGATACGGCACCTGAAGCCTCTTGCTTCCCAGGCTCGCGCCGGCGTCTGCAGCGGGTGCCGGCGCGAGCGCGTGCGCAGCGCGTCGAGCGCCGCTGCGGGCTCACACTGACATGACGGACGCGCTGCGCAAGGTCCTGCCCGATCCCTTCATCGCCGTGCTGCTGCTCGCCGTCGCGGCGGCGAGCATCGTGCCCGCGAGCGGCGCGGTCTCGGTCGTCATCGGCAACGTGACGACCGCCGCGATCGTGCTGCTCTTCTTCCTGCACGGCGTGCGGCTGCCGCGCGAGAGCCTCGCCGCCGCCCTGCGTCACTGGAAGCTGCACCTCACCATCCTCGGCTCCACGTACGTCTTCATTCCGCTCGTCGGCCTCACTCTCGAGGCACTGCTCCCGGGTCTCCTGCCGCAGCCGCTGTGGCTCGGGATCCTGTTCCTCTGCGCGCTGCCGTCCACCGTGCAGTCGTCGATCGCGTTCACGTCCATGGCAGGCGGCAACGTCGCGGGCGCGGTGGCGTCGGCCGCGGCATCGAACGTTCTCGGCGTCGTGCTGACGCCGCTCATCGTGGGTCTGATGATTCAGGCGCAGGACGCGAGCCTCTCGTTCGCGGGCGTGTGGAAGATCGTGCTGCAGCTCCTCGTGCCGTTCACGATCGGGCATCTGTGCCGGCCGTTACTGGGCGCATGGGCTTCGCGCAGCCGCAGGCTCCTCTCGCTCACCGACCGCGGCACGATCGTCCTCGCGGTGTACAGCGCCTTCTCGGCCGCCGTGATCGCCGGCATCTGGCGTCAGCTCGCCCCCGCGCGTCTGCTCTTGCTCCTCGCCGTGTGCGGGTTCATGCTCGGGGTGATACTGCTGGCGGTACGCTACGGCGCGCGCCTGATGCGATTCTCGCGCGAGGACGAGATCGCCATCGTGTTCTGCGGATCGCAGAAGAGCCTGGTGAGCGGCGTGCCGATGGCACGCGTGCTGCTCGCCGGACCCGACGTCGGTGCCGCGCTGGTACCGCTGATGATCTTCCACCAGCTGCAGCTCATGGTCGCCGCCTGGCTCGCGCAACGCTATCGGAGCGCCGCCGATCCGCGGGCCGAGCCGGAGCTGACGAGGAACACCAGATGACGGACGAAAACGAGAATGCACCGAGCACGCCCGCGACGCCTCAGGCCGGCCGCGAGCGGATGATCATGCCTCAGCCCATCGCACTGGTCGGCACGGGAATCCCGAGCCCTCAGCCGGAGATGATGGCCCGCCTCGGTCCCAACGCCGTCTTCATGATGGGCGACAATCCGGCCCTGCCGCCCATGCCGAAGGCGCCGACGCTGCTCGACTTCTTCCGCCTGCGCTTCTCGGCCTGGGCCGTCCGGCACCTGCTGCAGAGCGCGAAGAGCGCGCTCGATGCGGGTCACGACGAGAAGGTCGTCATGGCCTGTCTGCTGCACGACATTTCGAACGGCGCGCTCATCCGCACGGATCACGGCTACTGGAGCGCGCAGCTCGTGGCGCCTTACGTCAGCGAGGAGATCGCGTGGGCGGTGAAGTATCACCAGGCGCTGCGCTACTTCCCCGACGAATCGGTGGGCTACGAGTACCCCGAGGAGTACATCCGCTTCTTCGGCCCGGACTACGTGCCGCCGGAGTACATCCGCCGCGATGCCGAAGAGGCCCGCAAGCACCGGTGGTACATGACCTCCCGGCTGATCACGCTCTACGACAAGTATTCCTTCCAGGAAGGCTGGAACGTCGATCCCGAGGAGTTCACGGACATCATCGGCCGGCACTTCAGGCAGCCGAAGGAAGGTCTCGGCTTCGACAACTCACCCGTGGCCCACATGTGGCGCACGATGATCTGGCCGAACAACTTCCTGTGATCGCGGGCCGGCGCCGTGCGTACCGCGGCGCCGGCTTCAGAACACCTTCCCCGGATTGAGGATTCCCTTGGGATCGAGCGCGCGCTTGATCGCGCGCATCATCTCGATCTCCTCGGGGCTGCGCGAGCACTGCAGGAAGGGTTTCTTGTGCAGGCCTATGCCGTGCTCGGCCGAGACCGAGCCGCGGCGCCGCGCGATGACGCCGTAGACGAGCTCCTCCACGTCGTGCTCCGACGCGGCGGCGGGCAGGCGCGCCGACAGGTGCAGATTGCCGTCGGCCACGTGACCGAAGAACACGAGCACGATGTCCGGCCAGCGTGCGAGGAGCACTTTGCGCAGCTCCTCGACGAGATCGCCGATCTCACCCGTCGGCACGCTGACGTCGAATCCGAGCTGCGGCCAGTGAATGCGCGGGAACTCCCCCGGACAGTCCCGGATGGCCCAGAGCTGCTGCGCCTGCGCGACCGACTGAGCGATCACCGCGTCCTCGAGGAGCCCGCTGCCGAGCGCCTCTTCGATCACCTTCTCGAAGCGGCTCTGGTCGGCATCCGGATCCGTGCCCATGGTCTCGATGAGCACGTACACACCGTGCTTCGGCTCGATGGGCGGCTGACGTGAGAGCGCCACCGTGCCGAGACGGTAGAACTCCGGCCACATCACCTCGAACGCGGTGAGCGTCGAGCCGAAGCCCGCCTTCGCGCGTCCCAGGAACTCGACGACGGCGGCGTAGCCGCGCAGTGCGCACAGGCCCGTGCACACCGAGCGCGGCTTGGGATAGAGGCGCAGCACGAGGCGCGTGATCACGCCGAGCGTGCCCTCCGAGCCGATGAAGAGCTGCCGCAGGTCGTATCCGGTGTTGTTCTTGATGTACTTGTGCAGGGCGTTGATCACCGTGCCGTCGGCGAGCACGGCTTCGACGCCGAGAATGAGGTCGCGCATCATGCCGTAGCGCAGGACGCGGTTGCCGCCCGCGTTCGTCGACGCATTGCCGCCGACCTGGCAGGAGCCTCGTCCGCCGAGGTCGAGCGGGAAGAACAGGTTCGCTGCGTCCGCCGCCTTCTGCACGGCCTCGAGCACGACGCCCGCCTGCACGGTCATGGTCGATGCCGCGGTGTCCACCTCCTCGATGGCACGCATGCGCTCGAGCGAGAGCACCACGCAGCGCGTAACCGGCACACCGCCTCCGACGAGCCCGGTCATGCCGCCCTGAGGCACCACGGGCAGATCGTTCTCGTGGCAGAAGCGCAGGATCCTGGAAACCTGCTCCGTGCTGCGCGGATAGGCGAACGCGACGATGTTCACGCCGGCGGGCGCCTGCACCACGAAGTCGCGCAGATGGCGACCGAATTCCCCGTCACCCGGCCCCCGGACGATGTCCTCGCCGACCGCTACCGCAAGGCGTGTCCGCAGGTTCGCATCTGAGCTCATCGGTATCCCCTCTCTCTGTCGTCTCGCGCCCCGTCGTGGTCGGCCCCCCGGGCACGGCTGCATCATAGGCGATGCGCCGCGGCACCGCCCAATCCGCCGAATTGCGACCGCCCGGAAACAGACCTTTTCCGGTTCATCACCTGAGCACTGAATCGCCGGAAGCGTGAGACCGGAAGCACGCTTCGCAACGTCACTTCAGCTGGCGAGGCCGAGGAGTTTGACGCTCCGGCACGGGCTATGCTACTTCCCCGCGGATTCACCGGAGAGTCGAGCAAGGGGCGGTGGCGTCGGTGTCGAGAGAGTCGGTTGAACGTGCGCTGCGGCGCCATCGACCCGTCGCCCTTTCGAACGAAGCGGGCGCTCGTGCGCTTCGTGTCGTGTCGAGCGTCCTCGTCGCCGCCCTTCTCGCGGCGAGTGCCAGCTTCCTCGTTCCGGCAACCGTGGCGGCGCAGACGGCCGACGCCAACGCCGCGCCTCGAGCCTCGAGCGACCACTGGTCGCTGCTCGAGCGCTACTGCACCGACTGTCACAACGCCGAGGACTGGGCCGGCGGTATCGCGTTCGACACGATGACGCCCGACCAGGTGCCGCACGAGGCGGAGGTCTGGGAGAAAGTCGTCCGCAAGCTCCGGGGTCGGCTGATGCCGCCGCCGGGCAAACCGCAGCCCGACGAGACCGCGCTGCATGCCTTCGTCTCCTGGATGGAAGGCACGCTCGACGAGGCTGCGCGCCTGCGCCGTGCGCCTGGCCACGTGCCGCCGCACCGGCTCAACCGCAAGGAGTATGCGAACGCGGTCCGCGATCTGCTCGACGTCGAGATCGATCCCACGGAGCTCCTGCCGCAGGACGACGCGCAGGGCGGCTTCGACAACATCGCTTCCGCCCTCCAGGTCTCGCCTTCCTTCATCGATCAGTATCTGAGCGCCGCGCGCACCGTCGCGCTGCGGGCGATCGGCAATCGCAACGCGCGTCCGGCCGGCACTACGTACGTCGCGCGCGATGCCGGCACGCAACAGTTTCACCGCGAGGGTCTGCCGCTCGGAACGCGCGGCGGTATCGCCGTCGAGCACTTCTTCCCGGCCGACGGCACCTACGAGATCGACATCGCCAACATGGCCCAGGCGCTCTGGGTCTACAACATGGAATTCGAGAACCGCCTCGTCGTGGTTCTCGATGGACGGCAGGTCTACGAGACCACGATCGGCGGCGAAGAGGACATGAAGGCGATCGACCAGGAGCAGGACCCTGCGGTCGATCGCATCAACAAGCGCCTCAAGAACATCCGTTTCAGGGCGACCGCGGGTCTCCATACCCTCGCGGTTGCGTTCGTGCAGCGCACGTTCGCCGAGTCCGAGGACCGGCTGCACATGCACGTGCCCGGCGGCGGTCAGGATCGAGTGCTGCGCGTGAGCTCCATCGAGATCCGCGGCCCCTACGACGTGACGGGCGTCTCCGACATGCCGAGCCGGCGGCGCGTGTTCTCCTGCTATCCGCGTTCTCCCGAAGAGGAGCTTCCCTGCGCCGAGGAGATCGTCGCGCGGCTCGCGACGCGCGCCTACCGGCGTCCGCTCGAGAGTGCGGACGTCGATGCGCTGCTGCGCTTCTACCGCGCAGGACGCGAGGCACAGGACTTCGAGGAAGGCATCCGGCGCGCACTCACCGCGATCCTCGCGAGCCCCGATTTTCTCTACCGTGCCGCGTTCCCGTCGCAGTCGCTGACCGCCGGCTCGGTCTACGAGCTCAGCGACGTGGATCTCGCCTCGCGGCTGTCGTTCTTCCTCTGGCGCAGCATTCCGGACGAGGAGCTGCTGTCGGTCGCAGCCGCAGGACGGCTGCGCGATCGCGCGGAGCTCGAGCGCCAGGTGCGGCGCATGCTCGCCGACCCGCGGGCCGCAACGCTCGCCTCCGACTTCGCTTTCCAGTGGCTCGACATCGGAAAGCTCGATGAGATCGACCCCGATCCGCGCGTGTTCCCGCACGCGAGCGGTCAGGGGGACCTGCGCGCCGACATGCGCGAGGAGCTGCGCCTCTTCGTCGAGAGCATCTTCCGCGAGGACCGGAACGTCGTCGACCTCCTCACTGCGGACCACACGTTCCTCAACGAGCGTCTCGCCCTGCACTACGGGATCCGCACGGTGAAGGGCGATCGTTTCCGGCGTGTGAAGCTCGAAAACAGCGCGCGCTTCGGCCTCCTCGGCAAGGGGGCCATCCTGATGATCACCTCGTATCCGAACCGCACCGCTCCGGTGCTGCGCGGCGCCTGGATCCTCGAGCGCGTGATGGGCACACCGCCGGCGCCGCCTCCGCCCAACGTGGAGGCACTCGAGGAGAACGTCGCGGGCAGGCGTGCGCGCACCGTGCGCGAGCGCATGGCGTTGCACAGCCAGAACCCGCAGTGCTTCTCGTGTCACGGCGTGATGGATCCCCTGGGCTTCGCGCTCGAGAACTTCGACGCGGTCGGCCAGTACCGCACGGTGGACCGCTTCGCCGGCGACCCGATCGACTCCTCCGGCGTGCTGCCGGACGGGACCGTCGTCAACGGGCCGGACGACCTGCGGCGGGCGCTCCTCAGGCGCCCCGACCAGTTCGTGCAGACGTTCGTAGAGAAGCTCATGACGTACGCGCTGGGCCGTCCGCTCGACCATCACGACATGCCGCTCGTGCGTTCCGTCGTGCGCGAGGCCGCGCGCGACGATTACCGGTTTTCCACTATCGTGACGCTCATCGTCACGAGCGATGCTTTCCTGAAAAGCGCGGTGCCGGGCGAGGGGGAACCGCGCCCGCTCGTCACCCGGGCCGACACGCAGCAGTAGGTGCAGCCCATGTTCATCACGAAGAAACATCTGTCGCGGCGGACGGTGCTTCGCGGCCTCGGCGCCTCGATCTCGCTGCCGCTGCTCGATGCGATGATTCCGGCTGGCACGGCGCTCGCGAACACCGCGGCGAAACCCGCGCCGCGACTGGCGTTCGTCTACTTCCCGCACGGTGCCGTGATGGACCGCTGGTCGCCGACGGCGACGGGTCGCGACTTCGAGATCTCCCCGATCCTCGCGCCCCTGGAGCCGTTCCGCTCGCACCTCACGATCGTGAGCGGGCTGCGCAACAAGGGTGGCGAGAGCTCCGATCCTCACGGCATCATCGCCGGAACGTGGCTCTCCTGTGTCGGCCCGAAGGACCGCGACGGAACGGGCGACCGCGGCATCACGGCCGATCAGCTCGCGGCGCGCTACATCGGCCAGGACACGCCCCTCCCCTCGCTCGAGCTCAGCACCGAGACCGGCGGTCCCTGCAGCAGCGCGGTCGGCTGCGGCTTCGGCAGCACCGTTTCCTTCCGCACGCCCTTTCAGCCGCTGCCGATGGAGAACAATCCGCGCAAGGTCTTCTATCAGCTCTTCGGCCAGGGCGACACGAGCGAGGAACGCCGCGCGATCATCGAGGAAACCGGCAGCATCCTCGACTTCGTGACCGATCGCGCCGTGAGCCTGCAGCGGCGGCTGGGTCCCGCGGACCGCACGCGCGTGAGCGACTACCTCGACTCGGTCCGCGAGATCGAGCGGCGCATCCAGAAACTGATGCAGAGCGGCGCGGCGAACGCCGATCTGCCGGACGCGCCGGTCGGCATTCCTTCCGACTTCGCCGAGCATCTCGGCGTGATGTTCGAGCTGATGGCGCTCGCCTTCCAGGCGAATCAGACGCGCGTCATCTCGTTCATGATGGCCAAGGAAGTGAGCATGCGGACGTACAACCAGATCGGCGTTCCGGATGCCTTCCATCCGCTGTCGCACCATCAGAACGATCCCGCGAAGCTCGACAAGCTGGTGCGCATCCAGACGTACCACACCGACATCTTCGCGCGCCGCTTCGTGAAGCGCCTCGCCGAGATGGAGGACGGCGACGGCACGATGCTCGATCACTCGCTGATCCTGTTCGGCAGCAACATGTCGAACAGCGATCTGCACAACAACGACCCTCTGCCTTCCGCCATCCTGGGCCGCGGCTGCGGACGGGTGAAGGGCGGGCAGCACCTGAAGTACCCGCAGGACACGCCGCACGCGAACCTGCTGGTCACCCTGCTCAACCGCGCGGGTGTGCCGATCGAATCCTTCGCGGACGCCACCGGCGAGCTGTCCGAAGTGTGACGTTGGTGATCACCCGATGATGAGGATCGGCCGGCGGCGCTTCGTTACGACCGCGCTCGCAAGCGTCGTGGGCTCGGCGCTCTGCGGTACTGCCGCCGCAGGCCTTCGTTCCTCGAAACCTGCGATCGAGGTGACGCCGCTCGCGGACGGTCTGATCCTTCTCACGGGAGCGGGCACGAACGCCCTCGCCGCCCGGGGCCCGGAAGGCGTGGTGCTCGTCGACGGGGGGCTCGAAGCGCAAAGCGCTGCGCTCGTCGAGCGCGCGCTGCGCGAGCTCTCGGCTCGCCGCGTGGCGATGCTCTTCAACACCCACTGGCATCCCGAGTCGACGGGAGCGAACGTGCGCCTCGGCCGCCGCGGCACGACGATCGTCGCGCACGAGAACACGAAGCTCTGGCTCGGCAGGAAGATCTCTGTCGACTGGCTCGAAGGCGCCTACGGCCCGCTGCCCGCGGCTGCGCTTCCAAAACAGACGATCTTCTACGGTTCGGCGACGGTGCCGCTCGGCGATGAAGAGATCGAGTACGGCTGCATGGCGCAGGCTCACACCGACGGGGACATCTACGTCCACTTCCGCAAGGCGAACGTCCTCGCGGCCGGAGGAGTGATCTCAGGCGCAGGCTGGCCGCTCCTCGACTGGCAGACCGGCGGATGGATCGGCGGCCTGGTCGGCGGCATCGACCGGCTCCTGAAGGTAGCCGACGCGGGCACGCGCATCGTGCCGGCACAGGGTCCCGTCCTCAGCCGTGCCGATCTCGAAGCGCAGCGCACGATGTACTTCACGATCTACGAACGGCTCGTGAGTGCGCTGACGCGCGGGCTGAGCCCCGACGAGGCCGCTGCAGAGAATCCCGCCGGCGAGTTCGCCGCGCAGATGGGTGACCCGCACGACTTCGTGATCAGAGCGTTCAGGAGCATGTGGGGTCACTTCGCCCCCGACGCCTGAGAGTTTCCCGGAGACTTCACACAGATGAGCCGTCCGCATCCGATCGAGCTTCCGAGGTGCTCATGAGTTTCTCGCTGACGCGCCGTGGTCTGCTGCACGCCGCCCTGGGCGGAGCGGCGTTCCTCGGTCTGCGATCGACGTCGGGCTTCGCGAAGACCGGCTCCTTCACCATCCGCTCGGCGCCGCTCGCGGAGGGCCTGACGCTCTTCGAAGGAGCCGGCGGCAACGTCGTCACACTGTCCGGCCCGGATGGTGTGCTGATGGTGGACGGCGGCCTCGCCGAGGCGTCACGCCAGTTGCAGCGTGCCGTTGCCGACCAGACCGGCGGCAGCCCGGTGCGCTTGCTCTTCAACACGCACTGGCATTGGGATCACACCGGCTCGAACGAGTCGCTCGCCGCGGCCGGCGCGAAGATCCTCGCGCACGAGAACACCCGGCTCTGGCTCGGCACCGAGATCATCTCGAAGTGGGAGAACCGCACATATCCGCGGCGCCCGGAGCAGGCGCTGCCGACGGAAACGTTCCACTACGACTCGAAGCGCATTGACTTCGGCGGCCGGCAGATCGAGTACGGGTATCTCATGCAGGCCCATACCGACGGCGACATCTACGTCCATTTCCCCGATCAGAACGTGAT
>QGVD01000004.1 GCA_003242685.1 Pseudomonadota bacterium | reverse complement strand
CCATAGCGTCCGCTACTCGACGGTGACGCTCTTCGCGAGGTTTCTCGGCTGGTCTACGTCGGTTCCTTTGAGCACAGCGACGTGATACGCGAGGAGCTGCAGCGGAATGGTATAGACCACCGGCGCCTGGAAGTACGTCACGTGGCTCGGCATCTGAATGACCGTGACGCCCTCGCTCGGCTCGATGCCCGCCTCCGGATCGGCGAACACGATGAGCTCGCCGCCGCGGGCGCGGACTTCCATGAGGTTCGACTTCAGCTTCTCGAGCAGGTCGTTGTTCGGTGCGACTGCGATCACCGGCATGTCGGCGTCGACGAGCGCGAGCGGACCGTGCTTGAGCTCGCCGGCCGGGTACGCCTCGGCGTGGATGTAGGAGATCTCCTTCAGTTTCAGCGCACCTTCCATCGCGACCGGGTACATCGCGCCGCGGCCGAGGAACAGCGCGTGGTGTTTCTCGGCGAAGCGCTCGGCCAGCTCCTGGATGACGGGGTCGAGCGCGAGTGTCTTCTCGATCGCGGCCGGCAGCTCGATGAGTCGTGACACCAGCCCGCGCTCACGCTCTTCGTCTGCACCGTGATGCTTCGCGAGCGCCACGGCGAGCATGCCGAGCGCGGTGAGCTGTGTGGTGAACGCCTTGGTCGACGCGACGCCGATCTCGGGGCCCGCGCGCGTGAGCATGACGAGCTCGGATTCGCGCACGAGCGAGCTCTCGGGCACGTTGCAGATGGAGAGCGAGGAAAGATATCCAGCCTGCTTCGCGAGTCTCAGGGCCGCGAGTGTGTCGGCCGTCTCGCCGGACTGGGAGATCGTGACGAAGAGAGAGTTCTTCGGCACGACGGGATTGCGGTAGCGATACTCGCTCGCCACCTCGACGGTGCACGGCAGGCGGCAGATCTGCTCGATCATGTAACGCGCGACCGCGCCTGCGTGGTAGCTCGTGCCGCACGCGACGATGTGCACGTGCTCGGTGCGGCGGAAGACTTCCGTGGCCGCCGGGCCGAACGCAGCTTCGAGCAAGCGACCGTTCGCGACGCGCTCCTGCAGCGTATTCGCGACCGCGCGCGGCTGCTCGTGGATCTCCTTGAGCATGAAGTGCCGGTACTGGCCCTTCTCGGCCGCGTCGGCACTCAGCTCGCTCTCGCGCACCGGCCGCTCGACGGGCCGGCCTTCGCGGTCGGTGATTCGGATGGAGGTGCGGCGGATCTCCGCGACGTCGCCCTCCTCCAGGAAGATGAAGCGCCGCGTGACTGGCAGCAGCGCCGCGACGTCGGAAGCGACGAAGTTCTCCTCGAGCCCGAGCCCGATCACGACGGGGCAGCCCTCGCGCGCGAGCACGATCCGGTCCGGATCGCGCTCGCTCACCACCGCGAGCGCGTAAGCGCCGCGAAGCTCGGCGACCGTGGCACGCACCGCCTCGAACAGGTCGCGGACACGCCTCAGGTGATGGTGAATGCGGTGCGCAATCACCTCCGTATCCGTTTCGGAGACGAACTCGTAGCCGAGGTCGCGCAGCTCGGCGCGCAGCTCCTCGTGGTTCTCGATGATGCCGTTGTGGACGATCGCGAGACCGTCCCGGGAGATGTGGGGATGGGCGTTGCGCTCGCTCGGCACGCCGTGGGTCGCCCAGCGGGTGTGCGCGATGCCGCAGTTGCCGTAGGCCGGTTGCCGCTCGAGCGCCTCCTGGAGCGTGCGGACCTTGCCCACGGTGCGCAGCCGCACGAGGTTCCCCGTGCCGTTCAGCACGGCAATTCCCGCGGAGTCGTAACCGCGGTATTCCAGCCGCCTGAGCCCCTCCATCAGGATCGGCACGATGTTCCGTTCAGCGACGGCTCCGACGATTCCGCACATCTCTTTGATTCCTCGGTGCCCGTGGGCGGCACTAGTTTGCCTGATAGTCCCTTAACGTGCTGATTCTACGGACCGGGCCGTGATGTGCGTCGCACGACCCCGTGGCGCCGGGCACACAAATTGCGTCCTGCGGAGCCTTGAAGAAGTCCGGTAACGCGCGAGGTCGGCTATGAACTTCATCATCTGGTTAGTCGTGGGAGGCATCATCGGCTGGATCGCCAGCAAGATCATGCGGACCGACGCCCAGCAGGGCATCCTGCTCAACATCGTCGTCGGCATCATCGGGGCGCTCCTCGGTGGCTGGCTGATCAGTCCCCTGCTCGGTCAGGGAACGATCAATCAGGGCGATTTCAGCCTGGGCGCGCTGCTCGTATCGCTGCTCGGCGCCGTCGTGCTGCTCGCCATCGTGAACCTGTTCCGGCGAGGCCGCGTGCGCTAGGCGCTGCCCGGCAGAACGGCTGCGGTGCGACAGGGACGTCGCACCGGACTCACGAAAAAGGCCGCTGCGGCGGCCTTCATTTCTTCTTGACGGGGCGCTGCCAGCCCTCGACGGTGATCTGCTTCGAGCGCTCGAGGGTAAGCTGACCCTCGGGCGCGTCTCGCGTGATCGTCGATCCGGCGCCGATCGTGGCGCCCGCGCCGATGCGCACCGGCGCGACGAGCATGCTGCCCGAGCCGATGAACGCACCATCTCCGATGTGCGTCTGCCACTTGTTGGCGCCGTCGTAGTTGCACGTGACGGTGCCCGCGCCGACGTTCACGCCCTTGCCGATGATGCTGTCGCCCAGATAGGTCAGGTGGTTCGACTTGGTGCCCTCGCCGATGTAGCTGTTCTTCACTTCCACGAAGTTCCCGATGTGCACGCCGCGCTCGAGCGTCGACGACGGCCGGAAACGTGCAAAAGGTCCGATGTGACACTGATGACCGATGATGGCGCGGTCGATGACACAGTTCGCGAAGACCTCCGTGTCGTCGCCGATCGTCGTGTCGCGGATCACGCAGTTGGGACCGATGCGCACGCGATCCCCGAGACGCACCTCGCCCTCGAAGATGACGTTGACGTCGATGAACACGTCGCGGCCGTGCGTCACCGTGCCGCGCACGTCGATGCGCGCGGGATCCGCGAGCGTCACTCCGGCGAGCATGAGCTCACGCGCGACGCGGCGTCGATACTCCGACTCGACCTCGGCGAGCTGCACCTTGTCGTTGACACCCAGCACTTCGGACGGCTCCGGCGCGACGAAGGGCACTACGCGCACGCCTTCCCGCGCAGCCATTCCGATGACGTCGGTCAGGTAGTACTCGCGCTGCGCGTTGTCGTTGCGAAGCAGCCCGAGCCAGCGACGCAGCAGCGCTGCGGGCACCACCATCACGCCCGTGTTGCACTCGCGGATGGCGAGCTGCTCGGGTGAAGCATCCTTGTGCTCGACGATCTCGCGCACGTCGCCGCGCTCGTCGCGCACGATGCGACCGTAACCCGTCGGATCGTCCAGCATCACCGTGAGCAGGCTGATATCGGATGAGCCCGCAGCCTGCAGGAGCTTCTCGAGCGTGGACTGACGGATGAGCGGCACATCGCCGTAGAGCACGAGCACGCGGTGTTCGTCCGGCACGTGCGGCATCGCCTGCATCATGGCGTGCCCGGTTCCGAGCTGCTCGGCCTGCAGGACCCAGGACACCGGCGCGTCCTTGAGGCGCTCTCGCACGAGCTCGCCGCCGTGGCCGTAGACCACGTGAATGGCAGCCGGACCGAGGGACCGCGCGGTGCCGATGACGTGCTGCAGCAGCGGCCGGCCCGCGAGCGGCTGCAGGACCTTGGGCAGATCGGACTTCATCCGCTTGCCCTGCCCGGCAGCAAGGATGACGACGCTGAATGACATGGCGGGCAATTCTACTGGAGGGCCGGGACGCGGGCAGGACGGCGGTCCCGCTTCAGCTCACCCGCCGGATCGGGGGGCAGCCTCTCCCCGTCTGGCGGGGAGAGGGAAATGAAAGGATTTCAGCCGCGGAGCTTGCGCAGCCGCTCGATGACCTTGAGCTGCGCTGCGGCACGGGCCAGCTCGGCCAGCGCCTCCGCCTGCTCGATCTTCGAGACCTTCTCGCGCAGCGCCTCTTCGGCGCGCTGCTTGGCGGCGAGCGCGGCGGCCTCGTCGAGGTCGCGCGCGCGGAGCGCGGTGTCGGCAAGGACGGTGACCTTGCGCGGCTGGATCTCGAGCGCACCGCCGCCGACGAAGAAGAAATGTTCTTCGCCGTCAGGCGTCTGCACGCGGACTTCGCCCGCCTTGAGAAGCGTCAGCAGAGGCGCGTGGCGGGGTGCGATGCCGACCTCACCTTCGGAGGCCGGGGCGAAGACCATCCGCGCGGGGCCGGAGAAGATCTCGCCCTCGGCGCTGACGATGTCGACGTGAATGGTTTCTGCCATCGGATTCTCCAGTGCCCCTCACCCGCCCTTCGGACGCCCTCTCCCGGCGCGGCAGGGAGAGGGACAGGCTCGAGCGGAATCAGGTCAGCGTCTTCGCCTTCTCGACCGCCTCGTCGATCGTACCGACCATGTAGAAGGCCTGCTCGGGCAGGTGGTCGTACTCGCCGTTGAGGATACCCTTGAAGCCGCGGATCGTCTCGCGCAGCGGCACGTACTTGCCCTTCTGGCCCGTGAACACTTCCGCGACGTGGAAGGGCTGCGAGAGGAAGCGCTGGATCTTGCGCGCGCGGGACACGATGAGCTTGTCCTCTTCCGACAGCTCGTCCATGCCCAGGATCGCGATGATGTCCTGCAGCTCCTTGTAACGCTGCAGCACCGCCTGCACGCCGCGCGCAACCTGGTAGTGCTCCTCGCCGACGACGAGCGGATCGAGCTGACGGCTCGTCGAGTCGAGCGGGTTCACCGCCGGGTAGATACCGAGCGCGGCGATCTGACGGTCGAGCACCACCGTCGCGTCGAGGTGCGCGAACGTGGTCGCCGGCGACGGGTCGGTGAGGTCGTCCGCCGGCACGTACACCGCCTGGATCGACGTGATCGAACCGATCTTCGTCGAGGTGATGCGCTCCTGCAGCACGCCCATTTCCTCGGCGAGCGTCGGCTGGTAACCCACCGCCGAGGGCATACGGCCGAGCAGCGCCGACACCTCGGTACCGGCGAGCGTGTAACGGTAGATGTTGTCGATGAAGAGCAGCACGTCGCGGCCGCGCGTGCCGCCCTCGCGCACCTCGTCACGGAAGTACTCGGCCATCGTGAGGCCGGTGAGCGCGACGCGCAGACGGTTGCCGGGCGGCTCGTTCATCTGACCGAACACCATCGCGACCTTGGAGTTCGTCAGGTTCTTGATGTCGACGACGCCCGACTCGATCATCTCGTGATAGAAGTCGTTGCCCTCACGAGTGCGCTCGCCGACGCCCGCGAACACCGACAGACCCGAGTGGGCCTTCGCGATGTTGTTGATGAGCTCGAGCATGTTCACGGTCTTGCCGACGCCGGCGCCGCCGAAGAGACCGATCTTGCCGCCCTTCGCGAACGGAATGATGAGGTCGATGACCTTGATGCCGGTCTCGAGCAGCTCCTGACCGCCCGCCTGCTCCGCGAACGACGGCGCGGGACGGTGAATCGGCCAGCGCTCCTTCGCCTCGATCGGGCCGACCTCGTCGATGGGGTTGCCCAGCACGTCCATGATGCGGCCGAGCGTCGCGGCACCGACGGGCACGGTGATCGGGGCGCCGGTGGCCACCACCTTCATGCCGCGCTTGAGACCCTCGGACGGGCCCATCGCGATCGTGCGCACCACGCCGTCGCCGAGCTGCTGCTGCACTTCGAGCGTGAGGTCCACGCCGTCGTCGGCGACCTTGAGCGCCTCGTACACCTTCGGCACCGACCCGCGCGGGAAGTCGACGTCGATGACCGCGCCGATGATCTGAGTGATCGTGCCGGTGACCGTTGCAGTAGCCGTGTCGTTTGCCATTTCCGTTCCTCTAATTCCCCTCGACCCTTTCCTCCGCCCGCTTCGCGGCGCGGAGGCGCCCGCATGGCGGGTGAGAGGTGATCAAACCGCCGACGCGCCGCCCACGATCTCGGAGATCTCCTTGGTGATCGCGGCCTGGCGTGCCTTGTTGTAGATGAGTTGCAGCTCCTCGATGAGCTTGCCGGCGTTGTCCGACGCGCTCTTCATCGCGACCATGCGCGCCGCCATCTCGCACGCGACGTTCTCCACCGCCGCCTGATACACCTGGGACTCGATGTAGCGCATGAGCAGGCCGTCGAGGATCTCGGCGGCGTTCGGCTCGTAGATGTAGTCCCAGTGCTCCGGCAGCTCGTCCGCGTCCAGAGTCTCGACCGGAAGGAGCTGCTTCACTTCCGGCTTCTGGCTCATGGTGGTGACGAAACGGTTGTTCAGCAGGAAGAGCCGGTCGATCTGCCCGTCGCGGTACGCGTCGAGCATCACCTTCACGGTGCCGATGAGATCGCGCACGTGCGGCCGGTCGCCGAGGTTCGTCACCTGCGCGAGGATCGGCAGCCCCAGCCGGCGGAAGAAGGCGAGGCCCTTCGCGCCGATCATGCACAGGCTCACCTGCGCGCCCTTCTGCTGCCACTCGCGGATCGTGCAGATGACCTGCTTGAACAGGTTCACGTTGAGCGCACCGGCGAGACCGCGGTCGGTGCTCACCACGATGAGGCCGACCGACTTCACGTCGCGCACCTGCAGGAACGGATGACGGTAGTCCGGGTTCGCCTGGTTCAGGTGCCCGATGACGATGCGCATCTTCTCCGCGTACGGACGCGAGGCGCGCATGCGCTCCTGCGCACGGCGCATCTTGCTCGCCGCGACCATCTCCATGGCCTTGGTGATCTTCTGAGTACTCTTGATACTCGAGATCTTGCTGCGGATTTCCTTGGTGCCTGGCATGTCTCGCTCTCGCGCCCCTCGCAGGCGAAGGGCTCGGGGATCTCAGTACGTTCCGGTCGCCACGAACTCTTCGCAGACCTTCTTCAGACCGGCCTCGAACTCCGGCGTCAGGTTCGGGTTCGCGTTGATCGCGTCGAGCAGCTCCTTGTAGTTCGTCTTCGCGAACGCCTGCAGCGCCGCCTCGAAGTCGACGACCTTCTTGCGCTCGACCTTGTCCATGTAGCCGTTGTTGACGGCGTAGATGGAGAGCGCCATCTCGGCCACGGACATCGGCGCGTACTGCTTCTGCTTCATGACCTCGGTCACGCGCTCGCCGCGCTCGAGCTGGCGGCGGGTGGCCTCGTCGAGATCGGAAGCGAACTGCGAGAACGCCGCGAGTTCGCGGTACTGGGCGAGCGCGAGACGGATACCGCCGCCGAGCTTCTTGATGATGCCCGTCTGCGCGGCGCCGCCGACGCGCGACACCGAGATACCCGCGTTCATCGCGGGACGGATGCCGGCGTTGAAGAGGTCGCTCTCGAGGAAGATCTGACCGTCGGTGATCGAGATGACGTTCGTCGGCACGAACGCGGTGACGTCGCCCGCCTGCGTCTCGATGATCGGCAGACCCGTGAGCGAGCCGGTCCGGCCCTTCACGCGGCCGTTGGTCATCTTCTCGACGTAGCGCTCGTTGACGCGCGCGCTGCGCTCGAGCAGACGCGAGTGCAGGTAGAACACGTCACCCGGATACGCCTCGCGGCCCGGCGGACGGCGCAGCAGCAGCGAGATCTGGCGGTACGCCCAGGCCTGCTTGGTGAGATCGTCGTAGACGACCAGCGCGTCCTCGCCGTTGTCCATGAAGTACTCGCCCATCGCGCACCCGGCGTAGGGCGCGATGTACTGCATGGAGGCGGGCGTCGAAGCCGAGGCGGCCACGACGATCGTGTGCTTCATCGCGTCGTGCTCCTCGAGCTTGCGCACGACGGCCGCGATCGAGGACTGCTTCTGTCCGATCGCGACGTAGATGCACTTAATGCCCGAGGACTTCTGGTTGATGATCGTGTCGATCGCGAGGGCGGTCTTGCCCGTCTGGCGGTCGCCGATGATGAGCTCGCGCTGGCCGCGGCCGATCGGCACCATCGAGTCGATGGCCTTGTAGCCGGTCTGCACCGGCTGGCTCACGGACTTGCGGTACACCACGCCCGGCGCGACGCGCTCGATGGGCGCGTAGCGCTCGGCCTGGATCGGGCCCTTGCCGTCGAGCGGACGGCCGAGCGAGTCGACCACGCGACCGAGGAGACCCGGACCGACCGGCACTTCGAGAATGCGGCCGGTCGTCTTGACCGTGTCGCCTTCCTTCAGGTGCCTGTACTCGCCGAGGACCACCGCGCCGACCGAGTCGCGCTCGAGGTTGAGCGCGAGGCCGAAGGTGTTGCCCGGGAACTCGAGCATCTCGCCGTAGCGGGCGTCCGCCAGTCCGTAGATGCGCGTGATGCCGTCGGTGATCGAGACGATCGTGCCGACGTTACGCGCCTCCGTGACCGGCTTGAAGTTCTCGATCCGCTGCTTGATCAGGTCTGAGATCTCGGTTGCCTTGATGGCCATGTCAGTAGTCCTCGAATTGTTTTCCCGCTTCAGGCCGACAGCTCTTGCGCGATGCGCTCGAGCCGGGCGCGCAGGGAGCCGTCGATCACGAGATCGCCGGCACGCAGCACCGCACCGCCGATGAGCGCGGGGTCGATTTCCGTGTGCAGGCGCACTTTGCGGTTGAGCCTGCGCGAGAGAGCCGCCGCGAGCGTCTCCTGCTGATCGGCCGTGAGCGGCGCGGCCGAGCGCACCTCGACGTCCACCCAACCTTCCGCCTCGTCCTTGAGGTCGTCGAAGATCTCGGAGATCTCGGGCAGGTACCCGAGGCGCTGGTTCTCGGCGAGCGCGTAGACGAAGTTGCGCACGTACTCGTCACACTGCTCGCCCAGCACGTCGACGATGAGCTTCGCGAGCTCCGCGGGCGCGACGTGCGGATTGCCGATCAGCTTCTCGACGTTGGGATCGCGCACGACGGCGGCCGCCGTGCGCAGCGCCTGCGACCAGGCGTCGAGACGGCCCTTCTCGCGCGCCTCTTCGAACGCGGCGCGCGCGTAGGGTCTGGCGATGGTGGACCGGGCTGCCATGTCAGATCTGCGCCGCGAGCTTGTTGATCAGATCGGCGTGAGCGCGCTCGTCGATCTCGCGCTCCAGGAGCTTCGCGGCGGTGCGGACGGCGAGCTGCGCCACGTCACGGCGCAGGTTCTCGCGCGCCTGGCTCGCCTCGAGCTCGATCTGCTGCTGGGCCGCGGCGACGAGCCGCTGGCCTTCCGCAGCCGCGGCGCTCTTCGCCTGCTCGATCATGTCGTTGGCGCGGTGCTGCGCCTGCTCGATGATCTGACTGGCGCGCTCGCGTGCCTCGCGGATGATCGCGTCGGCGCGGCTCTTCGCCTCTTCCAGCTCCTGCCGGCCGCGGTCGGCGGCGGACAGTCCCTCCGCGATCTTCTTCTGACGCTCCTCGATCGCACGCGTGAGGGGCGGCCAGATGAACTTCACGGTGAACCAGATCAGGATCAGGAAGACGATCGCCTGACCGATCAGCGTGGCATTGAACTCCATCGCGTTCTCCTCAGGGACGCGGGCGCGGTGCTCCTGCGTCCGTTACTGCAGCGAGGCCAGGAGCGGGTTCGCGAAGGCGAAGAACATCGCGATGGCGACGCCGATCAGGAACGCCGCGTCGATGAGACCCGCGAGCAGGAACATGCGGCCGGTGAGCATCGGGGTCAGCTCGGGCTGACGGGCAGCCGACTCGAGGAACTTCGAGCCCATGATGCCGATGCCGAGGCAGGCGCCGATGGCGCCGAGACCGATGATGATACCGAGCCCAAGCGCGGTGAAAGCCTGGACGGATGCGATCGCTTCCATTTAGTTCTCCTGGTTGGGTGCGTGTCGAATTCCGGGTTGCCGTTCTCTCTCGCTCAGTGGTGTGCCTGGGCCATCGAGATGTACACGACGGTCAGCACCATGAAGATGAACGCCTGCAGAGTGATGATCAGAATGTGGAAGATCGTCCAGGCGGCGCCCATCACCACCTGGCCGAAGAATCCGAGACCGCTGCCGAGGTCGAGACCCGCGACCGTGAAGCCGAGCAGCGCGATGAGCATGAACACGAGCTCGCCGGCGTACATGTTGCCGAAGAGTCGCATCGCGAGCGAAATCGGCTTCGAGAGCAGCTCGACGAGGTTCAGGAAGAAGTTGGGAATCCACAGCAGGAAGTGGCTGCCGAAGGGCGCGGTGAACAGCTCGTGGCCGAAGCCGCCCAGGCCCTTGGCGCGGATGCTGTAGAAGATGATGAGGACGAAGACGGTGATCGACATCGCGAACGTGGTGTTCACGTCCGCCGTCGGCACCGCGCGGAAGTAGTGCGCACCGGCCGCCGACGCGATGAGGGCCGGATAGTCGAGCGGCAGCAGGTCCATGAAGTTCATCAGGAAGACCCACACGAAGATCGTCAGCGCGAGCGGCGCGACGAATCCGCGGTTGCCGTGGAAGACTTCCGAGACCTGGTTGTCCACGAACTCGACGACCAGCTCGACGAACGCCTGGAACTTGCCGGGAACGCCCGAAGTCGCCTTGCGCGCGGCGGAATAGAAGATCCAGAGGAACACGGCGCCGAGCAGAGTCGAAACGATGAGCGTGTCGAGATGCAGCGCCCAGAAGCCCTCGCCGACCTTGAGGTGCGTGAGGTGATGGACGATGTACTCGGTGCTCGATGAGCCGCCTTGCTCGGTAGCCATGTCGTTCATCTACTCTTTATGTATGGGCCTCTTCGCGACAATCCCAGCTCACCGCATGGCTGCCCTGAAGGGCACCCACCAGAAGGCGAGCAGCGTGGCCACGTAGGCGACGAGCATCGCCGGCCAGGAGACCGTGAGACTCATCGCCGCTGCAATGAACATCGCCAGCGTCAGGACGACCTTGATCGCCTGACCGACATACAGCCGCCGCACTGCCTGCCGCGCATCGCTGCTCGGCCGCAGTGACGTGAGTGTCATGTAGAGGTTGGTGGTGATCCCGATGCCACCGCCCAGAGCCGCCGATCCACCGGCGAGCGCGCCTGCTACGACATATGCCACCACCGCGACGATCACGGTGACGGCGAGCTGCGCGACCAGAATCCTCCCGGCGATTCGCCGTGTTTCGGTATCGACCGCCGGCATGGCGTCCACCGCAAAGGCAACTCGAAAAGCCAGTTGTCGAAAGACGGCATGCGGCGCCGATTTTTCATTGCGCCGAAACCACTTAGGCCCTGGGGCCGCGAAGCCGCCGAATTATAAGTATCTGGCCGGCAAAATCTACTGCTTTGCGGTCGGGAAAATACGGATGGCGCGCAAAACCCGGATAGACATTACCGAATGTGGGCGAGGATGCCCTCGAGCTCGTCGAGACTGTTGTAGGTAACGATCAGCTTTCCCTTGCCCGAGGCGCTGTGCTGGATGCTGACCTTCGCGCCCAGCTTCTCGGCCAGCTCGCTTTCGAGATTGCGCACGTTGGGGTCGGCCGCGCCGTCCCCGTCGGCCTTCTTTCCCGCCGCCGGCTGCTGCATGCGGCGCACGAGCGCTTCGGTCTCGCGCACCGAGAGCCCCTTCTTGGCCACGAGCATGGCAACCTCGACCTGCTGGCGGCGGTTCGAAAGGCCGAGCAGCGCGCGGGCATGACCCATCTCGATCTGGCGCTGCTCGACGAGCTCGCACACTTCGGGCGCGAGCTCGAGCAGGCGCAGCAGATTGGTGACCGAGGAGCGCGACCGCCCCACGGCATCGGCCGCCTGCTGATGGCTGAGCTGGAACTCGTTGATGAGCCGGTCGAGCGCGCGCGCCTCCTCCAGCGGATTGAGGTTCTCGCGCTGGATGTTCTCGATGAGCGCCATCGCGATGGCGGCCTCGTCGGGAACCCGGCGCACGACCGCGGGAATCTCGGTGAGCCCGGCCATCTGTGCGGCGCGCCAGCGGCGCTCGCCCGCGATGATCTCGTAGCGCTGTGATTCGCCCGGTCCCGGCGTGCCGATCGGCCGCACGACGATCGGCTGCACGACGCCCTGCGCCTTGATGGAGTCGGCGAGCTCCTGAAGCGTCTCGGGGCGCATGTCGACGCGCGGCTGGTAACGGCCGCGCTGCAGCAGATCGAGCGGGATCTTCGTGAGCTCCTCACCCGGGGGCCGCGCCGCGGCTCCGCCCGGAGTCGCTGCGGGAATCGGGCGCGCGGAGACCTGACCCAGCAGGTCGGCAAGGCCACGGCCAAGAGTAGGCTTCTTCTGCGTCATGGGCGGGCATCATATCCAATCTTTGGATATCTGCTGCCGCCTCGACGCGACGGCTCCCCTTTTTCGAGCGCCTCGCGAGGGTGAGCCGGCTCGGAATCAGGGACTGCTGTCAGGCGGGGAACCGGATGCCGCCGGCTCCGGCGCGGGCTCGGACGCCGCGCCGGGCTCGGTGGATGGCGACGATTCCGCCGCAGCCGCGGCCCGCTCTTCTTCCTCGCGGCGGATCATCTCGCCGGCGAGCGCGAGGTACGCGAGCGCGCCGCGCGAGTCGCGATCGTGATACAGCACCGGCGTGCCGAAGGACGGCGCTTCCGCGAGCCGCACGTTGCGCGGGATGACCGTGCGGAACACCTTGTCTCCGAAGTGCTGGATGAGCTGAGCGCTCACCTCGTTCGCGAGGTTGTTCCGCGGATCGAACATGGTGCGAAGGATCCCTTCGATCTCGAGCTGCGGATTCACCGTGGAGCGGATCTGCTCGATGGTCGAGAGCAGCGCCGAGAGGCCCTCGAGCGCGTAGTACTCGCACTGCATGGGAATGAGCACGCTGTCCGCGGCCACGAGGGCGTTGACGGTCAGCATGTTGAGGGCCGGCGGGCAGTCGATGAGGATCACGTCGAAGTCGTTGCGCACCGGATCGAGCGCTTCGCGCAGACGCGTCTCGCGCCCCGAAGGCATCGCGAGCAGTCGCACTTCGGCGGCCGTGACGTCCTGATTCGACGGCAGCAGCGTGAAGCCGGCGCGCTCGATGCGCACCATCGCGCTCGCCATGTCGCAGTCGCCGAGCAGCACGTCGCAGACGCTGCGCGCGAGCTGGTTCTTGTCGACACCGCAGCCCATCGTGGCATTGCCCTGCGGGTCGAGATCGATGAGCAGCACCCGCCGCCGCGTCGCAGCGAGCGAGGCCGCGAGATTCACCGCGGTGGTGGTCTTGCCCACCCCGCCCTTCTGGTTCGCGACGGCGATGACACGCTTCATGGGGCCACAGTGTACTTCAGCGGGACGCGGCGTCTGAGCGCGAGCCCGGCCGCTCGATGAGAATCAGGTGCCGCTCCTCGCCGAGCTGCGGCACCGTGACGGGCTCCACGCCAACGAGGCGCCAGTCCGCGCCGATGGCGGCGATCTCGTCGTCGGGTCGCCGGCCCTTCATCGCGATCACGCGCGTGCCGGGGCCGCAGAGCCCTGCCACCACGCGCAGAAGCTCGGGAATCGCCGCGAAGGCACGCGCGACCACCGTATCGAAAGGCTCCGCGGGCTCGAGGCCCTCCGCGCGCGCATGGACCGGCTCGACGTTGGTGAGCCCGAGCGTGCGCGCGGCGTGCGCGACGAAGCGCACCTTCTTGTTGCTCGAGTCGATGAGCGTGAAGCGCCGGTCCGGATTCACCACCGCGAGCGGCAGTCCCGGGAAACCGGCGCCCGTGCCGACGTCGGCGATCCGCTCACCTTTCAGATAGGGATGCACCGAGAGGCTGTCGAGGAGATGATGCGTGATCATCTCCTCGCGCTCGTCGATCGAGGTGAGGTTGTAGGCGCGGTTCCAGCGCTCGAGCTCGCCGAGGAGACGCAGGAGGCGCGCCGCGTCGGCCTCCGAAAGCGTGACGCCGAGCGCCGCGGCGCCGCCGATCAGATCGGCCCGAGGCGTCATCCTCAGTGCGTGACCATCGCGGCGACGAACTCGTCGACCGGCATCGCTTCGAGCCGCGCGCCGTCCTCGAACAGCGCCTCGATGCGCGCGGCCTGCTTCGCGGAGAAGTGCCGCGCGACGGCGGTGTGGAACTTCTCCCTGAGGAGCGGAATGCCTTCCGCGCGGCGCTTGCGGTGTCCCACGGGATAGTCGACCTGCACGCGCTCGGTCGAGGTGCCGTCGCGGAAGAACACCTGCACGGCGTTGCCGATGTAGCGCTTCTCGGGATCGTAGTAATCGCGCGTGAAGTCCGGGTTCTCGCGCACTTCCATCTTCGCGCGCAGGGCGTCGATGCGCGGATCGGCGGCGACTGCATCCTCGTAGTCCTCGGCCATGAGGCGACCGAAGATGAGCGGCACCGCCACCATGTACTGGATGCAGTGATCGCGGTCAGCGGGATTCGCGAGCGGGCCTACCTTGTCGATGATGCGCACGCCCGGCTCCTGGGTCTCGATCACGACGCGCTCGACTTCGTCGAGCCGCGGGCTCACCTGCGGATGCAGCCGCATCGCGCACTCGACTGCGGTCTGAGCGTGGAACTCCGCCGGATACGAGATCTTGAACAGCACGTTCTCCATGACGTAGCTGCCGAAGGGCTGCGGCAGAGAGAACGGCTTGCCTCTGAACAGCACGTCGTAGAAGCCCCAGTTCTTCGCCGTGAGCGCGCTCGGATAGCCCATCTCGCCGGTGAGCGCGATGAGCGCGTGGCGCACGCCGCGGCTCGTGGCATCCCCCGCGGCCCAGCTCTTGCGCGAGCCGGTGTTCGGCGCGTGGCGGTACGTGCGCAGCGCGCCGCCGTCGAGCCAGGCATTCGAGACGGCGTTGATGATCTGCTCGCGCGTGCCGCCGAGCAGCGCCGTGCACACGGCCGTCGACGCGACGCGCACCAGGATCACGTGATCGAGCCCGACGCGGTTGAAGCTGTTCTCGAGCGCGAGCACGCCCTGGATCTCGTGCGCCTTGATCATCGCGGTCAGCACGTCGCGCACGACGAGCGGACGCTTGCCCTCGAGCACGTTGCGGCGCGAGAGCCAGTCCGCCACCGCGAGAATGCCGCCGAGATTGTCCGAAGGATGACCCCACTCGGCCGCGAGCCACGTGTCGTTGAAGTCGAGCCAGCGGATCATCGCCCCGATGTTGAACGCGGCCTGCACCGGGTCGAGCTCGTACGAGGTGCCCGGCACGCGCGCGCCGCCGGGCATGACGGCGCCCGGCACCACCGGCCCCAGGAGCTTCGTGCACGCGGGATACTTCAGTGCCTGAAAGCCGCAGCCGAGCGTATCCATCAGACAGTAGCGCGCCGTCTCGTAGGCGAGCCCGCTCCTGATCTCGTAGCTCTGCGCGTATTCGGCGATCCGGACGAGCACCTCGTCGGGCTCGGGCCGTGCGGCGGACTTGGTGTAGTCGTGCGCGGACATGACGTGTGACTTCAGCGCTGATCGATGGGGACGAACTTGCGCGGCTCGGGGCCGACGTAGTTCGCGCTCGGACGGATGATCTTGCCGTCGGCGCGCTGCTCGATGACGTGTGCGGCCCAGCCCGTCACGCGCGCCATGACGAAGAGCGGCGTGAACATCGGCGTGGGAATGCCCATCATGTGGTAGCTCACCGCGCTGAACCAGTCGAGGTTCGGGAACATCTTCTTCTGCTCCCACATCACCTGCTCGATCCGCTCGGCGATGGTGAAGAGCTTCATGTCACCGGCGTCGCGGCAAAGCTGCCGCGCGACTTCCTTGATGACCTGGTGGCGCGGATCCGAAACGGTGTACACCGGATGCCCGAAGCCGATGATCACTTCCTTGCGGGCGAGCCGCTCGCGGATGTCCTTCTCGGCTTCCTCCGGCGTTTCGTAGCGCTGCTGGATCTCGAGCGCGACCTCGTTCGCGCCGCCGTGCTTCGGACCGCGCAGCGCACCGATCGCCCCGCTGATGCACGAGTAGATGTCCGAACCCGTGCCCGCGATCACGCGCGCCGTGAAGGTGGATGCGTTGAACTCGTGCTCGGCGTAGAGGATGAGCGACGTGTGCATCGCGCGCACCCAGTTCTCGGGCGGCGGCCGGCGATGCAGCAGGTGCAGGAAGTGTCCGCCGACGGATTCGTCCTCCGTCTCGACGTGCACGCGATGCCCGCTGTGCGACCAGTGATACCAGTACGCGAGCATCGAGGGGAGCGAGGCGACCAGCCGGTCGGCGATCTCACGCGCACCGGCGGCCGAGCGGCTCTCGCTCTCGGGCAGCGTACATCCGAGAGCCGAAACACCGGTGCGCAGCACGTCCATCGGATGCGCGGCCGCGGGAAGCTGCTCGAGCACGTTGCGCACCACGCCCGGCAGCGAGCGCATGGCCTTGAGACGGCTCTTGTACGCGGTGAGCTCCGAGCGGTTGGGCAGATGGCCGTGAATGAGGAGATACGCGATCTCTTCGAACTCCGCGGCCTCGGCGACTTCGAGAATGTCGTATCCGCGATAGTGCAGGTCGTTGCCCGTGCGCCCGACGGTGCACAGGGCGGTGTTGCCCGCGGGCACACCCGACAGGGCGACGGATTTCTTGGGCCTGGCTGCGGTTTCGGTATCGGGAGCTGCGGTCTTGTTCATGAGCTGAAATTCAGGATTCCTGATTCTTGCCGAAGAGCTCGTCGAGCTTGCGCTCGTACTCGTGATAGCCGAGCACACGGTAGAGCTCCGCACGAGTCTGCATCCGGTCCAGGACGCTCTTCTGTGTGCCCTCGCGGCGGATGGTCTCGAAGACGTCGAGCGCGGCCCGGCTCATCGCGCGGAACGCGGAAAGCGGATACAGCACCAGACGCACGCCTGCGGAAGCGAGCTCGGCCACGGTGAAGAGCGGCGTCCTGCCGAACTCGGTGATGTTGGCCAGCACGGGCACCCCGAGGCTCCCGGTGAAGCGGCGATATTCCTCGAGGCTCGTGAGAGCCTCCGCGAAGATCATGTCCGCCCCGGCCTCGACGTAGGCCGCCGCGCGCTCGAGCGCGGCTTCGAGGCCTTCGACCGCGTGCGCGTCCGTGCGCGCCATGACGACGAAGTGCTCGTCGGTGCGCGCGTCCACCGCTGCCTTGATGCGGTCGACCATCTCCTCGCGCGAGACGAGCGCCTTGCCGGGCCGGTGCCCGCAGCGCTTGGCCTGCACCTGGTCCTCGAGGTGCATTCCCGCGGCCCCGGCGCGGATCAGGTCGCGGCAGGTGCGCGCTATGTTGAATGCGCTGCCGAAGCCGGTGTCGGCATCGACGAGCAGCGGCAGGTCGGTCGCGCCCGTGATCCGCCGCACGTCCTCGCACACGTCCGGGAGCGTGGTGATGGCGAGGTCGGGCAGGCCGAAGGAGGCATTGGCGACCCCGGCACCCGAGAGGTAGATCGCCCGGAAACCCGCCTCACGGGCGAGCAGCGCACAGTAGGCGTTGACGGTGCCGACGATCTGCAGGGGCCGCTCGGCGTCCACGGCCGCTCGCAGACGGGCGCCGGCCGATGAGGTCACGGACATGGTGAGCGCCCCGTAGCGGAAGGGCGAGCATTCTAAACGGCCCTCACCCGTGCGGACAGGCCGCCAATGGTGCATGCCCCATTCTGTGGCAAGGGGGGCCGGGCCGTGCGCCGCTGCGCGAACCGTGCGCCGCGTTGGCGCTTTTGTGCCGCGCTGCGCGTACACTTTGTGTCATTCCAGGAACTTCCCGCAGGAGAACTGTCTTGCCGGCTCGAATCATCGACGGCCGCGCCGTCGCCCAGGCATTGCGCGCCCAGTACCGCGCTCGAGTGGAAGCCCTCGAAAAGAAACATGGAGTGACGCCGGGCCTCGCCGTCATTCTCGTCGGAGACAACCCGGCCTCGGAGCTCTACGTGCGGAACAAGATCCGCGCATGCGGAGAGGTCGGCATCCGCTCCGAGCTCGTGAGGCTCCCGAACGACATCTCGGAGGCGCGCCTGCTCGGAGAAGTGGATCGCCTCAATGCCGATCCCAGCACGCACGGCATCCTGGTGCAGCTTCCGCTGCCGCCGCACATCACCATGCGGCGCGTGCTCGAGCGCATCGCGGTGGACAAGGACGTCGACGGGTTCCATCTCTACAACGTCGGCGGCCTCATCACCGGTTCGACCATCTTCCCGCCGTGCACACCGTACGGCGTGCAGAAGCTCCTCGAGCACGAGCGCGTCGAGGTCGCGGGCAAGAACGTCGTGGTCGTCGGCGCGAGCAACATCGTCGGCAAGCCGATGGCGCTGATGCTGATGCAGCGGGACGCCACCGTCTGCATCTGTCACAAGCTCACGCGCGACCTCGCGCAGTTCACCATCCTCGCGGACATCCTCGTGGTGGCCGCGGGCGTGCCGAATCTCATCGTCCCGCAGATGGTCCGCACCGGTGCGGTCGTCATCGACGTCGGCATCAACCGTCTGCCCGACGGACGCATCGTCGGTGACGTGGATTTCGAAGGCGTGCGCCAGAAGGCCTCGCTCATCACGCCGGTGCCCGGCGGCGTCGGCCCGATGACCGTCACCATGCTCCTGCACAACACGCTGCGCTCCGCCGAGCGCCGGGTCGGCATCCTCGAAGAGCCGAGTCTCGCGAGCCCCGCCGCCTGATTGAAGAACCCTGATTCGATGACGCCGCGCGGCGCGGGCGAGGCGGTGCGTTCGCTAGCCGATGCGGACGACGGTGCGGCCGAGCGCCTCGCCGCGCAGGAGCGGAGCGAAGGCGTCGGGCAGCGCATCGAAGTCGATGGTGCGCGCGACGATGCGATCGAGATGCCGGGGCTTCAGATCGCTCGCGAGCCGCTGCCACACCGTGTGGCGCACCTCGCGCGGGACGTACGTCGAGTTGATGCCGAGCAGATTCACCCCGCGCAGGATGAACGGCATCACTGTCGTCTCGAGCTCCGCACCGCCCGCGAGCCCGACACTCGCGATGTTGCCGCCGTAGCTCGTGGTGCGGGTGAGCCACGCGAGCGTGCGGCCGCCCACGCTGTCGATCGCACCGGCGAATCGTGCTTTCTCGAGCGGCCGTGAGCCGTAGTCGATCTCCTGCCGTGCCAGCACCTGCTTCGCACCGAGCGCCGTGAGGTATTCGCGCGCCTGAGGTTTGCCGCTCACGGCGATCACCTCGTAGCCGCGCCCGGCGAGCATGTCGATCGCGAGACTGCCCACGCCGCCCGTTGCGCCGGTGACCACGATCGGTCCTGCCGCCGGCGTCTGACCGTTGTGCTCCATGCGGTGGATGGCGAGCGCTGCGGTGAAACCGGCCGTTCCGATCGCCATCGACGTGAACGCATCGAGACCTGCGGGAATCGGCTCGAGAGAATCCGCGCTCACCCGCGCATACTCGGCGTATCCGCCGTCGCAGGTCTCGGAGAGTCCGCAGCCCACGACGAGCACGGGGTCGCCCGGCGAGAAACGCGCATCTTCGGACGTCTCGACGACGCCCGCGAGATCGATGCCGCCGACGAGCGGAAAGCGGCGCAGGATCTTTCCGGCACCCGTGGCCGCGAGCGCGTCCTTGTAGTTGACGTCGGAGAACTGCACGCGCACGACGACCTCGCCAGGCGTGAGGTCATCGAGCCCGAGCTTCTCGAAGCGGGCGACGACGCGGCCGTTCTCCTCGTGAATGCGGTACGCCTTGAAGGGCTCCATGGCTTGCCGCTCCTGCCTCGCCGCCGGCCGGGATCTTCAGCGCGCGGCCTTCGCCGCCTTCCGGTCCAGCCAGGCCACGAGGCCCTGGGTGTTGAGATCGAGGTCCTGACCGAGAAGCTCGTCGATGGTGCTCTCGGGAAGGCGCGAGCCGTGCGCGCGGAGCCGGTCGAGCCACAGCCGCCGCATGTCGGCGCGAATGGCCGCATGGCGATCCGGAGCCTGCGCATGCCGCTCGGCGATGCGCGCGAACTCGCGGATCTGCGATCGCAGCTCTTCGGCGAGCCGCGGCACGTCCGCGACACGCCCGAAATGCGTCAGATACATAGCCTCCGGCCGGTACGCGAGGAGACGATCGATGGAGTCGAGGAGCTGATCGGGATCGAACTGCGGCGGTGTGGTCGTCGGAACGATGAACGGGCCCCGCTCCGTATCGAGATCGCGATAGGAGAGCCCGAAGGTATCGCCGGTGAAGATGCCGCGCGATGCGCGATCCACGATCGCGTAGTGATGCAGCGCGTGTCCGGGCGTGTGAACGAACTCGAGCTCGCGGCCGGCGAGGCCGAGCTTCGTGCCGTCCTCCACGCTGATCACGCGCTCAGGCGCGATGGGCACGATCTCACCGTAGAGCTGCCGGAAGCGATCCTCGCCGTAGACGGCGATGGAGCCGGCGATGAGCTTCGCCGGGTCGATCATGTGCGGCGCACCGCGCGGATGCAGCACCGCACGGGCGTTCGGGAGCGCCTGCATGAGCTGCCCGGCCCCGCCGGCGTGGTCGAGGTGCACGTGCGTCAGGCATACGTAGTCGACCGCCTCCCGGCCGACGCCCAGGATGTCGAGCGCTTTCAGGAGCAACGGGACGGAGGCGTTCGTGCCGCTGTCGACGAAGGCGGCGCGCCCTGACTGCACGATCACGTGGGCCGCGGCCAGTCCCGGACGCACGTATTCCGTGTCGATCGCCGTGATGCCGTGTGAGTAACGGGTGAGGCGGGGTTCCATGGGATCAGAGGCTTATGCCCCGGTCGCTTCCGCGGGGCTCGCGGTTTCGGGCACCATAGCAAAAGCGCAACTCGCTTTCGATCCTTCCGGCATGCCAGAACGAGTTCACATCCGGGCGCTCGGCGCCCTCGTGCTTCTGCAGCTCACGTACGTCGCAGCGCTGCCGGCTGCTGCGCAGTCCGCCGGTTCTCCGCCGCCGGTGCTGCGTCAGGAGCGCGGCAATCTGATCCTCGAGAACATTCCGGAGCGCGATCCGCAGCTCGCGGAGCGTCTGCAGCGCTATCTGCACGCGCGCCAGGCCACGTTCCGTGACTGGCTGCCCGACGGGAGCATGCTCATCAGCACCCGCTTCGGTAACACGGAGCAGATCCACCGGCTCACGGCGCCGATGGGTGCGCGTCAGCAGCTCACGTTCTACGACGAGCCCATCACGACCGCGCTGGCGCCGCAGACCGGCGCGGCCGACGGCTTCGTGTTCCTCAAGGACCGCGGCGGCGACGAGAACGCGCAGATCCACTACTACCGCTTCGCCGACCGCAGCGTGCGCCTGCTCACCGACGGCAAGTCGCGATACGGCTCGCCGGTCTGGTCGAACGACGGCCGGCGTGTCGCGTTCTTCGGCAACGTGCGTGACGGGGTGAGCTACGACATCTTCTTCTTCGACGTGACGAGCGATATCGCGCCGCGCCTGATGGTCGGCGGACAGCAGGGCACCTGGTATCCGCTCGACTGGTCGCCCGACGACCGCAAGCTCCTGGTACAGAACTACGTCTCGATCAACGAGAGCTACCTCCACATCGCCGACGTCGCCACCGGCTCGCTGACGCCGCTCGACACGAGCGGCCGCAAGATCGGCATCCACGCGGCGCGCTTCGCGCCCGACGGCCGCGGCGTGTACGTCGTCTCCGACGAGAAGGGCGAGTTCGCGCAGCTTCGCTACGTCGACACGGTCACCGGCCAGTCGCGCGACATCACGGCGCACATCCCGTGGGACATCGAGGCGTTCGACGCGAGCGTGGACGGCCGCTACCTCGCGTGGGTCGCGAACGAGGACGGCATCAGCCGCCTCACGGTGCTCGACAACGTCGCGATGCGCGAGCTCGCCGTGCCGGGTCTGCCGCAGGGTCTCATCACGAACCTCAAGTTCGACCGCACGGGACGCCGGCTGGCGCTTTCGGTGGAATCACCGCAGGTTCCGCGCGACGTGTACGTCTACGAGATCGAGCGCAACGAGCTCGTGCGCTGGACGAACAGCGAAGCGGGCCCGGTCGACATCGGCAGCTTCGTGCCGGCTGAGCTCGTGCGCTACCCGACCTGGGATCGCGTGAACGGACGCCAGCGGCTCATCTCCGCGTTCGTCTACCGTCCGCGCACACCGGGTCCGCATCCGGTGGTGATCAACATCCACGGTGGACCTGAGTCGCAGTACCGGCCGGGATTCGAGCCGTTCATCCAGTTCCTGGTGAACGAGCTGGGCTACGCGGTGGTCGCGCCGAACGTGCGCGGCTCTTCCGGCTACGGCAAGACCTTCCTGCGCCTCGACAACGGCATGCTGCGCCAGGACGCGGTGAAGGACATCGGCTCGCTGCTGGTGTGGATCGGCATGCAGCCCGATCTCGACCGCGAGCGCGTGGTGGTGATGGGCGGCTCGTACGGGGGCTACATGACGCTGGCGTCACTCGTCGCGTACAGCGACCGGCTGCGCGGCGGCATCGACGTCGTGGGCATCTCGAATTTCGTCACCTTCCTCGAGAACACCTCGGGGTACCGGCGCGACCTGCGGCGCGCCGAGTACGGTGACGAGCGCGACCCGAAGATGCGCGCCTTTCTCACGCGGATCTCGCCGCTCACGAACGCCTCGCACATCCGCAGGCCGCTCCTCGTCGTGCAGGGTCTCAACGACCCGCGCGTGCCGGCCTCGGAGTCCGAGCAGATGGTGGCGAAGATCCGCGCGAGCGGCGGCGAGGTGTGGTACCTCGCGGCGAAGGACGAGGGCCACGGGTTCCGCAAGAAGCAGAACCGCGACTTCTACCTCGAGGTGACGGCGCAGTTCCTGGAGCGCCTGGCGCGCAAGTGACGCGCGCCAGGCGTGTAAGGAAAGGGGTTCAGCGGCTCGCGACCGCGAAAGCGTTGGCCTCTTTGTACTCGAGCGTATCGAGGCCGGGCTGCTGGCGGCTGTAGTACTCGGCGATCTCGCGGATCTGAGCGTCCGTGAGCGGCGCGGCGAAGC
Source organism: Pseudomonadota bacterium (assembly GCA_003242685.1). GTDB lineage: Bacteria > Pseudomonadota > Gammaproteobacteria > Steroidobacterales > Steroidobacteraceae > ZC4RG24. The sequence continues at coordinate 74,717 of QGVD01000004.1, read as the reverse complement.
CGGCCATGACCGGGTTCTTGCGGCCGCCGCGCTTGTAGTCGAGCAGCGCGCGGACGAGGTAGTCGGCGTGCTGACCCGAGAGCGTCGGGTACATCGGGGTGATGCCGACGCCGTCCGTGCCGTGGCAGGCGACACAGGTCTGCGCCGCCTCGGGCACGTTGCCGCCGCCGGTGTTGCCGGTGGGCTGGAGCGGCTCACGGGCGAAGAACGCCGCGATGTCGGCCATGTCCTGGTCGGAGAGCGTGCTCGCCTGCAGGTGCATCGTGGAGTGCGAGCGCTCACCGCTCTTGTAGGCCTGCAGCGCCGTCACGAGGTACTCGGGGTGCTGTCCCTCGAGTTTCGGCACACTGTAGACCGGAAACGCGTTCTTGTAGTTGGGAATACCGTGGCAGCCGAGACAGGTGTAGCTCAGGACCTTGCCGCGCGCGGGATCACCCTTCGCGGGCGCATCCTGTGCCGACGCGATGGCGCTGGCCAGCGCCGCACATGCGACAGCAGAAGCCAGAACACCCGAGCGCACCCAAGACCCCATGATTGTTTCTCCAGAACCGATGCAAAAACGGCCCCGCATCTTAAGGACTCGCTTCGGCAAATGCCACCTCGGAAATCCGTGACTTGCGCACGGCGTCATGCTTCCCGGACCGCTTCCGGGCACCCCTTCTGAGGAGGCGGCACATTGATCGCGCTCATCCAGAGAGTCAGTCGCGCGCGCGTCACGGTCGGGGACCGGGTCGTGGGCGCCATCGGGCGGGGGATCCTGGCACTCGTCGGCGTTCGCCGCGGCGACGATGCCCGGTCGGCCGAGCGGCTCCTCGAGCGGATGCTCACCTACCGCATCTTCCCGGACGCCGAGGGGCGCATGAACCTGAGCCTCCGCGACATCGGCGGCGGGCTGCTCCTCGTTCCCCAGTTCACCCTCGCCGCCGATACCCGCAAGGGCACCCGGGCCGGCTTCAGCACCGCCGCGCCGCCCGAGGAAGCCCGGCGTCTCTTCGAGCACCTCGTGGCGCTCGCCCGCATCGCCCATCCGCAGGTCGAGACGGGCGAGTTCGGCGCGGACATGCAGGTGGAGCTGGTGAACGACGGTCCGGTGACCTTCTGGCTCGAGAGCCCCACGGCGGCCGGCAGCGCCACCAGCGGAAACGGCGGTGTGTAGCCGCGCGGGACCGCGGACGCGCTCTCGATTCCGCCACAGAACTTTCTCCGCTGGCCGGCCTCGTTTGCCTTATGATCCCCGGGATTGACGATTCACGCGATTCACGCGGGAGAGACGGATCATGGGCATTGGAATGCGCGAGCTGCTGATCATTCTGCTCGTCGTATTGCTGGTTTTCGGTGCCAAGAAGCTGCGCACCATCGGCTCGGACCTGGGCGCCGCCGTGCGCGGCTTCAAGAAGGCGGTGTCCGAGGGTGAGGAAGAGGAGCTCTCGCCGCCGAAGCAGCTGCGCGCCGACAGCAGGGACGCGGAGTTCCCGGAGGCCGGCAGGGCGGCCCCGGAGCAGAAAAGCGACCGCCCGGCCTGAGGCAGCGCTTGTCGACACGCTGACGCCATAGCGGATGGAGCCTCTCCGGGAATGTTCGAGGTCGGATTCACCGAGCTCCTGCTCATCTTTGCGCTCGCTCTCGTGGTCCTGGGACCCGAGAAGCTGCCGCGCGTCGCCTCGCAGGTGGGCCGCTGGATCGGCCGCGCCCGGGCCATGGCGCGCCAGTTCCGCGAGCAGCTGGAGGAAGAGGTCAATCTTGAGGCATCGGTGAACCGGCCGCAGCGCCCCGCTGCCGCCCGTCCGTCCACTCCTGCGACCGGCAGCGCCGCACCATCGTCTCCCTCACCGCAGCCCGATCCCTCGCCCGCCGCCGAGGAACCCATTCCGGGACCTGATCCGGCCGCCGTGATCGATCCCTACGGCACGCGGCATGCATCGTCCGACCCGGCAACGCACGCTGCAGCGGAGACTTCCTCGACCGCGCACGATGAGGCGCCCCCCGACGCCGCGCCGGCAGCCGAGCCCGGGCCCGCTGTCGCGGACACCACAGTAGCGAAGTCACCGGATGAGCGAGGAACCTGAAAAGCTCGCCGAAGGCCCGCTGATCTCGCACCTCCTCGAGCTGCGCGATCGACTGATCCGCGCGCTCGCGGCGGTGATCATCGTGTTCATCCCCTGCGCGATCTTCATGAACGACATCTTCACGTTCGTCGCGCAGCCGCTGCTCGCCAAGCTTCCCGAAGGCGGCCAGCTCATCGCGACGAGCGTGATCTCGCCGTTCATGACGCCTTTCAAGATGGCGCTGTTCGCCGCCGTCTTCATCGCGATGCCCTACGTCCTCTACCAGGCCTGGGCGTTCGTGGCGCCCGGTCTCTACCGGCACGAGAAGCGCTTCGCGGTGCCGCTGCTGCTGTCCTCGATCGTGCTCTTCTACTGCGGGGTCGCGTTCGCGTACTTCGTGGTCTTCCCGGTGATGTTCCAGTTCTTCGCGAGCACCACGCCCGAAGGCGTGGCGATGATGACGGACATCTCCCAGTACATGAGCTTCGTGCTCACCATGTTCTTCGTGTTCGGCATCGCCTTCGAGGTGCCGATCGCGGTGGTGCTGCTCGTGCTCACGGACCTCATCAGCGTGGATAAGCTGGGCTCGAACCGGGGCTTCGTGCTCATCGGGATGTTCGTGATCGCGGCCTTCCTCACGCCTCCCGACGCCATCTCCCAGACCATCATGGCGCTGCCGATGTATCTGCTCTACGAGACCGGCCTGTTCCTGGCGCGCATGATGCAGAAGATGCGCCGCGAGAACGCCGAGCACGCCGAGGCCTGACGCCCCTTCCCGACCGTCGCAGGTAGACGACGGCCGCCCGCCTGTGGCCTACTCCGCGCCATCGCGCGCTCAGGCGCTTCAGACTTCGGGAAAACACCGATGACGGACTCAACCACGACGACCGTCGCAGCGGCCGAAGCTCCCCGCGAGTTCCTCGGCCACCCTCGCGGCCTCGCCACCCTCTTCTTCACGGAGATGTGGGAGCGCTTCACCTACTACGGGATGCGCGCCATCCTCATTCTCTTCATGACCGCGTCCGCCGCAGCGGGCGGTCTGGGGATGAGCGCCGAGACGGCGGGGGCGATCTACGGTCTCTACACCGCGGGCGTTTATCTCTTCTCGCTGCCGGGCGGCTGGATCGCCGACCGGCTCCTCGGTCAGCGCAACGCCGTCTTCTGGGGCGGCGTGCTCATCGCGGCCGGTAATCTCGTTCTCGCGATACCGGCCGGCGCGTCTCTGACGTTCTTCGGTCTCTTCGTCATCACGCTCGGCGTGGGACTCCTCAAGCCCAACGTGAGCGTGCTGGTGGGCGAGCTCTACAAGGGAGACACCGGCGCGCGGCGCGACGCGGCCTTCTCCATCTTCTATTTCGGCATCAATCTCGGCGCGTTCATCGCACCGCTCATCGTCGGCACGCTCGGCGAGACCGTGAGCTGGCGCGTGGGCTTCCTCGCCGCGGGCGTCGCGATGATCATCGGCCTCGTGCAATACAAGGTATGGGGCCACTGGCTCGGCGATGCCGGCGTGCACCCTGCACCTTCCAGCGAAGCCGAGCGCGGCCGCAGCCGCCGCACGCTGACCATCGGTCTCGCCGTGCTCGCGGTGCTCGTCGTTCTGGCCTTCTCGGGGCTGATCCCGCTCGACGTCGTGCAGATCGCGAACGTGGCGGGCATCGCCATGCTCGCGCTCGCGGTGTACTTCTTCGGCTACGTGCTGCTGTTCGGCGGCCTGAAGAGCGACGAGAAGAAGCGCGTGCTCGTGATCGCCATCTTCTTCCTCTGCGCGGCGCTCTTCTGGGCGGGCTTCGAGCAGGCGGGCTCCACGTTCAACCTCTTCGCCCGCGACTACACCGACCGCTCGCTGTTCGGAAGCTTCTTCGCGGAAGGACAGCATCCGGCGAGCTGGTACCAGTCGGTCAATCCGATCTTCATCCTGCTGCTCTCGCCGGTCTTCGCGTGGCTGTGGATGGCGCTCGGCAAGCGCAATCTCGATCCTTCCGCACCGGCCAAGTTCGGACTGGGCCTCATCCAGCTCGGGCTCGGCTTCGCCGTGATGATGGTCGCGGCCGAGGTCGTCATCACCTCGGAGCGCAACGTGCTGCCGACCTGGCTCGTGCTCACGTATCTGCTGCACACGACCGGTGAGCTGTGCCTCTCGCCGATCGGGCTTTCGAACGTGACGAAGCTCGCTCCGGCACGCTACGTCGGGCAGATGATGGGCACGTGGTTCCTGGGCGCGGCGGTCGGTAATCTCGCCGCAGGCCTCATCGGCGGGCACGTGGGCGGCGGCGACGTCGCCGACATGCCGGCACAGTTCCTGCGCATGGCGCTGATCGGCGGCGGTGCGGGTGTGCTGCTGCTCCTCATCGCGCGTCCGGTTCGCAGGTGGATGGGCACGGCCAGCGAGGGACGGTCATGAAGAACATCGCAAAGTTGCTGCCTGCGGCGATCGTCGTCGGGCTCGTGGGCTGCGGAGATCGGCCGGCGTCGACCGCGCAGCAGGAGGAAACGCCCGAGGAGTTCGTGGCGCGCGTCAACCGCGAGCTCGCGGAGCTGGGCCGCGAGGCCGCGGCGGCGGGCTTCACGCAGGCGACGTACATCACGCCCGACACGCAGTTCCTGAACGCCAAGGCCACCGAGCGCTACCTCGCGTACATCAGCGAGGCGGTGGAGCAGGCGAAGCGGTACGAGGGCCGGCAGCTCTCGCCGGAAGTCGAGCGCTCGCTGATGCTCCTCAAGCTCAACGTGGCCGCGCCCGCGCCTCCCGATCCCGAGAAGCGCGCCGAGCTCGCGCGCCTCGCCGCGCAGCTCGAAGCGATGTACGGCGAGGGCAAGTACTGCCCGAACGGCGCCGACTCGTGCATGAACCTCACGGATCTCGAGGAGATTCTCGCGACGAGCCGCGACTACGCGAAGCTGCAGGAAGCCTGGACCGGCTGGCACGACGTCGGCGCACAGATGCGCGAGCCGTACGCGCGCTTCGTGGAGCTCGCGAACGAGGGCGCGCGTGCGCTCGGCTTCGCGGATCTCGGCGTCATGTGGCGCGCCGGCTACGACATGTCGCCGGAGGAGTTCGACAAGGAAGCCGAGCGGCTGTGGCAGCAGGTGAAGCCGCTCTACGACGAGCTGCACTGCTACGCGCGCTCGAGGCTCGCGAAGGTCTACGGCGAGGAGCGCGTTCCGGCCGGCAGGCCGATCCCCGCCCACCTGTTCGGCAACATGTGGGCGCAGCAGTGGAACAAGATCTACGACGACATCCTGAAGCCGTATCCGAAGGCGAGCATCGAGAGCGCGGACCGCGGGCTGCAGAGGCAGAAGTGGGACGCCGTGCGCATCACGCGCTCGGCCGAGAGCTTCTACACCTCGATCGGCTTCCCGCAGCTCCCGCAGGTGTTCTGGGAGCGCTCGATGCTCACGCGTCCGCGCGACCGTGAGGTGGTGTGCCACGCGAGCGCGTGGGACATGGACGACAAGGACGACGTGCGCATCAAGATGTGCATCCGGCCCACCGAGGAGGACCTGTTCACGGTCTACCACGAGCTTGGGCACGTGTACTACTTCATGATGTACGCGCATCAGCCGTACCTCTTCCAGGGCGGCGCGCACGACGGCTTCCACGAGGCGATCGGCGACACCGTGAATCTCTCGGTGACGCCGCAGTACCTCGCGCAGATCGGGCTCGTGAGCCCCGTCAAGCCGAGCCGGGAAGCGGTCATCAACCAGCAGATGAAGATGGCGGCGGAGAAGATCGCCTTCCTGCCGTTCGGACGGCTCATCGATCAGTGGCGCTGGAAGGTGTTCTCCGGCGAGATCACGCCGCAGAACTACAACTCCGCCTGGTGGGAGCTGCGTCAGCGCTATCAGGGCATCGCCCCGCCGGTCGAGCGCACGGAAGCCGACTTCGATCCCGGCGCCAAGTATCACATTCCGGGCAACACGCCCTACACGCGCTACTTCCTGTCGTTCATCCTGCAGTTCCAGTTCCACAAGGCGCTGTGCGAGGCGGCGGGTCACAAGGGCCCCCTGCACGAGTGCTCGGTGTTCCAGAGCAGGGAGGCGGGCGAGCGCTTCGCGAAGATGCTGAGCCTCGGCGCGAGCCAGCCATGGCAGGACACGCTGGAGGAGCTCACCGGGACGCGGCAGATGGACGCCTCGGCGATCATCGAGTACTTCCAGCCGCTCATGAGCTGGCTCGAGGAGCACAACGCGGGTCAGAAGTGTGGCTGGTGAGGCACCACTCGATACGGTAGAGATCGAGACGGTCGAGAGTCCTGCCGCCAGCATCATCTGGCTGCACGGGCTCGGGGCCGACGCGCACGACTTCGAGCCCATCGTCCCGGATCTCGCCGCCGCAGGCGTGCGGGCGCGCTTCGTCTTCCCGAACGCGCCCGTGCGTCCCATCACCATCAATGGCGGCTTTCCCATGCGCGCCTGGTTCGACATCCGCGGGCCCGACGGCCCGCCGGACGAGCCCGCGGTGCGCGCGTCGGACCGGGCCGTCCGTGCGCTGATCGAGCGCGAGAAGTCGCGCGGCGTCGCGCCCGAGCGCATCGTTCTCGCGGGCTTTTCTCAGGGCGGCGCGATGGCCGTCTTCACCGGCGCGCGCCATCCCGAGCGCCTCGCCGGCATCATCGGACTTTCGTGCTTCGATCCGCTGCCGGGCACGCTCGGGCGGGAGCATCACGAGGCGAACGCGTCGACACCGATCCTGCTCGCTCACGGCACGCAGGATCCGATCGTGCCGCTTCCCATGGCGCTTTCTCTGTGCACCGAGCTCGAGTCGCACGGCCACCGGGTCGAGTGGCTCGAGTACCCCATCCCGCACACGGTATCGATGGAAGAGGTGCAGGCGATCGGAGCTTGGCTGCGCCGCGTGCTGCACGGCACCGGCTGAGCGCTCGTCGCTCGAGGTCCTCGCGTTTCGCTTCGGCACGGACCTCAGGGTCTGCGCCAGACGAGCGTGCGGTTGTTGGCGGGCATCGGATGATCCCTCACGAGCGAGAAGCCGATGTTCCGTGCGAGCTCGTCGACGGCTTCGAAATCGCGGATGCCCATGTGCGGCGTGCGGCGCTTGAGCGATGCGTCGAACGCCGCGTTGCTCGCGCTCGTGTACTTCCCGCCGTAGTTGAACGGACCGTAGATCGCGAGCACGGCGTCCTCGGCGAGCACCTTGTCGAGCCCGGCGAAGAGCCGGCGCACCTCGTCCCAGCTCATGATGTGCAGCGTGTTCGCCGTGAAGGCCGCGTCGAACCGCTCGTCGGGCCACGGTCCGTTCACGTCGAGAGCGATGGGCGGCGGGAGATTCGGCAGCGCCGCCTCGTCGAACCACAGCCGGATGCCGGGCAGGTTCTCCTCGACGTCCGACGCCTGCCAGGTGAGGTGCGGAAGGTGCCGCGCGAAGTGGACCGCGTGCTGCCCCGTTCCGCTGCCGATCTCGATGACGCGCCGGCGATCCGCGAAATGCTCGCGCAGCACCGCGAGGATGGGATCGCGGTTGCGCTCGCAGGCTTCCGACCACGGTTTCATGTCGTGCAGGTTATCTTTGACGCCTCACGTCCACCAGCAAGGAGCTCCGAATGGCGACGATCAAGGTGATGCAGAACGGTCCGTACCGGGTGGAAGGCGACGACGTGAAGGTCGTCGACTGGAACGGTGCGGAATATCCCGTGAGCAAGCGGCCGATCTTCCTCTGCCGCTGCGGCGCTTCCACCACCAAGCCCTTCTGTGACGGCACGCACTCGCGAGTGGGCTTCAAGGCTGCCGAAGCGGCAGTCCCCGGCAGCGCGGACAAGCCGGCGCAGCCGTAGAGAAGCGCGGCGCGCTCAGTCCGCGGGCCGCGCCGCGGCTTCGGTGGACACGTGAGCCGCGGCGCGCTTCGGCTGTGTGATCGCCGTGAGGATGCCGGCGAGGATGCGGTTCGGGCTCGGCGGACAGCCGGGTATGGCTACGTCCACCGGAATGACGTTCGAAACCGCGCCGCGGCTCGCGTAGCTCTCACCGAAGATTCCGCCGGTGCAGCCGCACTCGCCCACCGCCACGACGAGCTTGGGATCCGGCGTCGCGTCGTAGACCCGTCGAAGGGCGACTTCCATGTTCTTCGACACCGGCCCCGTGACGAGCAGCAGATCGGCATGCCGCGGGCTCGCGACGAAGCGGATGCCGAGCCCCTCGATGTTGTAGATGGGATTGTTGAGCGCGTGGATCTCGAGCTCACAGCCGTTGCACGAGCCCGCGTCCACGTGCCGGATGGTGAGCGCACGGCCCATCACCTCGCGGATGCGCGCCTGGAGCGCATCGCGCACGCGCAGCGACTCGTCGCTCTGCGGCGCGGGCTCCGTGACGATGCCGATGCCGGCGATTTTCCTCAGCGTCCTGAGCATGGCCTAGAGATCGTGCCCGCTGTAGGAGAGATTGAACGACTTGTTGATGAGCGGGAAGTCGGGAACGATGTTGTCCATGATCGCGTGCTCGAGCGCGGGCCAGTTCTGCCACGAAGGATCGTGCGGATGGCAGCGCCGGATCGTGCCCCCGGGCCCCGCTTCCAGGCCCACGAGCACGGGTCCGCGCCAGCTTTCGATGAGCCCGACCGCGACTCCGGCAGGCGGCGCGGGCACAACCGTACGGTACTCGCCCTCGGGCAGGCGCGCGAGCAGCCGCGCGACGAGCCGGCAGGATTCCATCACCTCATCGAAGCGCACGGCGACGCGCGCCGCGACGTCGCCTTCGCTGCGGCAGACTTTCGCCGGCCGGATCTCGTCGTAAGGCGGGCACGGCAGATCCACGCGCAGATCGAACGCCTGTCCGCTCGCGCGGCCCGCGAGACCCACGACACCGAGGCGCATCGCGAGACTCGGCGTGAGCACGCCCGCACCCGTGAAACGATCGCGGACGCCGGCGTGCTCGTCGTAGATGTCGCGCAGCTCGCGGACCTCCGAGGCGACCTGCGCGACGCATGCGCGCAGCGCGTCGGCGGCCGCAGCATCGATGTCCGCGCGCACGCCGCCCGGCACGACGACATCGAGGAGATATCGCTGACCCAGCGCGCGTTCCGTCGCGCGCAGTACCTGCTCCTTGAGGCGCGAGAACTGCGCGAGACCGAAAGCGAAGCCGGCATCGTTACCGAGCGCGCCGAGATCCCCCAGATGATTCGCGATGCGTTCGAGCTCGAGCGCGAGCGCGCGCAGCCATGCCGCACGCGGCGGAATCTCTGCACCCGACAGCCCTTCGAGCGCCTGGCAGTACGCCCACGAGAACGCAACCGCTGAATCCCCCGAAACGCGGGCGGCGAGACGGTGACCTTCGAGGATCGGCAGCTCGGTGAAGCGGCGCTCGATGCCCTTGTGCACGTAGCCCAGCCGCTCCTCGAGCTTCAGCACCTTCTCGCCCACGACCGAGAAACGGAAGTGACCGGGCTCGATGATGCCCGCATGCACGGGCCCCACGGGAATCTCGTGCACGCCTTCGCCTTCGACGCGGACGAAGGGATAGTCGTCGACGGCCGGCGACTGCGGCGCGGGCGGCACATGCTCGTCGACGAGCGGATGAAAGTCCTCGGGCCAGGCCGCGTGGCGCAGCCAGCGGCGCGTGTCCGGATCGGTCGAGCGCAGTCCCGAGAGATCCGCGATCGCCCGCTGCATGCGGCTCGCGGCCGGGAACATCTCTTCGAGCCCCGGATACGGGAGCCCGTCCTGCTCGCGCGCGAGCATGAGGACCAGCACGCCGGGCTCGGTGGCGAACGCCGCGTACACGCTCTGCGATCCGTGCGACTGGCCGCTCGCCCACAGTGCGAGCAGCCGCGCACCTGCCGCGGCGAGGTCGCGCGCGGCTTCGAGCCACTGTTCCTCGGTGACGGTGAGACGGCGCAGGCCGGGCGCGCCCGGCAGCTTCACCGCAGTCTCGAACAGGCGCCGCATCGCCACGTCACGGCCCTCCGATGAGCTGCGCCGCCGTGCGGTACCAGTCCGCGAGATAAGGCGGAATGAAGACGCCGAGCACGAGGACGATCGCGAGGTGCGTGAAGACCGGAATCAGCGCCGGCGGATGCGGCAGACGCTTCGCCGTCGGCTCGCCGAAGACCATTGGCTGCACGCGTCCGAAGATCGCCGCGAACGCGATGCCGAGCGCGAAGAGCAGGATCGGCGTCGCCCACGGCTGTTCCTTCATCGCCGTGGTGAGGATCAGGAACTCGCTCGCGAACACGCCGAACGGCGGGATGCCGAGGATCGCGATCGAGCCGAGCATCAGACCCCAGCCGACCGTCGGGCTCAGCGTCACGAGGCCGCGGATGTTCTCCATGAGCTGCGAGCCCGCCTTCTGCGCCGCGTGACCCACGGCGAAGAAGATGGCGGACTTGGTGAGCGAGTGGACCGTCATGTGCAGCAGCGCTGCAAAGTTCGCGACCGGGCCGCCCATGCCGAAGGCGAAGGTGATGATGCCCATGTGCTCGATGGACGAGTAGGCGAACAGCCGCTTGATATCGCGCTGGCGCCACAGGAAGAGCGCCGCGAGCATGACGGACAGCAGGCCGAAGCCCATGAGCATCTGCGACGGCAGATCCGAGCGCAGCGCACCTTCCGCGAGCACCTTGCAGCGGACCACCGCGTAGACCGCGACGTTGAGGAGCAGTCCGGAGAGCACCGCCGAGATGGGCGTGGGACCTTCCGCATGCGCATCCGGCAGCCAGTTGTGGAGCGGTGCGAGCCCGACCTTGGTGCCGTAGCCGACGAGCAGGAACACGAACGCGAGGCTGAGCACGGTGGGCTCGAGGTCGCCCTTCACGCTGTCGAGGTGCGTCCAGAGCAGCGCGTTCACGCCTTCGACGCCGAGCACGGATTCGGCCGCGAAGTAGAGCAGGATCGTTCCGAACAGCGCCTGCGCGATGCCGACGCCGCACAGAATGAAGTACTTCCAGCCGGCCTCGAGGCTCGCGGGCGTGCGGTACAGGGTGACGAGCAGCACCGTCGAGAGCGTCGCCGCCTCCATCGCGACCCACAGCAGGCCGAGATTGTTGGTGGTCAGCGCGATCAGCATCGTCGCCATGAAGAGCTGATACATGCTGTGGTAGAGGCGGAGGCGCCGCGGCGTGACCCGCCCGTGCTCCATCTCCACCCGCATGTACGGCCGCGAGAAGAGCGAGGTCGTGAAGCCCACGAACGCGGTGAGCGCCACCAGGAACACGTTGAACGCGTCGATGAAGAACTGCTCGCGGGCGACGATCAGCTCGCCCTCCCCGATCACGCGCACCGTGAGCGCGCAGGCGGCGAGGAAGGTGGCGAGGCTGAAGACCACGTTGAGCTCGGGAGCGCGCGGGCGCGCGCCCCAGACCGCGAGCGCGGCAGCCCCGACGAGCGGCGTTCCGAGCAGCAGCAGGAATTCCACGTCAGCGCTTCTCCTTGAGCGACTCGAGGTGGTGCAGATCGAGGCTGTCGAACTGCTCGCGGATCTGGAAAAAGAACACACCGAGCACGAGCATCGCCACGAGCACGTCGAGCGCGACGCCGAGCTCCACGATCATCGGCATGCCGTAGGTGGCGCTCATCGCGCCGAAGAACAGTCCGTTCTCCATGGAGAGGAACCCCACGACCTGCGACATCGCCTTGCGGCGCGTGATCATCATGAGGAAGGAGAGCAGGATCACGGCGACGGCGATGCCGATCGCGCTGCGCGTCGCGGTGCTCGCGAGCTCCGAGATCGGCTGCGCGAGGCCGAAAGCGAACACGACGATCAGGAGCCCGATGAGCATCGTGCCCGGAATGTTGATGAGCGGCTCACTGTCCCAGTAGACGCCGAGCCGGCGGATGAGCCGGTACAGCACCCACGGCAGGAAGATCACCTTGAGCCCCAGGGTGAGAGCGGCGGAGAAATAGAGATGGGTCTCGCCCGTGCGCCAGGCGAGAAGGAGCGTCGCGGCGAGCAGCAGCACGCCCTGCACCGCGAGCAGGCTCACCAGGGTGACGATCCGCCGCTGCGAGAGCATGGCGAAGGCGAGCAGCAGGAGCAGCGCCGAGAGCGCGTTGAGGAGCTGCACGTCGAAGGGCATCGGGTTCATCGCTTCAGGATCCGAGCAGCAGCCGCACCAGGAGACCCAGCACGGCGAGCAGGAAGGCGGTGGCCAGGAACTCAGGCGCGCGGAACACGCGCAGCTTCGCCGAGAGCGTCTCGATCAGCGCGAGCCCGACGCCCGCTACGGCGAGCTTGGCGGCGAGCAGCGGAATGGCGAAGAGCAGGCCGGCGGGTCCCGTCGCGGTAGTCGACACGCCCCAGGGCACGAACAGCGCGAAGCCGATGCAGGCGTAGTTGAAGAGCTTGAGAGCGGCCGCCCACTCCATGAGCGCGAGATGACGCGCCGAGTACTCGAGCAGCATCGCCTCGTGGATCATGGTGAGCTCGAGGTGAGTGGCCGGGTTGTCGACGGGAATGCGGGCATTCTCCGCGAGCAGCACCATCGTGAATGCCACCGCCGTGAACGCGAGGCTCGGATAGAGGCCTACCGACTGCACGGCGAGGCGCTCGGAGATCACGGGCAGCGCGGTGGTCGCCGAGATGAGCGAGGCGACGAAGATCACCATCAGCAGCGCCGGCTCGGCGAGGAAGCCGATCATCATCTCGCGGCGCGCGCCGAGACTGCCGAATGCCGTCCCGACGTCCATCGCCGCGAGCGACTGGAATACGCGCGCGGTGGCTAGGAGCCCCACGAGGGCGATCGCGTCGGCCGCGGACGAGAACGGCAGCCGCGTGCCCATCGAAGGAATGATCGCCGCGGCGAGCACCATCGCGCCGAACACGACGTAGGGTGCGAGCCGGAACAGCGGCGAGGCGTTCTCGGCGATGACGGCGTCCTTGAAGAAGAGCTTGCGGATGCCGCGGTACGGCTGCAGCAGGCTCGGCGCGCTGCGGTTCTGGAGCCATGCGCGGCACTTGTTCACCCAGCCGAGGAACAGTGGCGCGGCGACGAGTGCGGCGAGGACTTCGAGGATCTGCGTGAGCCAGGCCATCGTCACAGCACCAGTGCGAGCAGGGTCACGAGCGTGACGAAGCTGTAGAGCAGATACGCGGCGATGCGTCCCTGCTGCAGCCACGCGACGGCGTCGGCCGCCCGCTGCACGAGTCCCGCGAGCGGCAGGTAGAGCGCGCGCCAGAGCCGGTCGGTCACGACGATGCTGTAGCGCGGCGCGCGGTCGAACGGTGTCGGCTGCTCACGCTCTATGGCGAAGAAGGACTGGAAGATGCGCCGTATCGGCTGGCCGAAGCCCTCGGCCGTGTCCTGCATGCGCGCGTCGAGGCGCACGAATCCGCAGTCCCACGGCGCGCCGCGACGCACGCGACGGTGGAACATGCGGCCGACGAGCTGGAAGGTGAGAACCACCACGAGCACGATCGCGGCGAGGAACACGAGCGGCGCGTACGTAGCGTCGCGGTCGGGCAGCGGCTCGAGCACCCACCATGGTGAAGCGCCCTGCGGGAGTGAGCCCACACCGAGCTGTGCGGTCACGCTGCCCAGCAGACCGACGACCGGCGCGGGAAGAAGCCCCAGCAGCACACAGCCGAGCGCGAGCCACACGAGACCGAGCTTCTCGAGCGCGCCCGGATCGTGCGCGCGGGCGAGCGCGGCCTCGCGCGGCTGACCGAGGAAGACCACGCCATAGAACTTCACCATGACGTAGGCCGCGAGTGCGGCGGCGAGCACGACCACCGCGGCGCCGAGAGGCAGCAGCATGTTGACGAAGGTCTGCGGCACCCGGTGGGCGAACAGGAACGCCTGCAGCAGCAGCCATTCGGAAACGAAGCCGTTGAGCGGCGGCAGGCCCGATATTGCGAGCGCGCCCACCAGCGTGAGCCACGCGACCCACGGCATGCGGCGGATCAGCCCGCCGAGACGGCCGAGATTGCGCTCACCGGTCGCGTGCAGCACCGCGCCCGTGCCGAGAAACAGCAGGCTCTTCATGAAGGCGTGGTTGAGCGCGTGATAGAGCACGGCGATCAGCGCGAGCGCCGCCAGCACCGCCATGCCGGCGCCATGGAACACGACCGCGAGCCCGATGCCGGTGAACAGGATGCCGATGTTCTCGATGGACGAGTACGCGAGCAGACGCTTCATGTCCGTCTGCACGGCCGCGAACACGACGCCGTACATCGCGGTGAGAAGCCCGATGCCGAGCGGGACGAGGCCCCACCAGCTCGCGGGTTCACCAAGCAGATCGAAGGTGACGCGCAGCACGCCGTAGACGGCGGTCTTGAGCATCACGCCGCTCATGAGGGCGGAAACCGGCGACGGAGCCGCGGGATGCGCCTCCGGCAGCCACACGTGCAGCGGCACGAGACCCGCCTTTGCACCGAAACCGAAGATCGCGAGCAGGAAGGCAACTGCCGCCCAGCCGGACGGAAGCTGCGCGGCGCGCATGGCATCGAACGTGAACTGCCAGCTTCCACCCTGCATGACGCCGAAGCTGAGAAGAATGGCGATCGCGCCGAGGTGCGCGATCAGCAGGTAGAGAAAGCCCGCGCGGCGGATCTCCGGAATACGGTGCTGCGTGGTGACCAGGAAATAGGAGGTCAGGGCCATCGACTCCCACGCGACCATGAAACCGTAGGCATCGTCGGCGAGGAGCACGAAGCCCATGCTCGCGAGGAACAGGTGGTACTGCAGGCACAACAGCCCTGGTGCCGTGCCTTCACCGCTGCGGAAGTAGCCCGCGCCGAAGAACGAGATGCCGGCAGCCGCGGCCCCGAGCAGGAACAGGAATGCGCTCGAGAGCGCGTCGCTCCGCACGTGGAAGGGCAGATCGGGCAGACCGAAAGGCAGAACGAGCCGTTCGGGTGCCCAGGTGATGCTCACCGCAGCGACGGCCGCGAGCGCGATACCGCAGAGCGCACCGAGCGGATAGAGCGTGCGCGCGACGTAGCGCAGGCTCGTCGGTCGTGCCAGACCCGCAACTCCGATCACGGCCCACAGCGCGAGCAGCAGCAGACAGAGCGTGAGAGGTGTGAGGATCACGGCGGCTTACTTGGTCGCGGCGGTGTGCGTCCGACCGGAGTCGGCGCGCGGGCAGGGGCAGCGGGATGCGAATTCCATGCACATCTGATTACAATTCAATTCTAATAGTTTTGTGCGCAGAAAAGTGAAGGCATTGGCTCTCGAGAATCGTACCGCCCGACTGACCATTCTGATCGATCCGCGCAAGAAGGCGGTATTCGAGCGCCTGTGTGCGGAAGAGGATGCGACGCCGTCGCAGGTCGTGCGCCGGCTGATCCGGCGCTACATCGAAGAGCGGACCGGGGAGCCGTGGACCCCGGCGGAGGGAGAGATCCCCTCGCGGCCGGGGCGTCGCCCGAAGAAGAGATGAGGGGTGCCGCCCCGCCGGGCGGCACCCGTTCAGTACCCGGGCGGAATCGGCGGCGGCCCGACGGGCGCCGTGTCGTTCGGCGCGCCGGCGTCGATCCAGGCGCGGATCCGGTTGATCACGTCCTGGGAGAGCGGCGGACCACCGAAAGGCATGCGCGCGCCGACGATGTCAGGGCCTCCTTCGAGCTTGCGGATCAGGTAGCTGTTCGCGGCGTCGCCCGCCTTCACGCGCAGCAGGGTACCGACCTCGGTGCTCGGCACGTTGACGAGATTCGCGTAGCTCTGACCCGCGCTGAGATCGAGGCCCGCCTGCGGGCTCGACCCGGCATGGCAGCCGGCGAGCGCGCAGCTCATGCTGAACACCTGCGACTGGAGCTCGCTGAAGAGGAAGGGCGTCACGCCAGTGGAGTTGGACACCGTCGCGGTTGCGGGTGCCGACACACCGACATTGCCGGCGGCATCCTCCGCTTCCGCCACGATCGTCACCTGCCCGTTGGCGACTCCCGCCGAATCCCAGTCGACGGAGTACGGCGCGGTGCTGTCAGTCCCGACGATGGCGTCGTTCACCTTGAAGCGCACCACGACCACGCCCGTATCGTCCGCTGCGGTCGCGCTCAGCGTGACGACGCCGGAAATCGTCGCGGGGACGGCATCGAGCGTCACGGTCGGCGCCTGAGCATCGGGCGGCGGCTCGGGGCTCGCGATGATCTGGCCGCGCACCTCGCCGTCCGGATTCGCCGGCGTATGCACGTTCACGTACCAGCGGTTCGCGAGATAGCCCTGGATCTGCTCCGGCGTCGCGGCCGCGCGCACGACCGACCACAGAGAGGGCGTCGCGGGATCCTGCGTCAGTCCGATGATGACCGGCCCGTTCTCCCCCGCCGGCGCGTCGTGGACGTGTGCCGCGTTCGCGGTCTCCAGACCCACCATGTTGACGTGCACCGTGACCTCGCCCGACGTGAGATCGACAGTCGTCGCGGCGCGCGCGGTGGCCGAGGTGCTCACCGGCGGCACCTCCTCACCACCCGTGAGGTCGGTGAACGTCAGCCGGACGTTCGGCGGCAGCAGCTGACCGCGGATGAGCCCGTCGGGTGCCGCCGGTGTATGGACGTTCGCGTACAGCCCGCCGGCGAGCAGCGTTTCGAGCTGCTCGGCGGTGAGCGTCGCGTCGGTGATGAACCAGTGGCCGGGTCGGGCCGGATCGGAGTCCTTCGTGAGGCCGATGATCACGGGACCGTTCACGCCGGCGAACCCGTCGTGCACGTGGGCCGCCACCGCGTCGTCGACTCCCGTCGCATTGATGTGGACCTCCGTCGCACCGCTCGCGGTATCCACGGTCAGCGCCACGGTGCCGCTGGCATCCGTCGTGCGCGGCTCAGGCACTTCCTGGCTGCCGTCCATCGGAGCGACCAACACGATGTGTCCGTCGGGCACGACCTGTCCGCGGATCTCGCCGGAAGGATTCGCCGGCGTGTGGAGATTCACGTAGGTGCGTGCCGAGAGCAGCGCCGCGGCGTCTGTCTCGGAGAGCACTGCGTTCTCGACGAACCAGTGGCCCGGTGCGCTGCCGTCCTGCGTGAGACCGACGGTGACCGGTCCGCTCACACCTGCGACGCCGGTGTGCAGATGCGCGGCGTTCGCATCGTCCACGCCCTGCGCGTTGAGATGGATGTGCACGGTGCGCGTGCTCTCGACGAACGTCACGCCCGCCCGTCCGCGGGCGTTGCTCGCGACCGCGGGCACCTCCTGCACGCCTTCGAGGTCGGTGACGATCACTCTCACGCCTTCCGGCACGATCTGCCCGCGCAGGTGGCCGTCGGGATGTGTGGTGCTGTGGAGGTTGAAGTACAGCCCGCCTGCGAGCAGCGCGTCGTACGCCGCCTGTGAAAGCGATGCGTCGGTGACGAAGAAGTGGGACGGATCCGCCGAATCGCGCGTGAGACCGACGATCACCGGGCCGTTCGCTCCGGCGAATCCCTGGTGAATGTGCGCGTCGGTCGCGTCGTCGACACCGCTGAACGTCAGGTGCGCGACGACTGCACGCGTGTCGGTGTTCACGGTGAGCGCCGCTCTTCCCGATCCCGGCGCATCGATGAGCGCCGGCTCCTCACGCGACGTGAGATCCGTGAAGAACACGCGGACGTTCTCGGGCAGGAGCTGCGCGCGCACCTCGCCGCCCGGGAACGCATCGGAGTGCACGTTCACGTACAGCGCACCGGAGAGCAGCCGGTCGAGCTGCTCCGCGGTGAGCACCGCGCCCTGCGGCACGTTCCACACGGCGGGATCCCCGGGATCCTGCTCGAGACCGATCACGATCGGTCCGTTCTGTCCCGCGAAGCCGTCGTGAATGTGAGCCGCGGTCGGTGTGAAGCCGGAGACCGTGATGGAACCGCTCGTCTCGCCGGTGATCGCATTGACGTCGATCGTTCCGGTCGCGGAGCCCGCGGAACCGGTCGGCGGATTCTCCTCGGCGCCGCTCAGTGTCACGGCGAAGCTGAGCTGATTGCGGACATTGACCTGGACGTCCGCTGAGGTCGCCGAGTTGCCTGCCGCATCACGTGCAATTGCCGTGAGCGTATGCGGACCGTCCGCGACCGTGCTCGTGTCCCATGAAGTCGTGAACGGCGCCGCCGAAACGGTCGCGATCGCCGTGCCGTCGACGCGGAACTCCACCTGCGTCACGCCGACGTTGTCGCTCACCGTTGCCGTGAGGGTAACGGTGCGGCTCGCGGTGGCGGGCGCCGAGAGGCTCACCGTCGGCGGGCTGGTGTCCGGGCCGGTCTGAGGCGGCGTTTCATCGTCGTCGTCGCCGTTGCATGCAGCGAGACCTGCTGCGAAGAGCACCACGGCGGCGAAGCGCACGAGCATGAGCGGGCGAAGGCGCGGATTCTTCATTGTCCACCCCTGGTTCGGTCGATACGTGCTTCGGCGGGGCGTGTGTACCGCTCTCGCCGTCGTGCGGTTCACGCGTGGCTCGAAACGGACGCATCTGGTGACCGGCACGCGATCGCATCGAACCGCGAGCTGCGGCGCGCGGACTCACCGGACGTGTCGGCAGACTCGACGAGGTGACCGATGCGGTTGAGGCTCGCGGGCTCGAAGCGCATTCAGCCCATGCTCGTTCCCGCCGCCCTGCTCGCGATCGCGGGCTGTGCGGGAAGCGGTGAAGGACTGGACGCGAACGGACGTCCGATCGGAGAAGGAGGCTCCGACGGAGGATCGAACGGCGGTCCGCCGGGAGGTCCGCCGCCCGCGACCGGCGAGTTCCGCCAGATACAGGACACGATCTTCACGCCGGTCTGCACCAACTGCCATGCGGGTGCGGCGGCACCGCTCGGTCTGCGCCTCGACGAAGCCAATAGTTACGCGATGCTCGTGAACGTACCGAGCGTCCAGGTCCCGGCACTGCAGCGAGTGACGCCCGGCGACCCCGATGCGAGTTATCTGGTGCAGAAGATCGAAGGACGCGCGGCAGTCGGCGCGCGCATGCCGCTCGGTGGTCCGCCGCTGCCGCAATCGAGCATCGATCTCGTACGGCAGTGGATCGCACAGGGCGCGCCGCCGGCCACTGCCGGCCTCGCAGAGCAGCTTCAACCACCGCGTGTCGTCTCGACGGTTCCTGCGGAGGGCGAAGAGTGTCCGACCCCGAGCACGCTCACGATCGTCTTCAGTCATCCCGTCGACGCCGCGCTCGCGAGCGCGGATACCTTCCAGCTGCACGCGAGCGGCGGTGACGGTTCGTTCGCGGAAGGCAACGAAATCCAGGTGCCGCTCGCGAGCGTCGAGGTCTCGCTCGTCAATCCCACCGTCGTGACGCTCACGCCGCGCGGCGCGCTCGCGGCGGAAACTTACAGGATCACGATTTCCGGCAGCGGAGCCGTCGCGCTCGCCGACGTCGACGGCCGTGTGCTCGATGGCGACGATGACGGCACCCCGGGCGGAGACTTCCACGCGACGTTCACGGTGACGGAGGGCACGCCATGAACGTTCGATCGTGTCTCGCTCTCGCGGCGCTCCTCTTCTTCGCTGCCGGCGCGCATGCGGAGCCCTACTTCGCGGTGCGCACCGGCCTCAAGTGCGTTCAGTGTCATGCGAACGTCACTGGTGGCGGGCTGCGCACGCCTTTCGGCAATGCGTACGCGCAGACGGGGCTGCCGGCTCGGCGGCTGCGCGTGGAAGAGGAACCCTGGAGCGGAATGCTCGGCCGTTACGTCGCCATTGGCGGGAATCTGCGCGCGAACTTCGATCACGTGGACGTGCCCGATCAGGACGAGAGAAGCGCCTTCGACGTCGCCGAGGGCCGGATCTTCGTCGAAGCGTCCGTGATCCCGGGCCGCCTGTCGGTGTACGTCGACGAGCAGCTCGCACCGGGCGACGCGGACAATCGCGAAGCCAACGTGCGGCTGTGGCTGCGTGAAGGCACGTGGTACGTGAAGGCCGGCAAGATGTATCTGCCCTTCGGCTGGCGGCTCGAAGACGACAACGCCTTCGTGCGTCAGGTCTCGGGGATCAACATGACCACGGCGGATGACGCGGTGGAGGTGGGCCTCGAGTACGGCGCCTGGAGCGCGCAGCTCGCGGTGAGCAACGGCACGGCGGGCGGACCCGAGCTCGACAACGGCAAACAGCTCACGCTGCGTGCCGCGCACGTGCGGCCCACGTGGCGGGCGGGACTGAGTGCGAGCTTCAACGATACGGATGCCGGCGATCGATACGCGCTCGCGCTGCATGCGGGCATACGCACCGGACCGATCGCGTGGCTCGGCGAAGTGGATTACATCGACGACGACGGGCTCGGTCCCACGGGCCGGCAGCTGATCGCCGCGCTCGGCGAGGCGAACTGGATGCCGCGCCGCGGCCACAACGTGAAGCTGACCTTCGAGTGGTTCGACCCCGACGACGACGTCGACGAGGACGAGCAGACGCGAACGAGTCTCGTCTACGAGCTCACGCCGGTGGAGTTCCTGCAGCTACGGGTCGGCGCGCGCGTCTACGACGGCATTCCGCAGAACGCGCTGCAGAACCGCGAGCAGTACTTCATCGAGCTGCACGGGTTCTTCTGAAGGCCCTCATGCGCGGATGCTCGCGCGCGCGGCGTCGCATTCCGCGCACTCGTCTTCCGGCGAGTGCAGGAAGAGCAGGGGATCGCGCGCGAGCTGCTCGAGCGTAACGGCGACGATGTCGGACGCCTTCGCGAGTCGCGCGTGCGCATGACCGACGCGTCCCTCGTGCTGCAGGCGTCGCGAACGCAACCATTCGTCGGCGAGCGCGAAGCGCGCACAGCAGTGATCGTTCTCGCCGTAGGCGATGCGCTCGAGCTTCCCGTCCCGCACCACCGTGTAGTGCTTCTGGATGCGGTAGGGCACGCCCGCGAGAACTTCCGCGAGATGCAGCGTCGTGTCGGCCTCGTGACCGACGCCGAGCAGCAGCACCTGCCCGCCGAGCTCGTGGACGCGGCCCACGGGGCTCGCCGGGCCATGCGGCGGCAGCGACAGCGGCTCGCACACGATCTGCGCCGCCTGGGGTCCCACGGCCGCGCAGGCGAAGCAGTGCTCACCGCGCAGCACCCCGGGCATGCGCCAGAAGGTGTTCGCCACGACGCCGAGGTCGGGCGCGGCCGGGGAGGTCTTCGGATCGAACGGCACGTCGTCGTCCCCGGACCAGGAAGGCATGACGAGCGTGCCATCGGGTCCGAGTGCCTCGCGCAGCGCTTCGATGAGCCCGCGCGGCCCGCCCTCGACGGGCCGCACCGCCCGGAAAGAGGTGTGGACGAGAAGTATCCCGCCCGGTTTCACTCCCAGCGCGCGCAGCTGCCGGACGATTTCCGCCTTACTGATCTCGCGCCGCTCGGCGGGGCGCATCGCTCTGGTTCGGGCGTTCATTGATTCATAGCGTAGCGCGCTCCGCGCGGTCTGCGGATCCATCGTGAGGGGGAGGCGCCGCTTCAGCGCTGCGGCAGCGCGGCGTCGACGGAGGCGAGTGTCCCTTCCGGCTCGCCGCAGCGCCCGGCGCCGACGAGCGCCAGGACGGCACCGCACGCATTGACGAGGCGGGCGATGCTGGACGGCTGGAGCGGTGCAGCGGTACGCGACAGGAGATCGGCGACGTCCCGCGGCTGCAGGTCGCGGCGCCGTTCCAGAAGGAGCGCGACGATCCCGCTCACCATTGCGGTCGAAAGGGAGGCGCCCGACATGTAATCGTAACGGCCCGATGGCGTGAGCGTCAGGATTTCGCGGCCGGGCGCGACGAGCGGCGCCGATGCAAGGCTGTCGGGCGAATCCGCATCGCCGACGGCGAGAACGCCCGGGATCGAGAGCGGGAAGGTGCGCGACCGATCGCCCCGGCCCCCATCCGCGGCCACGACCGCGGTTCCACGCTGCAGCGCCGCTTCGACGAGACGGCGCAGCAGAGGGTCGTCCGGTCCCGTGAGGCTGAGATTGATCACGGCAGCCTTGCGGCGGATGGCGAAGTCGAGAGCCTCGGCGAGCGTGAGGGTGTTGCAGACCGCGGGCTCTCCCGGCGCTTCGTGCCAGCAGGCCTTGAGCGCCAGCAGCTCCACCTCCGGCGCGATGCCGACGATGCCGATTCCGTTGTTCACGGCAGCGGCGATCACACCCGCGACGGCAGTTCCATGGGTGTCGCGCCGGAAGCTCTCCTCGTCCTCGTCCACGAAGTTGCGCGCCACGCGCACGCGACGTGCGAGCTCGGGATGCTCGAGCGCGACGCCCGTGTCGATCACGGCGATGCGCACACCCCGCCCGCGCGACCAGAGGTGCGCTTCGGGCACCTGCAGCGCCGTCACGTGCGTCTGCAGGCGGAAGTACGGATCGTTGTAGCGCGAGCCGCCCGCAGCGGTGCGGAAGCTCTGCATCGGCTGCACGCTTTCCACACGCTCGTCCTGCTGCAGTCGGCGTACGGCTTCCGCACGCGCGGCATCGTCACGCGCCTGGAACACCACGCAGTGCACGCCGAGCACGTCGATGCGCCAGTCGGCGACCCAGATCAGCCCATACTCGCGCTCGAGCTGCGCGACGACGTGCCGCGCGTACGGCGAAGCGCCGTAGGGCGCACCGCCGCCGTACGAGCGAGGCGTTCTGCCAGGCGCGCTCGACAGCGTGTGCTCCGCCTCGCGGATGGTGACGATGAGCTGGCGCCCGGCTTCACCGCGCGTTGCGGCAGGCATCAGCGCGCCTGCACCCGGCGCGACCGGACGTACGGCACAGCCCGCGAGCGCGAGCATCGCCAGCGAGAGGAGCGCCGTACGTTTCAGGCTCATCGCGATTCCGGCGCGTCCACGGGCTCGACGAACAGCACCTGAGGCTTAGTGCGCAGCCAGTCCGCCGCGGCTTCCGCGTCGACGACCGTGCCGTTCCCCGCACGCTGCAGCCGCACGGTGTAAACGCGCCGCTCCGTGGGGCCGGCGACGATGCTGCCGCCGACGTGCTCGAGCAGTGAGCGGATCTCCGCGTTCGACGCGCTCTCGTCGAACACGACGCGCAGCGCCGGTCCGGCAACGACTGCAGCGCCGTCCGTGCTCGTCAGCGTGCGATAGCGCGGCGCGCCGTCGTCGAGCGTCACGTAGAGCAGCGCGAATGCGAGCATCGCGAGCGCCGCGGCCTGCGCCAGCACCACCGCAGGAAGAACCCTGCGTCGCGACGCGCGCTGCGGATGTGCGGCCATCGTCGATGCCGGCGCTTCCGATCGCATCGGCGCGGCGGAGCTCGCCGATGCCGTTGCCTGTGTATCGCTCTCGAGCGCATCGAGCCGCATGGCGAGACGGTTCCAGCCGGACTGCGGCGCGCATTCGACCGGCTCGCGCGCATTGCCGAGCGCAGCGGCGAGACGCACCTCGGAAGCGTGCGACTCGCGGCATCTCTCACATGCGGCGAGATGACGCTCGATGCGCTCACGCTCGTGAGCCGGCAGCGTACCGTTCACGTACCACGGCAGATCGAGCTCGACGTGCTCCTGCGGCTCGTGCGGTCGAGCAGCGTGCGACATCATGGCGGAAGCCTCTCTGCGACCGAAGGCGCTGCGAGCCGGGCGAGCAGCTCGCGCAGTCTCAGTCGCGCATAGAACATGCGTGTCTTCACCGTGTTGACGGGGCAGCCTGCGATGCTCGCGATCTCCTCGCACGAGAGGCCCAGCACGTAGGCGAGCTCGATCACGAGACGGTGCTCCGGCGTGAGCCGCTCGAGCGCCCGGTCGAGCCAGTCGGAGAGCTCGACGCCGTACGCGAGGCCTTCCATGACCTCGGCGTCGGGCGCGCCCGAGCTCTCCTCGTCCTGCGGGTTGCCCTGCGAGGGCCGCTCACGGCTCAGCGCCTTGAGCGCGCGCCGGTAGGCGATGCCGAGGATCCACGTCGACGGCCGCGAGTCGCCGCGGAACTCGTGCGCGTGCTGCCAGACCACGAGCATCGTGTCGTTGATGATCTCCTCCGTGATCTCCGGCCGGTGAGTCAGCCGCAGCAGGAAGCGGGACAGACGCCGGTGGAACAGGAAGTACAGCTTTCGCAGGGCGTCCCGGTCCCCCTGAGACACGCGCACGAGCAGCGCCTGCTCACCGGCGGCACCTGTCGCAGAGAACGGAGATTCGTGGCTCGAGGCGTGGGTCATGGTCCCAACCCGTCTGCCGGTGAGTACCCTCCCGCCGCGCAGAAGGTTCGACGGCCTGCTCAGTGCAGCTCGAAGGAGGCCGTCGCGATCCAGGTGTTGCCCGCAAGCGCGGTGCCGAACAGGCGCTCCGCCGTGCCGTCCGTCCCGACGTAGCTCAGACCGATTTCGAGCCGCCGCCAGGCGAGCTGCCCGCCGGCGCTCCAGTACCAGTACCGCGCAGCACCGTACGCTCCTCCCTGGAGATCGGCGTGCCCGAGCCCCGCGCTGAGCTGCAGGCGGCGACCGAGGGGCCGCTGCATCGACAGCTCACAGGTGATCGACGTGCCTTCGGGCGCGTAGTCGTAGCGGGTGTAGAAGGGGTAATCCGGCGACGCGGCGATCGTGACCGTGACCGCTTCGCGGAAGGAGAGCGACGCGGCGAGCTCCGTGTAGTCGTAGGGAAAGAGAGCCGAATCGCCGAGAGACTGGTAGCGGCTCACGCGCGCGGAGGCCGTGAGGTCCCGGCCGATGCGCCACGCGCGAGTGAGGTAGAGATCGAGCTCGTAGCGCGGTCCGGTCTCGGGATGGCGCTGAACGGTCGAGGCCCACACACCCGCGGACCAGCCCGAATCGGCGATCCATCCGACGTGCGCCTGCACGGCGGCTTCGTTGCCTGAACGCGTGAGGCCGTTGACGAGATAGTTCGACGTAGCGGCGACGCTTGCGGTCCAGTCCGCTGCGAGCGAAGGCGCGGCGAGCAGCATGAACGCTGCCGCGAGCCCGCCGAGTGATCCCGCAAGATCCGCTCTCACCGTCGCACCCGCGGGAGATGCTCCCGATCCGCTCCCGGTCGGCGGAGAAGATTACGCCGACTGCCGCACGTGCACCACAGGCGTCCCGCGCGGCGTCGATCTGCCGCATGGCATGAGCGTTGCTGCCGCCTGCGGCTCGTGCGCCTTCGCGCCGTACAGCACGGTGCGCGCGCGCCGTTGCGCAGGAGCTCCGTCGCCGCGCCAATGAGAAAGGCGTCCAGAAGCACGGGGAAGGGGGAACCCGTACTCCATGGACGCCTGTGCCCATCGGACCCGCACCACCGCTGACACGGGATCCGCAATCACTCATAAGCAACGCGTGTGCCAACGCGCGCTCGCGTGCGCGAATACCCGCAAAACAGCGATCTGCGCGCGTTTCGCGTTTTCGCGCGCGTTCGATCACGCGATCGGCGTGCCTCGCACCGGTGCGAATCGGAGCGCAGGTGCACCGGATTGATTCGCGGACGCCGCGCGAACGACGGATTGCGCGCCGTCCGGGGAGGGGCATGTCGGATACAAAGCTCGCTTCGGATCGGGTTCCGGAGCGACGGCGCGAAGCGGGCCACTCCGACGTCGTCATCGTGCGCGACATGCAGAACCTGCCGCACGGAATCCGGGAAGCGAATCCGGACGTCATCGACATGGAGAACCGCGATCGCGACGTGCTCGAGCAGATGTTCCAGGTTTCCTGCTGCGTGGTGCGAGACGCACACCGAGCGTGCGTCGTCGCGCGAGAGCGCTCCGCATGCGGGCGAGACGCACTGCACACGCCGGCACCATCACGATGCGCGGCACGCGCAAAGCCTTGCCGTGCATGACATCGAGCCGCGCCGTGAAGGACGTGGCACACCGGTTGCAGAAGCGGCGCTGACGCTGCAGGAACCAGAGACCTGCCGGCGAGGACCCGACAGCGGGTCCGCTTGGCAACGCCGCCGATTCACGTGCACATGACTGGAGACGTGTGTACGTGGATCGCGGCGTTTCCTTTTTCGTGAAAGGGAATCGGGAAGCGTATGCCTGCGTTCTGCATCTTGCGCAGACGTGGCCGGCGCACCAAGCTCTCGCCGCATGAGCATGCAGACTCTGTCAGGCCGGCGCATCGCCGTACCCGAGACGCGCGAGCTCGATCTCTTCGCCGCGATGCTCGAGCGGCGCGGTGCCGCCGTGCTGCGCTGTCCGCTCGTCGCCATCAAGGATGCGCCGGACCCTGCGCCGGTGCTCGAATGGATCCGGCGCTTCGCCGCAGGCGGCTGTGACGACCTCGTGCTGCTCACCGGCGAAGGCCTGCGCCGTCTCCTGGGCTGCATCGAGCGACACGAGCCCGATCTCAGGGAAGCTTTCCTGCGCGAGCTCGCGCGCGTGCGCAAGATCACGCGCGGCCCCAAGCCCGCCCGCGAGCTGCGCGAGCTCGGTCTCAAGCCCGATATCCCGGCAACGGTGCCGACGACGGAAGGCGTGATCGCCGCGCTGCGCGGCGAACGACTTCAGGGAAGGCGCATCGGCGTGCAGCTCTACGGCACCGATCCGAACCGGCCGCTCATGGATTTCCTCACGGCCGCCGGCGCCACCGTGCTGCCGGTTGCGCCTTACGTCTATGCGGACCAAGCGGACGACGCTGCGGTCCGCGCGCTGCTCGAGCGTATGGCGGCAGGCGAAGTCGATGCGATCGCGTTCACGAGCACACCACAGGTCGAGCGGCTGTTCGCCGTCGGACCGGAGCCTCTCGTGAGGGATGCGCTCTCGCGCACGCTCGTGGCGGCCGTCGGTCCCGTGGTCGGTGAGGCGCTGCGCGAGCGCGGTATCGAAGTCCAGTCCATGCCGTCCGGCTCCTACTTCCTCAAGCCTCTGACGAACGCGCTCGAGCAGGCGCTCGGCGGACGGAACCCCGCCGCATAGCGAGACAGGTCTGCCCGGGTCCCTTGGACTCCCCCGCGCACGATCCGAGAACGGGGTCCGCGAGCCGGCGGTGCCAGACGGCGCGCGTGACGTTACAGTAGCCGCCGGCCCGACTGACTGGCCCGACACAACAAAGCCTGCGGAGGAGCGCATGAGCTCGAATTCCCCCACCGCGCCGCAGCTCACGGTGCGCGCGATCATTCTCGGGTCCGTTCTCGCGTTGATCCTGGCGGCGGCGAACACGTACCTGGGCCTCTTCGCCGGAATGACGATCGCGTCGGCGATCCCCGCCGCGGTGGTCTCGATGGCCGTGCTCCGCGTGCTCGGCGGAGGCGGCATTCTCGAGAACAACATCGTGATGACCGCCGGGTCCGCAGGCTCCTCGCTGGCTTCGGGAGTGATCTTCACCATCCCTGCGCTCGTGATCCTGGGCTACTGGGAAACGTTCAACTTCTGGTGGGTGCTGGCGATCGCAGGCCTCGGCGGCGTGCTCGGTGTGCTGTTCTCCGTTCCCCTGCGCCGCTCGCTCGTGGTCGAGCAGAATCTCGCCTTCCCCGAGGGCAAGGCCGCCGCGGAAGTGCTGCGCACCGGTGAGAACCCCGCGCAGGGCGTGAAGATCCTCGCGGGCGCAGCGGTCGGCGGCGGGCTCGCGAAGCTTGCCGCGGCGAGCGGACTGCGACTGATCCCGGACACCGCAGCCGCGGCGACCTACGTGGGCAGCGGCATCGCCTATTTCGGCACGAATCTCTCGCCGGCGCTGCTCGGCGTGGGATACATCGTCGGCCTCAACATCGGCATCGTCGTGCTCTCGGGCGGCGTCATTTCCTGGAACATCGCGATCCCGATCTACAGCGCTTTCTTTCTCGACGGGAATCCCGAGCTCGCGCAGGCCGCCGCGGGGCTCAGCGCAGAGGAAGCGGCGGGACTGCTGTGGAGCCAGCAGATCCGCTATCTCGGCGTCGGCGCGATGCTGATCGGCGGCCTGTGGGCGCTCGTGTCGCTGCGCAAATCGCTCCTCTCGGGCATCCGCAGCGGTCTCGCCGCGACGCGCGCCGCCGCATCGGGCATTGCGGTCGCACACACCGAGCAGGACCTGCCGATGAAGTCGGTGCTCATCGGCATCGTGCTCTTCAGTCTGCCGCTGCTCGCGCTGTATCAGACGATCGTCGACAGCTTCGCGGTGAGCCTGCCGATGACCATCATCATGATCGTCGCGGGCTTCCTGTTCTGCTCGGTCTCCGCGTACATGGCGGGACTGGTGGGCTCGTCCAACAACCCGGTCTCGGGCATCACCATCGCGACGATTCTGTTCGCCGCCGTGGTGCTTCTCGGCCTCATGGGCCGCGGCTCCGAGATCGGACCCGTCGCCGCGATCATGATCGGTGCCGTCGTCTGCTGTGCGGCGTGCATCAGCGGCGACAATCTCCAGGACCTCAAGTGCGGATATCTCGTCGGTGCGACGCCGTGGCGTCAGCAGGTCATGCTGGCGATCGGCGCGGCAGTGAGCGCGCTCGTGATGGCACCGGTGCTGAATCTCCTGGCGGCCGCCTACGGCATCGGCGTGCCGACGCCCGAGCATCCCTCGCCGCTGATCGCACCGCAGGCGACGCTCATGGCGTCCGTCTCGCGCGGGCTCTTCGGCGGCTCGCTGCCGTGGAACATGGTCGCGATCGGCGCGCTGATCGGCGCGGCGATCATCGCCGTGGACGAGATCCTCAAGGCGCGTGGCGCGAGCTTCCGCGTACCGGTGCTCGCCGCCGCCGTGGGAATCTATCTGCCCCTCGAGCTTACCGTGCCGATCTTTCTCGGCGGAGCGCTCGCCTGGTTCGCCGAACGTACGCTCACTGGCGGTGCGACGCGCGGCGTGGCCCCGAGCCCCGAGGAAGCCGAGCGTCTCGGGCGCAAGGGCATGCTGTTCGCCGCGGGCATGATCACCGGCGAGGCACTGATGGGTATCCTCATCGCGATTCCCATCGTCACCACCGGCCGCTCGGACGTGCTCGCACTGCCCGAGTTCCTGCAGTTCGGTGGCTGGCTCGGCCTCGTGATTCTCGCGGTGCTCGCGCTACTGCTCTACCGCACGGCCACGTCCCGCGGACCGGCGCCGTCGGACGCCACGCTGCGCACCTGAACCGCTGGCTTCGGCACCTTCAGCGGCCGCGGCGCGCGTACACCTCGACGCGCCCGTTCGAGCCGATGAACCAGGAACCGAGCCAGCCGGTGATGCCGACGATGATCGCGGCGAGGAACGCCGCCCAGAAGCCGTCGATGCTGAATCCGGGCAGCAGCAGGGCGACCAGCGCGAGCATCGCCGCGTTCACGACCAGCAGGAAGAGCCCCAGCGTGAGCAGCGTGAGAGGCAGCGTCAGGATGACGGCGACGGGCCTGACGATCGCGTTGACGACGCCGAGGAGGAGCCCTGCCAGGAGGAGCGTGACGGCCGAGTCGATGTGAATGCGCTCGGGCATGAGCCACGTCGCGAGCCACAGCCCGAGCGCGGCGATCACCGCGCGGAAGACGAAGCCGATCATACCGCCTCCTCCATCGAGCCCTGTTCGACGTAGATCTTCAGACGGGCGAGCGCCCGTTCCCACGCGACGCGCAGCCTGAGGTAGTGCGCGTTCCACGACTCGTCCGCCGGAATACCCGAGCCGAGGAGGCGCACAACCGTCCCACGGCGCCTCGCTTCGAGAATGAAGTCGTCGACCGGCACGCTGTCGGCCGGCGGCAGCGACGGCGAAGGCAGGTAGATGAGCCGCAGCCGCCGGCACGGATCGAAAACGTCGATGTGTGCCTCGAGCTCGATGGCGCGATCGATGCTCACCCGGAACAGCCCGCCAGGCCGCGCGCGGATCTCCGCATTCGGCGCGCACCAGCGGACGAGGGCGGCCGAGTCGGTCAGCGCCTGCCAGACGCGCTGCGGCTCGGCGAGGATGTCGATGCGATGTGCGTAGCCGCGGGTTCGATCCACCATGGGGCACATTGTGCCATCGGGCGGGACGCGCGCGACGGCCTCCTGCGCCGTTGGCGTATGATCGACGCCGGACACGCGGTGAGGCCGCGGTGAGGCCATGAACGAGGCACAACGGCTGAAGCTCCTGCTGGTGGAGGACGAGCCGACGCAGCGCCTGCTCCTCGAGCGGCTGCTGAGGCGGGCGGGCTACGAGGTGGAGACCGCGCCCGACGGGGAGAGCGCGCTGGAGCGGGTGGCGACCGGGGAGTTCCAGATGCTCCTGACGGACCGCGACATGCCCGGCATCGACGGCGCCACGCTCTGCCGCCAGGTCCGCAAGCTCACCCTGCCCACCTACGTCTACATCCTGCTGCTGACGGCACAGGCTTCCATCGACGACGTCGTCACGGGCCTCGAATCCGGAGCCGACGACTACATCCGCAAGCCGGCCAACGAAGCCGAGCTGCTCGCGCGGCTCAATGCCGGGCGGCGCATCGTGCAGCTCGAGCAGTCACTGCGCGAGGCGAACGCCAAGATCCAGCTGCTCTCCATCACGGACGCCCTCGTCGGCACGTTCAACCGCCGTTATCTGAATGAGCAGCTCCCGCGCGAGGTCGAGCGCGCGCGCCGCTACGACCACGCGATGTCCGTCGTGATGACCGATCTCGACCAGTTCAAGAAGATCAACGACGAGTACGGCCACCAGGTGGGCGACGAAGTCCTGCGTCAGTTCGCGGCGCTGTCGCTCGGCTCGATCCGGAACGCGAGCGACTGGATCGCACGCTTCGGCGGCGAGGAGTTCGTGATCGTGCTCCCGCAGACGACCGCCGAAGGCGCGGCTGCCGTCGCGGAGAAGATCCGTGGACGCTGCGCGTCGCAGCCCTTCGCGACGTCCATGGGCGAGATCCTGGTCACCGCGAGCTTCGGAGTCGCCACGCTCTCCGACCGCGAGGAGTCCGCGCAGACGGCAGCCGAAGCGCTGCTGCGCCGCGCGGACGATGCGCTCTACCGCAGCAAGCGCGAAGGGCGCAACCGCGTCGTCATCGTCGAATGATCCGCGGCCGGATCGAATGAACGATCACGCCGGGCGGCGCGAGCGCGCGAGCGCACCGGCGAGCGGCAGCAGCGACACGATCACGATGATGATCGTGACGATCCCGAAGTTGTTCTTGATGATCGGGATGTTGCCGAACAGATAGCCACCCCAGATGAAGATCATCACCCAGGACACGCCGCCCGCGATGTTGTACGCCTGGAAGCGGCCATAGGGCATGCGCCCGACGCCGGCGACGAACGGCGCGAACGTGCGGATGATCGGCACGAAGCGTGAGAGCACGATGGTCTTGCCGCCGTGACGGATGAAGAACTCCTCCGTGCGGCGCAGGTACTCCACCTTGAGGAAGCGGTAGCGGCCGCTGAACGCGGGCGGCCCGATCCACCGCCCGATGGAGTAGTTCAGCGTATTGCCGAGAATCGCCGCCGCGGCGAGCAGGACGCTCGCGAGCGGCGCCGTCAGCGTGCCGCTCGTGTCCACCGCCGCGAGCGCGCCCACCGCGAAGAGCAGCGAGTCACCGGGCAGGAACGGCGTGACGACGAAGCCCGTCTCCGAGAAGATGATCAGGAACAGGATCGCATAGATCCACACGCCGTACTGCTGCATCAGGTCGACGAGATGTCGATCGAGGTGCAGTACGACGTCGATGAACCAGTGGATCAGCTCCAATCAGCGGTCCTTCTCTCAGGGTGCCGCAGCGATGCGTGGCGTGCCCGCCCACGCGGTCGTGGGGCGGGCGTCGTCGCCAGTGTGCGCCTTGAGCGTCTCGAGCGCGAGCCGCACTTCGTCGTCGCGCGCGGTGAGCGGCTCGTCCGCATTCGCGCCGCGGATGTCGGCAGGCGGACGCTCCGGTCCTTCCGCGACGATGTCGGGAATGATGCCCTTCTCGTGGATCGAGGCGCCCGACGGCGTGAAGTAGCGCGACGTCGTGAGCTTGATGGCCCCGCCGTGCGAAAGCGGCATGACCGTCTGTACGGAGCCCTTGCCGTAGGTCT
Source organism: Pseudomonadota bacterium (assembly GCA_003242685.1). Classification (GTDB taxonomy): domain Bacteria; phylum Pseudomonadota; class Gammaproteobacteria; order Steroidobacterales; family Steroidobacteraceae; genus ZC4RG24. The sequence continues at coordinate 43,041 of QGVD01000004.1, read as the reverse complement.
TGTGGCCGATCAGTTTCGCGCGTCCGTGATCGCGCAGCGCGCCTGCGACGATCTCCGAAGCCGACGCCGACCCGCCGTTCACGAGCACGACGAGCGGAGCACCGTTGAGCAGATCGCCCGGAGTCGCCTCCATGCGGAAGCGCGCATCGGCGGTGCGTCCATCCGCCGAGACGATCAGGCCTTCCTCGAGGAAGGCATCCGCGACGGCGACGCCCGACTCGAGCACACCGCCCGGGTTGTTGCGCAGATCGAGCACGAGGCCCTTGAGGCCCGTCGGGCTCGCGTTCTGCAGCTCCGTGATGGCGCGGTTGAGATCGGCGGGCGTCGTCTCGCTGAACGTCGTGATGCGGACGTAGCCGTAGCCGGGCTCGAGCTGCTGATGCACGACGCTGTGCACGGCGACCCTGGCACGGCGCAGATTGAACTCGAGTGTCTCTCCGGTCGAGGGCCGCAGAACCGTGAGCTTGACGGTACTGCCTTCCGGCCCGCGCATGCGGGCGATGGCGCCCGAGAGATCCGCGCCGACCTCGGTGTCGTCGATCTTCAGGATGAGGTCGCCGGTCTTCATGCCGGCCTGCGCGGCCGGCGAGCCTTCGATCGGCCGCTGCACCTTCACGTGGCCGTCGGCGGCCACGACTTCGATGCCGACGCCGGGATAGGAGCCCGTCGTCGAGAGCCGGATCTGCTCGAACTGCTTGCTGTCGAGGTACGTCGAGTGCGGATCGAGCGACGCGATCATGCCGCGTACGGCCTTCTCCATGAGCTCCCGGTCGTCGATCTCGGAGACGTACTCCCGCTTGACCTTCTCGAAGACTTCGGCAAGGAGACGTGCTTCTTCCCAGGGGAGAGCTGCCGGTGCGTCGGCGTTCTTCCCTGAACCCATGCTGCTGCGCTTCTCGGCGAGGACGTCGCCGGACAGCGCCGACGAGAAACCCAGAACCGCCCCGGCCACGAGAGCGATCAGCGTGCGCGATCGCGTGGACATTCTGTTTGAGACCCCCAGTTGTGCGAGCGCATTGAGTACTACAGCTTTGCGTCGCAGGTCAATGAAAGAGAACGACCAATTACTGCCAAGCTTGCTAGTACGCGCTTCCTGTGCGCAATTGCGGAAGAGCTTCCTCGACCGGGCAGCAGACGGGCGACGCGGCGGCGAGCACCGGAAGCTCTTCCATGATCTCTTCGAAGGGCAGAGGCCTGCCGATGGCGAAACCCTGCCCGTAGTCGACGCCGAGCGCCGCTACGCGGCTGCGCAGCTCCTCGGTCTCGACGTACTCGGCGACCGTGGCGAGCGACATGGCGCGCGCGAGCTGCGCGATGGCGTGCACCATCGATTCCGAGCGCGGGTCCTTCAGGATGTCGCGCACGAAGCTCCCGTCGATCTTGAGCATCGTCACCGGAAGCTGACGCAGATACGACAGGGACGAGAGCCCCGTGCCGAAATCGTCGAGCGCGATGCCGCAGCCGATGCGGCGCAGCCGCCGCATGATGACCTCGGCGCGCGCGAGATTCGCGATCGTCGCGTTCTCGGTCAGCTCGAAGCAGAACAGCTCGGGCGGCAGCCCGCTGCCCTCGATCTGCTCGAGCAGGAAATCGGCGAACTCCTCGTTGTTGAGCGACTGGCCCGAGAAGTTGATCGCGAACACCGCGGGCGCGCTCGCGAGCAGCTCGCGATGCGGCCTCAAGCGCGCGATCGTCTGCTCGATCACCCACCGATCGAGCGTCGGCATCAGCTGATAGCGGTTCGCCGCCGACAGAAAACGGTCAGGACCGAAGGTCTCGCCGTCCTCGTCGACCATGCGCAGCAGGATTTCGTAGTGCGGCCGGTCGTGTCCCACCGTGCCGAGCGGCAGGATGAGCTGCGCGTAGAGGCGCATGCGGCCTTCCTCGATCGCCGCTCGCAGCCGCGTGGCGATGTTGATGTCGGTGAAGCGGCGGACGATGCTGACGTCGGCGGTCTGGTAGACCTCGACGCGGTTGCGGCCTCGGTCCTTGGCGGCCTTGCACGCCATTTCCGCCGCCGCAAGCGAATGAGTGAGCTCCACGGACCCCGGCTCCACCGGCGCGACGCCGATGCTGATCGAGACGTGCAGGCGGGAGTTGTCCTGCGCGGCGCCGAGCCGCTCGACGCCTTCGCGCAGACTGTCCGCGAATGTCGCCGCGTCCTCGGGAGCGCTCGGCAGGAGGATCGCGAAACGGTCGCCCGAGATGCGTGAAGCGAACGCGCCGGGCGGCAGCCGGCGGCGGATCAGCTCGCCGATCTGGCCGATCACCGAATCGCCGACGTGCATGCCGAAGTTGTCGTTGATGGCGTGGAGCTGATCCGAGTCGATGTAGAGCGCGCTCCAGCGCGCGTTGCGGTCGGCACCCGCCAGGACCGCACGCGCGCGCTGCTCGAAAGCCGGGCGTGTGTAGAGCCCGCTCAGCGCGTCGAAGCTGCTCTCGATGACGGCAGCCGCGCGGCGCGCGAGCACGTCGCCGAGGCGCGCATCGCGCTCGGTGAACGCGGGCGCCGCTTCGTTGCGGAACACCGCGAGCACGCCCATCACGCGCCCCGACGCATGACGCACGGGGCACGAGAGAATCCGGTACGGCATCTGCAGCGCGGCCGAGCCCGTCTGGAGCTGATTGATGATCACGGGCTCGCGGCGCATCTGCGCCATCGACAGGAGCTGCCGGTGCGTGCGCGCCACGAGCTGCCGGTCCGGCGGATTCTCGCCGTGCGTGCGCATCTGCACGATGCTCTTCTCGGGCACGATGAGCGCGGCGAGCGGGCATCCCAGGTGCTCGGTGGCGCTCTGCAGGATGGCCTTGAGGTCGTCGGCACCGTCGGTGCCGTTGCCGCCGCGCGGGCCCGCGAACTCGGCGAGCAGCAGCGCGAGATCGCGATCGAGCGTGGTCACGGTGTTGCTCAGATCGTCGATCGCCGCACGCGCGATCAGCTCGCGGCGCAGACACTCGAGCGCCGGCCGCAGCAGCGAGTGCACGAACGAGAAGGGACGGTGCTCGCCTTCCGCGGAACCGACGGCGCGGCACACCACGCCGACGATGGCGATGAGCTGGCCCGCATTGCTGCGGATCCAGAAGACGTAGACGGGGACGTCTCCGGCCAGGAGCCTGAGCGTTCCGGGCGATGCGTGGTCGGTGCGCGCGGCGAAGAGCGTCTCGTCGATCAGACCGACGAGGTCTGGACCGGTCGTCGTCTCGCTCGACCAGCGCAGCTGGCCGTCTCCGTCGAACACCACGACCGCTGCCGCGCGCGGCATCAGGGACCTGATGACCTGCGCATAGGGCTCGAGCGCGTCCCAGGCTTCACCGCTGTCCTTTGTTGTCGTGGTGGGGTGAATCATCCGATGACGACCGTGGGTTCGGGCGACCCACCATCCCAAGGTGCGCGATCCGATTCGTTGAACGAGTTGGCGTTTTCGTCAAATCGCGGCGCAGCGGTTCCCCGGAAGAACCGGGGCGGCAGCCGGGCAGGCCGGGAGCGTGCGCAGAAGGGGCGGGGGGCCGCCGCAAGGCTTCAGCCGCGCGGCTGGGGCGAGCTGAACCAGGGCCGCGGATCGACGGGCCGCCCGGCCCGGCGGATCTCGAAATAGAGCTCGGGGCGGCTGCGCCCGCCGCTGTCGCCGGCGGCCGCGATGACATCGCCCGCCGTGACGCGCTCGCCAGCCGCCTTGTAGAGGCGCTCGTTGTGGCCGTAGAGGCTCAGGTACCCGTCGCCGTGGTCGATGATCGTGAGGAGCCCCAGCCCGGGCAGCCAGTCCGCATAGACGACGCGGCCGTGATAGATCGCGCGCACCGGCGTGCCGCGCTCGGTGGCGATGAGGACACCGTTCCACTTGAGGCCGCCGGCACGTGTCTCGCCGAAGCGCGCCACGATCTTCCCGGTGACGGGCCAGGCGAGCTTGCCGCGCAGACGCGCGAAGGCGTCCTTCGCGTCGACCGGGAAGCGCTCCATCGCCCGGCGCAGCTCGGTGAGGAGCTTCTCGAGCCCCGACTGCTGGGCCTGCAGGCGCTTGAGGCTCTGCTCGCGCGAGCGCGATTCTTCCTTGAGTTTCGCGAGAACCGCGCTGCGCTGCTTCGCCGCCTGCTCGAGACGCTCGACCTCCGCCTTGCGCTCTTCTTCGAGCGCCGCGAGCCGTCGCTCTTCCTGTTCCAGCTCGCGATCGAGCTCGGCGAGCCGCGTGACGCTCTCCTCGATGCGCCCGATCCTTTCGGCACGCGCCCGTCCGAAGTACCCGTAGTAGGTGAGCATGCGCCCGGCCCGCGCCGGGTCCTTCTGGTTGAGCAGGAGCTTGAGCGGCTCTTCGCGACCCATGAGATAGGCCGCGCGCAGCTCTCCGGCGAGCGCGGAGCGCTCGTCCGCGAGCTGCTTCTCGAGCTCGCGCTTCTCGCGTCCGAGCTCGGCTCGCCGCCGGGTATGCGTCTCGCGTTCCTGCCGGACGCGCTCGAGTCCTTCGCGAGCCTTCGCCACGGCGACTTCCGCCTCCCGGAGGTCGCGCGTGAGGCGGTCGCGTTCGATCTGATCGCGGCTCACCTGGCGGCGGATACGCTCGATTTCCGCCTTGACCGCCTTGAGCTCCGCTTCCGCCTGCTTCGCGTCGCGCACCTTGTCCGTCTGCTGCGCTCCGGCGAGGACCGCGAGGCCCGAAGCAAGGAGCGCCGCGAGCCAAGCGCAGCGGCGCGCACCCGTGCGACCCAGGGTCGGGCGGTCTGTCGGCGTAAGGAGCGAACGGAACATGGGCGAGGGCCCCCCGGATGCAGCGTCGAAGCCTACCGCCGGCTGCACCGCGGCGACAGTCCCGCGCACCCGGCAAGGCGGCTGGAGGCGAAGCCCAGGGTGAGGCAGGACACCGGACCGCGCTCTATAATGCGCGACCTTTTGGACCGGAACGTCGGCGAATCGCGTGGAACGTCTGATCGAATACGCAGGTAATCACCCCTGGCTGTTCTGGGCCGCGGTGGTGATGGCGCTGATCGTCGTGGCCTACGAGCTGCGCGCCCGGTCGCAGAACGCTGCCGCCATCTCGCCGCAGGAGCTGATCCGGCTGGCGAACCACGGTGCACTGGTGCTCGACATCCGTACCTCCGACCTGTACGCGGCCGGCCATATCGCGGGCGCGCGGCACATGGCCTCGGATCAGATCCTCAAGGCCGCCGAAGTTCTGAAGAAGTACAAGGAAAAGCCCGTGATCGTGTACGACGAGACGGGCTCGCTCGGCGCCGCCGCCGTGCGGCAGCTCCACGCCCAGGGCTTCACCAAGGCCTTCAATCTGCGGGGCGGGCTCGCCGCCTGGCGCGCCGAGAATCTGCCGCTCACGAAGAGCTGAGCCGCGCGTGACCGCGAAGGAGTCGCAAATGCCGAAAGTCGTGATGTACGCCACGAGCTGGTGCCCTTACTGTGCACGCGCCCGGCGGCTGCTGAAATCGAAAGGGGTCGAGTTCGAGGAGATCGACATCGATGAGCGGCCCGAGGCACGCGCGGAGATGATCGAGCGCAGCGGCAGGCGTACAGTTCCCCAGATCTTCATAGGCTCGCGGCACATCGGCGGGTCGGACGATCTCTACGCACTCGACGCATCCGGCGGGCTCGATCCGCTGCTCGAGGCGGATCACACTTGAGGAACGCGCATTTCAGGAGCTGCAAATGACGACGAACGATTCTGCCGGCGCCGCGCCGGCGCCCGAGACGCAGGCGCAGGACGGTCCTCAGCTCGCCCTCCAGGGCGTCTATCTGAAGGACTGCTCCTATGAGGCTCCCAACGGCCCGCGCGTGGAAGGTGCGTGGAACCCGCAGATCAACCTGGATCTGCACACGAGCGTCAGCACGCTCGCGCCCGACGTGCGCGAGGTCGTTCTGACGGTGACGGTGTCCGCCAAGCAGAACAACACGACGCTGTTTCTCGTCGAGGTGAAGCAGGCGGGCGTGTTCATCATGCGGAATCTCAGCGAGGAAGACGTCAAGCGCGCGGTGGGCAGCATCTGCCCGAGCGTGCTGTTCCCGTACGCGCGTGCTTCCGTGTCGCACCTCGTCACGCAGGGCGGCTTCCCGCAGTTCCTCCTGCCTCCGGTCAACTTCGAAGCGCTCTACGCGCGCTCGCTGGCCGAGGCACAGGCACAGGCGCAGAAGGCGCAGGCCGCGAACTGAAGCTCGCGGCCGCGGCGCGGGCCGAAGCATGACGGGGGAGGCAGGCAGCGGCGTGCCATGGGCCGTGCTGGGTGCGGGCTCGTGGGGCACCGCGCTCGCGATCCAGCTCGCACGTTCCGGCCGGCCGACGCGCCTGTGGGGCCGCGACGCCGCGCTCGTCTCGACCATGGCGCGCGAGCGGCGCAACGTGCGCTATCTGCCGGAGGCGCAGTTTCCCGAGACGCTCAGCGTCACGAGCGATCTCGACGCCGCGCTCGACGGTGCGGTCGACGTGCTGATCGTCGTGCCGAGCCACGCGTTCCGCGGACTTCTCAGCGAGGTGGCGCGCAGGATCGGGCCGGAAGCGCGCATCGCCTGGGCCACCAAGGGATTCGAGCTGGAGAGCGGCAAGCTCCCGCATCAGGTCGCGCGGGAGATACTCGGCGTCGAGCGGCCGATCGCCGTCCTGTCGGGTCCCACCTTCGCGCGCGAAGTCGGCGCAGGGCTGCCGACTGCGCTCACCGTGGCATCGCCCGATGCCGCCTTCGCGACGGCGCTCGCGCGCGAGATCTCTTCAACGCAACTCCGCGCCTACACCTCCAGCGACATCGTCGGCGTCGAGGTCGGCGGTGCGGTGAAGAACGTGCTCGCAGTCGGCGCGGGGCTCTCCGACGGCCTCGGTTTCGGCGCGAACACGCGCGTGGCGCTCATCACGCGCGGGCTCGCCGAGATGATGCGCCTCGGCGTCGCTCTCGGCGCGCAGCGCGAAACCTTCATGGGGCTCGCAGGCCTCGGCGACCTGGTCCTGACGTGCACAGACAACCAGTCGCGCAATCGCCGCTTCGGGCTGCTGCTCGCGGCAGGAAAGTCCGCCGAGGAAGCGCTGCGCGAAATCGGTCAGGTTGTCGAAGGCTACGCGGCGGCGAAGGCCGTGCACAGTGTCGCGCAGCGCGAGAACGTCAGCATGCCGATCTGCGAAGGGATATACGGCGTGCTGTACGAGAACCGGCCCGCGCAGGAAGTCGTGCGCGGCCTCATGACGCGCCCCATCAAGGCGGAGACGGATTGAGCGCCGCGGGCTGCGCCGCGCCGGCGAAGCCGTTCTGACGCCACGCTTCGTAGACGACCACCGAAACCGCGTTCGCGAGATTGACGCTGCGATTCCCGGCACGCATCGGGATGAAGAGCCGCCGCTCGGGCGGCACGCGCTCGAGCACGCGCACGGGCAGGCCGCGCGTCTCGGGGCCGAAGACGAGCGCGTCTCCTTCGGCGAAGCTCACATCGCTGTAGCGGCGCGTGCCGCTCGTCTCGACCGCGTGGATGCGCGAGCCGGCGAGCGCCGCGAGGCACGCGTCGAGGTCCGCGTGTACCCGCACGTCCGCGAGCTCGTCGTAATCGAGCCCCGCCCTGCGCACGGCTCTGCGCTCGAGCGTGAAGCCGAGGGGCTTCACCAGGTGCAGCGTGCAGCCGGTGTTCGCGCAGAGGCGGATGATGTTGCCGGTGTTCGGGGGGATCTCGGGCTGGAACAGTACGACGTGGAACATGGCGCGCTCATCGATTGCGGCTCGCAGTCTACCGCCTGCCCGAAGGGGGTAGACTAGCGCGTCATGTCCGCCACGAACGATCGGCCCGACGACCTGCTGCGCGTCCAGCTCTGCGGGCTCGAGCTCGCCTCGCCCATCGTGCTGCTCTCGGGCTGCGTGGGCTTCGGCGAGGAGTACACGCGCATCGAAGGCTTCTCGAACCGCGACGCGGGTGCGATCGTGCTCAAGGGCACGACGCTCGAGCCGCGTCTCGGCAATCCGCCGCACCGCATCTTCGAAACGCCTGCGGGGATGCTGAATGCCATCGGCCTTCAGAATCCGGGCGTCGATCACGTCGTGCGGCACGTTCTGCCCGGGCTCGACTTCAGCGAGACGCGCTTCATCGCGAACGTCTCGGGATCGACCATCGAGGAGTACGTCGAGGTCACGCGCCGCTTCGACGCATCGCCCATCGACGCGATCGAGATCAACATCTCGTGCCCGAACGTGAAGGAGGGCGGCGTCGCGTTCGGCAACTATCCCGACATGTCCGCGCGCGTCGTGGAGGCCTGCCGGCGCGTCACGAAGAAGCCGCTCATCACCAAGCTCTCGCCGAATCAGACGGACATCCGCGAGAACGCGCGGCGCTGCATCGAGGCCGGCACGGACGCCCTGTCGGTCATCAACACCGTCATGGGCATGGCGATCGACGTGCGCACGCGCAAGCCCATCCTCGGCAACGTGCAGGGCGGACTCTCGGGACCCGCGATCAAGCCCATCGCGCTCCTCAAGGTGCATCAGGTGTACGAGGTGGCGAAGCGCCACGGCGTGCCGATCATCGGCCAGGGCGGCATCACCTGCGCCAACGATGCGCTGGAGTTCATCATCGCGGGCGCGAGCGCGGTCGGCGTGGGAACGGCGCTGTTCTACGATCCGTTGGTCTGCAAGCGCATCAACGCCGGCATCGCAGACTATCTGAGGACGAACGGGTTCAAGAGCGTCGCGCAGCTCGTCGGCACGCTCGACTCCGGCCCGTAAGAACCCGGAACACCACGTTTCGCAGCCGGCGCTTTCCCTTCAGCCCACCTGCCCCGCTGAACGAAGCGGCGCACTGCTCTGAAGCGCCTCTGCAGCCATGCCTTCGACGTGCACCGTGCGCGTGGGATGGGCGAACCTCACGCCGAGCTCCTCGAAACGGCGGAAGATGGCGAGGTTGATCGCCTGCTGCGCGTCGGCGTAGGTCGTGTAGTTGGCCGTGAGCACGAAGTACACCACCACGAGCTGCAGCGACGATTCGGCGTAGCTCAGGAAGTGACAGCGATCGAAGCGCGTCATTTCCTGCGCCTCGACGATGCGGCGGATTTCGCCCGGCAGCGCGGCGAGCGCCACGGCGATGCCGCCGATGCCGAGACCGGCGAGCGCCGGATCCCGTCCGCCCGCGTGACGACGCCGGCGCTCGAGCCCGAAGCGGGCGGCGGCGGCCCTGCCCGCGGTGAAGGGCATTAGAGCAGGATTCAACGAGGGCGGGACAGATATCTTCCGCACCGCGTCTCTCCCGGCGCAATGCCGGGAGAGACGCAGTGCGGACGTGACAACGCGGAAAGGCGAGTCGCTCAGTCGGGAACGTTCATGCGCAGCTCCTTGAGCTTGCGCGTGAGCGTGTTGCGTCCCCAGCCGAGAAGCTTCGCAGCTTCCTGCTTGTGGCCCTGCGTGCGCTTGAGCGCGGCGCGGATGAGCACGCGCTCGAACTCGGGCTGCGCCTCGTCGAGCAGCGGCCGCCTTCCAGCCATCGCCTGACGATCGGCCCAGCTCGCGAGCGCACGAGTCCACTCCACTTCGCCGGGATCACCCGCCGTGCCCGCGAGCAGCTCCGCAGGCAGATCCTCGGGACGGATCTCGCTGCCGGGCGCGAGCACGGTGAGGCGACGGCAGAGGTTGACCAGCTCGCGCACGTTGCCCGGCCAGTGATACGCGACGAGTCGCTCGAGCGCTTCGGGCGAGAGCACCTTCGGCTCGACGCCGAGCTCGGCGGCGGCGACCTTCAGATAGTGCTCGAGCAGATCGGGAATGTCCTCGGAGCGCGCGCGCAGCGGCGGCAGCTCGATGCGGATCACGTTGAGCCGGTGATAGAGATCCTCGCGGAAGAGCCCGCGCTGCACGCGCTCCTGCAGATTCTGGTGTGTCGCGGCGATCACGCGCACGTCGGTGCGGATCGGCGTCTGACCGCCGACGCGGTAGAACTCGCCCTCTGCGAGCACGCGCAGCAGGCGCGTCTGCAGCGGCGTCGACATGTCGCCGATCTCGTCGAGGAACAGCGTACCGCCGTCGGCCTGCTCGAAGCGTCCGCGGCGCTGCGAGTCCGCGCCCGTGAACGCGCCCTTCTCGTGACCGAAGAGCTCGGACTCGAGCAGCTCGCCCGGAATCGCCGACGTGTTGAGCGCGATGAACGGCTTGCCGGCGCGCGGGCTGTGATCGTGCAGGGCACGCGCGACGAGCTCCTTGCCAGTGCCCGATTCACCCGTGATGAGCACCGTGACACTCGAGCGAGAGAGCCGGCCGATCGCGCGGAACACCTGCTGCATCGCCGGCGCGCGGCCGAGCAGCGAAGGAATGCGCGGCACGTGCGCCAGCTCGGGCGAACCGCCGTGCGGCTGGATGCGCGCCGCGCGCTTGACGAGCTCGACCGCCTGATCGATGTCGAAAGGCTTGGGCAGATACTCGAACGCTCCGCTCTCGTACGCCGACACCGCGCTCCCGAGATCGGAATGCGCGGTCATGACGATCACGGGCAGGGTCGGGCGCGTGCTGCGGATCTTCTTCAGCAGATCGAGACCCGACTGGCCCGTCATGCGGATGTCGGTGATCAGAACGTCGGGCGATTCGCGCTTCAGCGCATCGAGCGCGGGCTCCGCCGCCTCGAAGCTGCGCGGAGCCATTCCGCCGTTGCGCAGCGCGCGTTCCAGTACCCAGCGGATCGATGCGTCGTCGTCGACGAGCCAGACCCGCAGATTCTGCGTGCTCATGCCGTCTCCTCGATGGGCAGCAGGAGAGTGAACACGGTGCGGCCCGGTTCACTCTCGAATTCGATGATTCCGCCGTGGCGCGTGACGAGATCCTGCGCCACGGCCAGACCGAGCCCGGTGCCGTTGCTCCGGCCCGTGACGAGCGGGTAGAAGATGCTCGCCCGCAGATGCTCGGGGACGCCGGGCCCGTCGTCCTCGACCTGCACGCTCGCCACCAGGCGGTGGCGGGCGGTGCCGATGCTCACGTTCGTCAGCACGCGCGTACGCAGCACGATGCGGCCGCGCTCGCCCACGGCCTGCAGCGCATTGCGCGCGACGTTGAGCAGCGCCTGGATCATCTGGTGACGATCGAGGCGCGTGTTCGGAAGACTGGGATCGTAATCGCGCTCGATCGCCACGCCCGGAGGCGCCTCCGCGCGCAGCAGGTGATACACGTGCTCGCATACCTCGTGGACGTTGATCGTCTCCTTGTTCGGCACGCGAGTCGGACCGTTCATCGAGTCGACGAGCGCCGCGAGCCGGTCCGCCTCGCGGATGATCACCGTCGTGTATTCCTTCAGGTTGCCGTCCTGCAGCTCGCGCTCGAGGAGCTGCGCGGCGCCGCGCAGCCCGCCGAGCGGATTCTTTATCTCGTGGGCGAGCTGGCGAACCATCAGGCGGCTGCCGTCGAGCCGTGCGAGCAGATCGTTCTCCCGCGAGATGCGGTGACGCTGCGCCGCATGGGCCAGCTCGAGGGCCAAAGAGTGCCCCGGAGGTGAACCGGGAAGGGGGGGATCGTGGACGTCGAGCAACGCGCCCACCCCGGGGACGCCGATGGTGCGGATGGTGAGCTCGCGGTCGGCGAACGCTTCGCCGGTCTGCAGCGCGCGCCGCAGGATCGCAGGCAGGCCGTTCGCTTCGTGCAGGAAATCCGTGAAGGGTCTGCCGCGTGCCTGGTTGAGGCTGAACGCCAGTAGATCCTGCGCCGCCACGTTCGCATAGATGGCGCAGAGCTGCCCGTCGAGCAGCACGATGCCCGTCGAGAGCGCATCGAGCAGCTCCGCGGGATCGTAGTGCGTCAGCCAGGCGGGCGACTCGCGTTCAGGGGCCACGGCGCACCTCGCGCACGCGGCCAGTCGCGGAAGCCGCTAGAAGCGCGGGCGATTGGCCGGGTTGGGAGCCTGTACCGAAGGCTGACGGACGTGGAACGTCACGGTCGGCGCCTGGCACTGCTGCTCGCCGCGTTCGTTCTCGACGACGAAGGTGAGCGTGTGAGTGCCGCGGAAGATCGGGGAGATGACGAATTCCCCGGTATCGGACGCGCTCGCATCCGTAACGCGCCGCCCGTCGAGTGCCAGCACCAGACGATGTCCCGGTCGAAGCTGCGGCTCGGTGCGCACACGGGCCCGCAGCTCGTACACGTTGAGCAGCGCCTCGTCGTTCGCGGGACGCACGATCTCGCAGACCCTGTACGCCTGCTCCTGCGCCGCGGGTGCGCGCGCAGGCGCGGATGGCGCAGCGGTGCTTCGCGGCGCGGGAAACGCGCTCCGCAGGCTCTGCAGCTCGATCCGCTCCGCGCCCGGATGCGGCTGATCGCTGTAGTGCGTGACGCCGCTCTCGTCGACCCACTTGTACACAGTGGCCGGGAACGCGGCGGGGGACGCCGCCAGCATTAAGGTAAACAGCAGTCCGCGCATGGCAGAGGAGCATAGCCCTCCTCGGGAGCGACGACAAAATCGCGGCCCGCAGAGCGCCGTCGCTCACCCCCTCACCCGACCTGCGGATTCCCTCTTCCCCGCAGCGCGGGGAAGAGGGCAGGGTGAGGGGATGAGGACGGTCCCGGAGGTCTGCCGCGAAGGTGTCGTCCGCCACGGGCACTCAGCAGCTGTAGTAGAGCTCCAGCTCGACGGGGTGCGTCGCCATGCGGAACCTCGTGACTTCCTGCATCTTGAGATTGATGTAGGCATCGATCACGTCGTTCGTGAACACACCGCCGCGTGTGAGGAACTCGCGATCCTTGTCGAGCGCCTCGAGCGCCTGGTCGAGCGAGTGGCACACCGTCGGAATGTCCTTCGCCTCCTCCGGCTCGAGGTCGTACAGATCCTTGTCCGCGGGATCGCCCGGGTGGATCTTGTTCTGGATGCCGTCGAGGCCGGCCATCATCATCGCCGCGAACGCGAAGTACGGATTCGCGGTGGAGTCCGGGAAGCGCACTTCGATGCGGCGCGCCTTCGGATTCGACACCCACGGAATGCGGATGGACGCGGAGCGGTTGCGCGCGGAGTACGCCAGCATCACCGGCGCCTCGAAGCCCGGCACCAGGCGCTTGTAGCTGTTCGTCGACGCGTTGGTGAAGGCGTTCAGCGCCCTCGCGTGCTTGATGATGCCGCCGATGTAGTACAGCGCGAGCTCCGACAGTCCGCCGTACTTGTCGCCGGCGAACAGCGTCTTGCCTTCCTTCTGCAGCGACTGGTGCACGTGCATGCCGTTGCCGTTGTCGCCGACGAGCGGCTTCGGCATGAAGGTCGCGGTCTTGCCGTAGTTGTGCGCGACGTTGTGCACGACGTACTTGAGGATCTGCACGGCGTCGGCCTTCTCGACGAGGCCGCCGGCGCCCACGCCGATCTCGCCCTGGCCGCCGGTGGCGACCTCGTGGTGATGCACCTCGACCTTGAGACCCATCTCCTCGAGCGCGAGGCACATCGCGGAGCGGATGTCATGGAACGCATCGACGGGCGGCACGGGGAAGTAACCGCCCTTGACGCCGGGGCGATGTCCCTTGTTGCCGTCGGGATAGTCCGTGCTCGAGTTCCACGCGCCCTGCACGGAGTCGATCTGGTAGAACGTGCCGCGCATGTCGCTGCCGAAGCGCACGCTGTCGAAGATGAAGAACTCGTTCTCGGGTCCGAAGAGCGCGCGGTCGGCGATGCCGGTGGAGCGCAGATAGGCTTCGGCGCGCTTCGCGAGCGAGCGCGGGTCGCGCTCGTAGCCCTGCATCGTCGCGGGCTCGATCACGTCGCAGCGGAGGTTGATCGTCGTCTCTTCGAAGAACGGATCGATGACCGCGGTGGCAGGGTCCGGCATGAGGATCATGTCGGACTCGTTGATACCCTTCCATCCTGCGATGGAGGAGCCGTCGAACATCTTGCCGTCGCGGAACAGGTCCTCGTCCACGAGACGCGCGGGAATCGTCACGTGCTGCTCCTTGCCGCGCGTGTCGGTGAACCGCAGGTCCGCGAACTTGACCTCCTTTTCTTTTATGAGCTTGAGAACTTCACTTGGTGTCATATCGCCTCCGGGAAGGGTGGTGCTGCGTACGCCGCCGGGTGCTCGCATCGCCCGGGAGGTCGATGCCATAGCAGCGCTCACGTAGCGCCCTTATGGTGCAGCCGCCGTGCCAGGACAGGAGGTCCAGAAAATTCAATGAGTTACGGCATACGATGCGCGCGTGTGCACTATTGTAGTGCAGCGTGCACTGGATGTCGCACCGTTATTGTGCATTCGGGCGCCCATTACCCGGGGCCTGAGTGATCGAGGCTTCCGCGGCGCGGCATACGGCGCCGCTCGCGTTCCAGGCGGGAGGCGGGCGGCGAGAGGCTCTATACTCCCGCGCTCTTTTTCGCAGTCGTACGGATCCCCTCGAAACCCATGACGCGCCAGAAACTCGGCCAGCCGCCGCGAACCTTCCAGGACCTGATCTTCGCACTGCAGCGCTACTGGTCCGAGCAGGGTTGCGTGATCCTCCAGCCGTACGACATGGAGATGGGTGCGGGCACGTTCCACACCGCCACGTTCCTGCGCGCGATCGGACCCGAGCCCTGGAGCGCGGCCTACGTGCAGCCGTCGCGCCGGCCGACCGACGGCCGTTACGGCGAGAATCCCTTCCGCCTGCAGCACTACTACCAGTTCCAGGTCGTCATCAAACCGTCGCCCCTCGACATCCTCGACCTCTACCTGGGGAGCCTGCGCGCGCTCGGCTTCGATCCGCTGGTGCACGACATACGCTTCGTCGAGGACAACTGGGAGTCGCCGACGCTCGGCGCCTGGGGACTCGGCTGGGAAGTGTGGCTCAACGGCATGGAGATCACGCAGTTCACCTACTTCCAGCAGGTGGGCGGGCTCGACTGCCGGCCGGTCACCGGCGAGATCACGTACGGTCTCGAGCGCCTGGCGATGTATCTGCAGGGCGTCGAGAGCATCTACGACATCGTGTGGACCGACGGGCCGCAGGGCCGCGTCACGTATGGTGACGTCTACCACCAGAACGAGGTCGAGCAGTCGGCGTACAACTTCGAGAAGGCCGACGTCGAAGTCCTCTTCCGGCACTTCGACGAGCACGAGAAGGCGTGCAACGACCTGCTCGCCGCGAAGCTCACCCTGCCCGCGTACGAGCAGGTGCTCAAGGCTTCGCACACCTTCAACCTGCTCGATGCGCGGCGCGCGATTTCGGTGACCGAGCGTCAGCGCTACATCCTGCGCGTGCGCACACTGGCGCGCGCGGTGGCGCAGTCGTACTACGCGAGCCGCGAAGCACTGGGCTTTCCGCTGCTCGCAGGCGCGCCGCGCGTCGAAGCTGCTCCTGCGGCACCGGCGCCCGCTCCTGCCGCAGCGGCAGCCGCCTCGGGCAGACAGGACTTCCTGGTGGAGATCGGCACCGAGGAGCTGCCGCCCGAAGCGCTGCACGAGCTCGAGAACGCTTTCCGCGAAGGCGTTCGCACGGGTCTCGAGCAGGCGGGACTCGCGCACGGCGAGATCCGATCTTTCGCCACGCCGCGGCGCCTCGCCGTGCTGGTGAAGCGTCTCGCGGCGCGCCAGCCGGATCAGGACGTGAAGCGCCGCGGACCTCCCGTGAGCGCCGCGTTCGATTCGGCGGGACAGCCGACACGCGCGGCGCTCGCGTTCGCCGAGAGCTGCGGCACGTCCGTCGAAGCGCTGCAGCAGCTCGACGAAGGCAAGGGCCGGTTCCTGTTCTACGTCGGCACGAGGCCGGGTGCCGCGACGACCGAGCTGCTGCCGGGCATCGTGCAGAAGTCGCTCGACGCGCTGCCGATTCCGAAGCGCATGCGCTGGGGTTCGGGTGAAGCCGAGTTCGTGCGTCCCGTGCACTGGATCGTGATGCTGTTCGGCCGTGAAGTGATTCCGGCGGTGCTGCTCGATACGCCCGCGGGCAATCTCACGCGCGGTCATCGCTTCCTCGCGCCGAAGCCGCTTCGCATCTCGAGCCCGTCGAGCTACGCGCGGGTGCTCCGCGAGCGTGGGCGCGTGATCGCGGACTTCGACGAGCGCCGCGCGCGCGTGCGTGAGCTCGTCGTCGCGAAGGCGACCGAGCTCGGCGGGCGGGCGGTGTTCGACGACGAGCTGCTCGACGAGGTCACCTCGCTCGTCGAGTGGCCGGTGGTCGTCGCAGGACGCTTCGAGGAGCGCTTCCTCGAGCTGCCGCGTGAAGTGCTCATTTCGACGCTGCAGGAGCATCAGCGTTACTTCCCGATCGAGAACGCGAACGGCGAGCTGCTCTCGTCGTTCATCGCCGTGAGCAACATCGAGAGCCGCGACGAGGAGAAGGTGCGCGAGGGCAACGAGCGGGTCGTGCGCCCGCGCCTCGCCGACGCCGCGTTCTTCTGGACGCAGGATCGCAAGCAGCCGCTCGCGGCGCGCCGCGCCGGGCTCGACGCCGTGACCTTCCAGGCAAAGCTCGGATCGCTCGGCGACAAGACGCGCCGCATCGTCGCGCTCGCCGGCGAGATCGCGGAGCGCATCGGCGGGAATCGCGGCTGGGCCGAACGCGCGGCGGATCTCTGCAAGTGCGACCTGCTCACCGAGATGGTCGGAGAGTTCCCCGAGCTGCAGGGCGTGATGGGCCGCTACTACGCGGCGGCCGACGGCGAGCCTGCGGAAGTGAGCGAGGCCATCCGCGAGCACTACCTCCCGCGCGGTGCCGGCAGTGAGCTGCCCGCGACGAAGACCGGCGTCGCGGTCGCGATCGCCGACAAGCTCGACACGCTCGCGGGAATCTTCGCGATCGGCCAGAAGCCTTCGGGCACGCGCGATCCCTTCGGCCTGCGCCGTGCGGCGATCGGCGTGCTGCGCATCCTGCTCGAGAAGCGGCTCGATCTCGATCTGCGCGCGCTCATCGAGCGTGCCGTCGCATTGCAGCCGGTGCAGGGCGAGCGCGTGGCGGACGAGGTCTACGACTACGTGATGGAGCGTCTGCGCGCGTACTGCCTCGAGGGCGGTGCGCCTGGAGCCGAATCGCTCGACATCACGTCCGAGATGTTCGATGCCGTGCTCGCGGTCCGGCCGCGCTCACCGCTCGACTTCGAGGCACGGCTCAAGGCGCTTGCGCAGTTCGTCGCGCGCCCCGAAGCGGAGAGCCTCGCGGCCGCGAACAAGCGCACGGCGAACATCCTGCGCAAGGCCGATGCCAGCATTCCGCCGGCGGCGAGCGAAGCGCAGCTCCGCGAGAACGCGGAGCGCGAACTGCATAGAGCTCTGCAGTCGCTCCGTGCCGTGGTGGACTCCGCGGTGGCCGCGCGCGACTACTCGGGCGCGCTGACGGCGCTCGCAGGCCTCAAGCCGCAGGTCGACGCGTTCTTCGACACCGTGCTGGTGATGGATCCGGATCCGCAGCTGCGCGCGAATCGCCTCGCGCTGCTCCAGGAGCTGCGAGGTCTCTTCGGCGGCATCGCCGATCTGTCGCGCCTGCCCGGCTGACATGCAGCTCATCGGTTCGCTCGTCTTCACGGCGTTCCTGTTCCTCTGGACGTTCTGCTACGCGATCTTCTTCGTGATCGCGTCGCTCTTCCTGCCGTTTCCGCGGCGCTTCGAGCTCGCGCGCGTGTGGGCGCGCACGATCCTCACGGTGCTGAAGTGGACGTGCCGGCTCGATTACGTCGTCGAGGGACGGGAGAACCTTCCGCAGGGCGCTCACGTCGCGCTGTGGAAGCACTCCTCGGCGTTCGAGACGATCGCGATGGTGGCGGAGTTTCCGCGCCAGGTGTGGGTCCTCAAGCGCGAGCTGCAGTGGATCCCGATCGTGGGGCTCGGCGTGCGTCAGCTCCACGCAATCGCCATCGATCGCAAGGCGGGTCACACCGCGGTGAACCAGGTCGTCGAGCAGGGCAAGCAGCGGCTCGCCGAAGGCGACTGGATCATGATCTTCCCCGAAGGCACACGCATGCCGCCCGGTCAGACGCGCCGCTACGGTGTGAGCGGCGCGCTGCTCGCGCAGCAGGCGGGATGTCTCATCGTGCCCGTTGCGCACGACGCCGGGTACTACTGGCGGCGCCGCGGATTTCTGAAGCTCCCCGGAACGGTGCGCATCGTCATCGGCCCGCCGATCGATCCGCGGGGGCGCGACGTGCGCGAGGTGAACGAGGAAGCACAGCGGTGGATCGAGTCGACCATCGCCCGGCTGCGGGGCGAGCAAGGGGCGCCGACGGATCACTCTTCGCCCATCGCCGCCTCCCCGCGACAGTGAGTGAGCCGCGGTCGCGAATCGATCGAAGTACCAGTCTATTGAATCACTATTGATTCGATAACCTGTATGGACAAGAGAAGCGGCACGACCGTGAGCCAATCGTGCCGCCGTTTGGCCTGTCAGACGTCGAGATTCGCGACGTAGAGCGCGTTCTTCTCGATGAACTCCCGCCGCGGCTCGACCGCATCGCCCATGAGCGTCGTGAAGATCTCGTCGGCGGCCACCGCGTCCTCGATCCGCACCTGCATCAGGCGACGTGTCGCGGGGTTGATGGTGGTCTCCCAGAGCTGCTCCGGGTTCATCTCGCCCAGACCCTTGTAGCGCTGGATGGTCTGGCCCTTGCGCGCCTGGTCGAGCAGCCACTTCATCGCTTCCTTGAAGGAACCGACCTCCTGGCGCTCGTTGCCCCGGACCACGTAGGCGCCCTCGCCGATCAGCCCGGCGAGCGTACGCGCGAGGTCCGCGATGCGCTGGTACTCGGCCGACTCGAAGAACTCGCGAGGCAGGTACTTGTCGCTCGGCGTGCCGTGCTCGGTCTTGTGAACGACGATGCGCGTCGGGTGGCCCTCCTCGCCCGCCTGCACCTCGAGCCGGTAGGTGCGCGTGCCGTCGTTGAGGGCGTTGAGTCGCTCGTTGAGGTCCTGCACCCAGCCGCGCAGCCAGTCGAGCCGGTCGAAGTCCGCCGGCGTCACTTCCGGCATGTAGATGAGCTGCTCGAGCAGCCGGTCGTCATAGCGGCGCGACCAGCGCCTGATGATCGACTGCACCTCCATGTACTTGCGCGCGAGCATCTCGAGGCCCGGGCCCGAGAGCGGCGGCGCTTCCGAATTGACGTGCAGCGCGGCCCCTTCGAGGGCCGTGGCGAGCAGCAGGGCATTGAGCTCGTTGTCGTCCTTGACGTAGATCTCCTGCTTGCCGCGCTTGACCCTGTAGAGCGGCGGCTGAGCGATGTACACGTGTCCGCGCTCGATGAGCTCTGGAATCTGGCGGTAGAAGAACGTCAGCAGAAGCGTGCGGATGTGCGATCCGTCGACGTCCGCGTCCGTCATGATGATGATCCGGTGATACCGGAGCTTGTTGATGTCGAACTCGTCCTTGCCGATCCCGCACCCGAGCGCGGTGATCAGAGTGCCGACTTCGGCGGACGAGAGCATCTTGTCGAAGCGCGCCTTCTCGACGTTCAGGATCTTGCCCTTGAGCGGCAGGATCGCCTGAGTCCGGCGGTCGCGGCCCTGCTTGGCGGAGCCGCCGGCTGAATCACCCTCGACGATGAAGATCTCGGAGAGCGCGGGATCCTTCTCCTGACAGTCCGCAAGCTTGCCGGGCAGGCCCGCAACGTCGAGCGCGCCCTTGCGGCGGGTCATCTCGCGCGCCTTGCGCGCGGCTTCGCGCGCACGTGCCGCCTCGATGATCTTGTTGACGATGGCGCGCGCGGCCTGCGGATTCTCGAGCAGGAACTCGCTGAGCTTCTCGGAGACCGCCGCCTCGACGACGCCCTTGACCTCGGACGAGACCAGCTTGTCCTTCGTCTGAGAGGAGAACTTCGGATCGGGCAGCTTCACCGACAGGATCGCCGTGAGTCCTTCACGCGCGTCGTCGCCGGTCGTCGCCACTTTCTCCTTCTTGGTGGACATCTCCTTCTCGATGTAGTCGTTCAGCGTGCGCGTGAGAGCACTGCGGAAACCGGCCAGGTGCGTACCGCCGTCGCGCTGCGGGATGTTGTTCGTGTAGCAGAACATGCTCTCCTGATAGGAGTCGTTCCACTGCATCGCGACTTCGACGGTGATCGGGCCATCCTGTGTCTTGAACCAGAAAACGGAATCGTGAATCGGATTCCGCGAGCGGTTCAGGTGCTGCACGAAGGCCTTGAGGCCGCCGTGATGCTCGAAGACGTCCGACTTGCCCTCGCGCTCGTCGATGAGCTCGATGCGCACGCCAGAGTTCAGGAACGACAGCTCTCGCAGACGCTTCGCGAGAACGTCGTAGTTGAACTGGATGTTCGAGAAGATCTGCGCGCTCGGCTTGAAGCGGATGATCGTGCCCCGCTCCTGCGTCTCGCCGACGACCGCGAGCGGTGCCAGCGGCTCGCCCAGGTGATACTCCTGCTTGTGGATCTTGCCGTCGCGGCAGATCGTGAGCTGGAGATAGTCGGACAGGGCGTTCACGACCGAGACGCCTACGCCGTGCAGGCCGCCCGACACCTTGTACGAGCTGTCGTCGAACTTACCGCCGGCGTGGAGCACGGTCATGATGACTTCCGCAGCCGACCGCCCTTCTTCAGGGTGAATGTCGACCGGGATCCCGCGGCCATTGTCGGCCACGGTGACGGATTCATCGGCGTGGATGGTGACGACGATTCGGTCGCAGTAACCGGCGAGGGCTTCGTCGATGGAGTTATCGACGACCTCGAACACCATGTGGTGCAGGCCCGTCCCGTCGTCGGTATCGCCGATGTACATGCCGGGCCTCTTCCGGACGGCATCGAGGCCCTTCAATACCTTGATTTTGCTGGAATCGTAGACGTCTACTGCGGACATGCAGAGGCTCAATCTTAGGGTGCGACATTATACACCGGCTGCACCCTCCCCTGTTCCACGTGGAACACTCTGTCCGGTGTTCCGAACAGGTGCACGTCGGGCGTGAGGGACGTCAGGACGAGCTGACAACGGAGCTGCTGGACCTGCTCGATGAATCGCCGGAGGCGCTCGCCGTCGAGCTCCGCCGCCGGGTCGTCCAGCAGAAGTGTCGGCGTCGTTCCGGAGGTGTCCTGCAGGAAACGGAGCTGAGAAAGGGTCATCGCAACGGCAACCAGCTTCTGCTGGCCTCGCGAGAGAACGTCCCGGGCAGGCCGCCCTTCTATCCTCAAGGTCACGTCGGCGCGATGGGGCCCGACGTGCGAGAGTCCCTTTGCGAGATCGCGGGAACGGCTCGCTTCCAAGGCCTCCGCGAGCGAATGGTCCTGTCCCCAGCCACGGTAGTAGTGAAGCTCGACGGGTAGGCCCGTCAGCGCCTCGACGGCAGCCTGCCAGTAGGGTTGCAGTGCCTCGATGAAGCTCCGGCGCGACTCGGCGAGCATCTCCCCGAGCCGGGCGATCTCGAAGTCCCAGACCCCGGCCTGATCAGGCTGCGTGCGAAGCGCGGCATTGCGCTGCTTCAGCGCCCGTGTGTAGCGTGTCCACGTGTCGGCGAAGCCTGGTTCCACGTGGAACACTGCCCAGTCCATCCAGCGGCGCCGACGGTGGCCTCCCTCCTCGACCAGCTTGTGCACCCCGGGCTCGATCACCTGCACGGGGAAAACCTGAGACAGCTCGACGAGGGAATTGACGAAGGCGCCGCCGATCTTCGCGACCGTGCCTTCGTGCTTCGATACCTGCACACCGACCGTCTGGGCAGGCGGCTCCCCCAGACGCCCGAAGACGACCAGCCGCTCCTGGCCGCGTCGGATCAGCCGTTCAGAGCTGCGCGTCCGGAACGATCGGCCGCGACCGAGCAGGAAAATCGCCTCGAGGAGCGAAGTCTTCCCCGCGCCGTTACCACCCCAGATGAGGTTGAGACCGGGATGGAGATGCAGCTCGGCCTTGTGGAGGCATCGAAGATCCTCCACGACGAGCTCGGCAAGACTCATGAGGCATATGGCCCGCGGAGCGGGGTCTACAGGCGCATCGGCATGACGACGTACTTGGTGTGCGTCGTGCCCGGCGCCCGGATGAGGCAGCTGCTGTTCGGGTCCGTGAGCCCGATCTCGACCTTCTCGCCGTCGATGGCGTTCAGGGCGTCGAGCAGGTAGTTGACGTTGAAGCCGATCTCGAGCTCATCGCCGCGGTAGCTGATTTCGACCTGATCCTCGGCCTCCTCCTGCTCGGGGTTATGTGCCTGGATCGTGAGCAGATCCGGCCGGATCGTGAGCCGAATTCCACGGTACTTTTCGTTCGAGAGGATGGCCGTCCGCTGCAGCGCCTGGCGGAGCACCTCACGGTCGGCTTCGACGACTTTCGGCGGATTCGTGGGGATGACCCGCGCATAATCCGGGAATCTGCCATCGATCAGCTTCGAAGTGAAGCGAATGTCGCCGATCTGGGCGCGAACGTGATTGGTTCCGATCGCAAGCTCGATCGAGCCCTCCGTCCCCAGGATCCGCTGCAGCTCGAGCACGCCCTTGCGCGGGATGATGACCTGCTGTGCCGAACGCGCACCGCCCGGCAGCTCGGTCTCACACAGCGCCAGCCGGTGCCCGTCCGTGGCGACGGCACGCAGGGTCTTGCCCTCCGTCTCGAGCAGCATTCCGTTGAGGTAGTAGCGCACGTCCTGCTGCGCCATCGAGAAGTGCGTCTTGTCGATCAGCCGCCGGAACTCCCCCTGCGGCACATCGAGCGTCTGCTGAGCATTGATTTCCTCGACGACGGGAAACTCACTCGCCGGAAGGCTCGACAGCGTGAAGCGGCTGCGTCCCGCACGCAGAGACACACGCTCGCCTTCGGTGCTCAGGGTGACGGTCGTCTTCTCGGGTAAGGCGCGGAAGATGTCGAGGAGCTTGCGGCCAGGCACCGTGATGTCGCCCGGCTGCTGAACGCCGACCGTGCTCGTGGCGACCAGCTCTACCTCGAGATCGGTACCCGTGATGTTGAGCCGGTTATCCCGTGCCGACAGCAGCACGTTCGCCAGGATCGGCATCGTCTGCCGGCGCTCGACCACTCCGATGACGCTCTGCAGAGGGGCGAGGAATTCCTCGCGGGTGGCTGTCAGCTTCATGGATGTCTCTTGATATCTCTTATGAGTCTTGAATCTTGTCTGCAGTGACCGTTAGCGCTGTGGATGACGGTGAAAACCGGCTTTTCCGCGAAGAATCAAGAGCTTGTTCCTCGAAGGAGCCGGGAGCAGTCGCGGGATCGTCTGCACAATGCCTGTGGGCGCGCTGTGCATAACTTTATCCCCTGACTTGTCCACAGAGAATCCACATCAGCCTGCAAGGATTCTCAACAGGTTCGAGTAGTCCTCACTCATGCGCTGCTCGGTGTCGCGCAGCTCCTTGATGCGCTTGCAGGCGTGCAGGACCGTCGTGTGATCGCGGCCGCCGAACGCATCGCCGATCTCGGGAAGACTGTGGTTGGTGAGCTCCTTCGCGAGCGCCATCGCCACCTGGCGCGGCCGGGCCACCGAGCGGCTGCGACGCTTCGAGAGCAGATCCGCGACGCGCACCTTGTAGTAGTCCGCGACGGTCTTCTGGATGTTCTCGATGGTGACGAGCTTGGCCTGCAGTGAGAGCAGGTCCTTGAGAGCCTCCTTCGTGAACTCGAGCGTGATCGGCTGACCGGTGAACCGCGAGTTCGCGATGACCCTGCGCAGCGCGCCTTCGAGCTCGCGCACGTTCGAGCGGATCCGCTTCGCGATGAAGAAGGCCACCTCCTCGGGGAGGTCCACACCCGCGCTCTGGCCCTTGCTCATGAGGATGGCCACGCAGGTTTCGAGCTCCGGCGGCTCGATCGCGACCGTGAGACCCCAGCCGAAGCGGGATTTCAGCCGCTCCTCGAGGCCTTCCACCTCCTTCGGATAGCGGTCGCAGGTGAGGATCACCTGATGCTGTCCCTCGAGGAGCTCGTTGAAGGTGTGGAAGAACTCCTCCTGAGAACGCTCCTTGCCTGCGAAGAACTGAATGTCGTCGATGAGCAGCGCGTCGAGCGAGCGATAGGCCGTCTTGAACTCGCTCATCGCGTTGTGCTGGAGCGCGCGCACCATGTCGCCCACGAAGCGCTCCGAGTGAACGTACGCGACGCGGGCCTCCGAATCGCGCTCCTTGATGTAGTGCGCGATGGCGTGCATCAGATGCGTCTTGCCGAGACCGACGCCGCCGTAGAGGAAAAGCGGGTTGTACGCGCGTCCCGGATTTTCGGCGACCTGCAGCGCCGCCGCCTTCGCGAGCTGGTTGCTCTTGCCTTCCACGAACGTCGCGAAGGTGAAGTCGGGATTGAGCCGCGCGCCGACGACGAGACCGTCGGCGCGGCGTCCCTTGCCGGGCGGCGGACTCGCAGCAGGCGCACCGCCGTTCGTCTGAGACGCGGGCGCGCTGCGCGAGCCCACTTCGACGGTGACGATCGGCACATCGCCCGTCACCTCGTCGCGCAGGAGCTCACCGATACGCGGCAGGAGATTGGCGTTCACCCAGTCGACCGCGAAGCGGTTCGGTGCGAGGAGCTTCAGCGCACCCGCACTCTCCACCGCCTGCAGCGGACGAACCCAGGTGTTGAACTGCTGCTCCGGGAGCTCGCTCTCGAGAGCGCGCATACACCGAGACCACAGCGACGCCACCACGAGCGCAGCCTCCGGTGAATCCATCAGTGAATCGGACGATTGGGAAAGGGCCTGCCAGTCTATACCCGAAGCGTGCTCGCGGCCTACCGGCCGGACGCTCTTGACGAGAGGCGTCCGATGCGCCTTTCGGATCGTGATCGTGCGTCGCGGACCGTGCGGTCATATTGACCTTCGCGTCGGCACGGCTTAGCCTTGCCGCCCTTTTCCGGAGCCCACGGACATGAAACGCACCTATCAGCCGAGCAAGCTGCGCCGCAAGCGCACGCACGGGTTCCGCGCGCGCATGGCCACCAAGAACGGTCGTAAGGTCCTGGCCCGGCGCCGCGCGAAGGGTCGCAGGAAACTCGTTCCCTGATCGCGGATTGAGCGAGAGCCGCGCCGCCCGCGAGCGTCTGACGCTTCCTGCTGAGCGGCGCCTGCGCCGCAAGGCGGAGTTCGACGCGGTCTACACACACGGGCGCCGACTGGGAAATGCACACTTCTCGGTCGTCGTGTACGAAAGCGGTGCCGGCGCGCCGCGCCTCGGGCTTGCCGTCTCGAACAAGGCGGCGGGAAGCTCGGTCGAGCGCAACCGGCTCCGTCGACTCGTGCGTGAGTCGTTTCGACTGCACCAGCACTCGCTCCCGCCGGTCGACCTGGTGGTCAGCGCGCGCCCGACCGCGCGCGGCGTCGATAATCGCGAGCTGCACGCGAGCCTCGCGGCGCTCTGGAAACGAGTGAGACAGCAATGCGCCTCATCGCCGAGCTCCTGATCCGCCTGTATCAACGGACGATCAGTCCTCTGCTCGGTCCGACGTGCCGGTTCCATCCGTCGTGCTCGAACTATGCGCTGGAGGCGCTCCGCCGCTTCGGACTGCTGCGCGGCGGCTGGCTGACCGTGCGCCGGCTGGCCCGCTGCCATCCGTGGCACCCGGGAGGCTTCGATCCCGTGCCGTCCACGGATGCCGTATCCCTGCGACACGCACATGACTAACAGCCCGCGTCTGATTCTCTGGATCGCGCTCGCGCTGATCCTGCTCCTCAACTACGAGGCGTGGAACCGCGATTACGCGCGTTCGCCGTCGGCTCAGACTCCCGCCGCTCAGCGCGACGGGGAAATGCAGAGCTCGCTGGATGCCGCCATTCCGCAGGCGAGCGTACCGACGTCCGACGCACGGCCGGGCGAAGCCGACTCCGCACCGCGGGCACCAGGCGAGCGCGTCGCCGAATCGGCCGGTACCGTCCGCGTCCGCACGGACGTGCTCGATCTCGAGATCAGCCTGCAGGGCGGAACGCTGCAGCGGGCCGATCTTCCGCAGTACCCGCGGGTGAAGGGCCAGCCCGAGCCCGTTCGCCTGCTCAACCGGGACAGCCAGGAAACGCTCTTCCTGTTGCAGTCGGGCCTCACGGGCCCGGCGAACACCGAGCGTCCCACGCACCTTTCGCTCTTCGAGAGCCCTGCCGAGGAATTCGTGCTGGGAGAGCAGCAGGACGAGCTCCGGGTGCCCCTCACCTGGAGGGGCAGCTCGGGCGTCACGGTCATCAAGACCTTCATCTTCCGCCGCGGCAGCTACCGGATCGATCTGGAATACACGATCGAGAACGGCTCCGGCGAACCCTGGCCGGCCGCCACGTACGCGCAGATCCTGCGCACGGATCCCGAGATCGATCGCTCGATGTTCAACCCCGAAAGCTACGCTTTCCGGGGCCCTGCCATTTTCGACGGCAGCCGCTACCGCAAGCTCGACATCGAGGATCAGGACGACCTGAAGCTTTCCGCCGAGGTGCAGAACGGCTGGATTGCGGCCCTGCAGCACCATTTCGTGACGGCGGTCGTACCGGCTGCCGACCAGACGTACCGCTTCACCCTCGGCGCACAGGGCCGGCGCTTTCTGCTCGCAGCCGCTGGGCCGCTGCACACCGTCGCCCCCGGCGGCAGCGAAACGCTGCGGCAGACGCTGTTCGTCGGGCCGAAGCTCCAGGCACAGCTCGAGGAGACAGGGCCGCGCCTCGACCTCGTGGCCGACTACGGGCGGCTGACCATCCTCGCCAAGCCTCTGTTCTGGCTCCTCGAGAAGGCCCACGCCATCACGGGCAACTGGGGCTGGGCGATCGTCATCGTCACCTTCCTGCTCAAGCTCCTCTTCTATCCCTTGGCCGAGGCGAGCGGCCGCTCGATGGCGCGCATGCGTACCCTGGCGCCGCGGATCAAGGCCCTGCAGGAGACCTACAAGGACGACCGCGAGAAGCTCGGCCGCGCGATGATGGAGCTGTACAGGCGCGAGAAGATCAATCCGGCCTCGGGCTGCCTGCCGGTGCTCGTGCAGATCCCCGTGTTCATCGCCTTCTACTGGGTGCTCGTCGAGAGCGTCGAGATGCGCCAGGCGCCCTTCATGGGCTGGATCAACGATCTCTCCTCGCGCGATCCGTACTTCATCCTGCCGCTCATCATGGCCGGCGCGATGTTCGTGCAGTACAAGCTCAATCCCCAGCCGGCCGATCCCGTGCAGCAGAAGGTCTTCATGATCATGCCCATCGCCATGTCGGTGATGTTCGCCCTGTTCCCGGCGGGACTGGTGCTGTACTGGGTGACGAACACGCTGCTGTCCATCGCGCAGCAGTGGAACATCAACCGGCGCATCGAGGCGGCCGCCGCGCGCCGGTAGTTGCGCGTACACTCTTGCGCCGATGATGGCGCGCACCGACACCATCGTGGCGGCGGCGACGCCGCCGGGGCGAGGCGGCATCGGAATCGTGCGCATCTCGGGGCCAAAGGCACCGGAGATCGCCGCGATCATCCTCGGCGGCGAGCTTCCCGAGCCGCGGCGCGCGACCTTCGGCCGTTTCTTCGATGCACGCAAGGAGCCGATCGACGCCGGGATCGTGCTCTACTTCCCTGCGCCGAATTCCTACACCGGCGAGCACGTCGTGGAGCTGCAGGGCCACGGCGGGCAGGTCGTCGTCGAGGCGCTCGTCGCGCGAGTGGTCGAGCTCGGTGCGCGTCGGGCGCTTCCCGGGGAGTTCACGCAGCGCGCGTTCCTCAACGACAAGCTGGATCTCACACAGGCCGAAGCCATCGCGGATCTGATCGACGCCGGCTCGCGCGAGGCTGCGCGCGCGGCGATGCGCTCATTGCAGGGCGAGTTCTCGGCGATGGTGCAGGGACTCACCGAAGCGCTGACCGATCTTCGTACCTACGTCGAGGCGGCGATCGATTTTCCCGAGGAGGAGATCGACTTCCTTTCCGATCGCGAGCTCACCGACCGGCTGCAGGTCGTGCGCGATCACTTCGAGGCCGTCGAGCAGAGCGCACGCCAGGGTCGGCTGCTCCGCGACGGCATGACCGTCGTCATCGCCGGCCGGCCGAACGCCGGAAAGTCGAGTCTGCTGAACAGGCTCGCGGGATACGACGCCGCGATCGTGACGCCCGTCCCCGGCACCACGCGCGACATCCTGCGCGAGCGCATCGACATCGACGGCATGCCGCTCCACGTGCTCGACACTGCAGGCCTGCGCGAGGCCGGCGACATCGTCGAAGAGGAAGGCATCCGGCGCGCTCAGGCCGAAATGCGGCGCGCGGATCGCGTGCTGTTCGTCGTGGACGCAGCGGAGGATCCCACCGCGAAGGCCTACCAGGAAGAGCGGCATCGCCTGCCGCCGGACGTTCCCGTCACGCTCATTCTCAACAAGTGCGACATCGCGACGGGCATTCCCGTCGCCGACACGCTCGCCGGTCCGCCCCGCATCGTGCTGTCGGCGCACACCGGCAAGGGCGTCGACACGCTGCGCGCTCATCTCAAGTCGTGCATGGGCTACTGCACGCTCGAGGCGGGCACCGTCTCCGCCCGAGCGCGGCATCTCGAAGCGCTCAAGGAGGCGCGCCGTCACGTCGACGAAGCGGAGCGCCAGCTCCGCGAGCGCCGCGCCGGCGAGCTCGTGGCCGAAGAGCTGCGGCTCGCTCAGCGCGCGCTCGGCGAGATCACGGGCGAAGTGACGAGCGACGATCTGCTCGGGCGGATCTTCTCCACCTTCTGCATCGGCAAGTAATCGCCCACATCGATCGGTGCATCAGCCGTGCGTGATGCGGGTGCCGAGCACCGTCAGGAACTGCGCGAGCCACGCCGGATGCGCCGGCCATGCGGGCGCGGTGACGAGCTTGCCGTCGGTGACCGCCTGATCCATCCCGATCTCGGCGTAGTCGCCGCCCGCGAGTTTCACCTCGGCCGCGCAGGCCGGATACGCCGACACCCGCTTGCCCCGGATCACGCCGGCTGCCGCGAGGAGCTGGGCGCCGTGGCAGATCGCCGCGATCGGCTTGTCGGCATTCGCGAAGTGCTGCACCACCGAGATCACCTTGGGGTTCATCCGCAGGTACTCGGGTGCCCGGCCGCCGGGAATCACCAGAGCGTCGTAGTCCTCCGGACGCACCTCGTCGAAGGTCGCGTTGAGCGTGAACCGATGGCCGGGCTTCTCCGAGTAGGTCTGCTGGCCCTCGAAGTCGTGCACGGCGGTCAATACGTAGTCACCGGCCTTCTTGCCCGGACAGACGGCATGTACGGTGTGGCCCACCATCTGGAGGGCCTGGAAGGGCACCATCGTCTCGTAGTCCTCGGCGAAGTCGCCTGCGAGCATCAGGATCTTCTTGCCCATGGTCGGTCTCCTTCAGTGTGAGCATAGAGTCGCACGGACGGGCCGCCAGGGCACGGGGCCCCGGGACCGCCGGGTCCGCACCACGCAAGGCTCGCTGCCGGCGGCCAGTGCCGTGCACCGTTCCCGCACGCCGCTTGTGCCAGAATACGGGCAATGCGTATGAAACCCTGCCGTTCCCTCACTCTGGCGGCGCTCACCGGAGCGCTGCAACTGGCGTCGGCTCTCCCCGCGATGGCCGACGAGGCGCTCGCATTCGTTCCCGACGAGGAGCTGCGGGCTCTCGAATCCGGTATCAATGTGGACGCGCGGCTGCCGGACGGCAGCACGGCGCTGCACTGGGCGGTCTACCGCGGCGACGTGGAAAAAGTGAAACGCCTGATCGAAGCCGGCGCGGACGTCACGCTCGCCACCAACTACGGTGTCGCGCCTCTGCAGCTCGCGGCGGAGCGGGGCGACCCCGAGCTGGTGCGCCTGCTGCTCAAGGCCGGCGCAGACCCCGAGTCACCGAACGCGGAAGGCCAGACCGCCCTCATGACAGTGGCCCGCACGGGGAACGTCGAAGCGGCTGCGCTCCTGCTCAAGGCCGGCGCGAACATCAATGCGCGCGAGAGCTGGGGCGGGCAGACGGCCCTCATGTGGGCGGCCGCGCGGGGCCATCCGCAGATGGTCAGGTTCCTCGTTTCGAAGGGCGCCGACGTCGACGCGCGCAGCACCGTGCGCGACTGGCCGCGCAAGGTCACTTCCGAGCCGCGCGAGAAGAACATGGACCGCGGCGGTTTCGCAGCGCTGCACTACGCGGCGCGCGAAGGCTGCGTCGAGTGCGCGCGCGAGCTGGTGAAGGGCGGCGCCGACATCGACATCGAGGACGGGCAGGGGACCACGCCGCTCGTCCTCGCGATCATGAATCTGCGCTTCGACGTGGCGAAGTACCTCATCGAAGCGGGCGCCGACGTGAACCTGTGGGATCGCTTCGGCGTGACGCCGCTCTACGCGGCGGTGGACGTGAACAGGATCCCGCAGGGTGGTCGCCCCGACGTGCCGCCCACCGACCGCACGACGGCGATGGACATCATCCACATGCTGCTCGAGCGCGGCGCGAACGTGAACGCGCAGATCAAACTGCCGCTGCCGGCGCGGCACTCGCTCGCGGGCGGACGCGCGGACAAGCGCGTGACGAACATCGGTGCGACGCCGCTCATGCGCGCGGCGCTCGGCGCGGATCTCGAGGCGATGAAAGTGCTCATCGAGCACGGCGCGCTCGTCGATCTGCCGCTGGCCGACGGCATGACGCCGATGCTCGCGGCGATACTGCCTTCGCAGTCGCGTGCGCCGAACAAGACGGAGGAAGACGCGCTCGCGGCGATGCGCCTGCTCAAGGAAGCGGGCGCAGATCCGCACAAGGCCGTCACGCTCAGTGACAAGGCGCTGCATCTCATTCACGTGCACGGCATGGACGAGGCGCGCGTACGGGGCAGCACCGCGCTCATGATGGCGACGGTGCGCGGCTGGACGAAAGTGATGAAGCAGCTCGTCGAGTGGGGTGTGGACGTGAACGCGAAGGACGCCGACGGCCTCACCGCGCTCGACTACGCGATGGGCCGCGCGCGCGTCGGCTTCCTGCAGCAGCGTCCCGATCCGCGCCACGATCTCGCATCGCTCCTGCGCGAGCTCGGTGCCACGGAGGAGAACCCGGACATTCCGCCGTGGGAACCGCTCATGGTGCCGAAGATCACCGCCAGGGTTCCCGACATGTAAGCCCGCGGCCCGCGCATCCCGCGCGGGCCGCAGCTCCCTTGACGATCGACACTCGCGTGCGCGGCACCCTGCCGCGTGCGAGCCTGGCGTTTCCGCTTCGAGTCCACGTTCCTCGTGTCCCGCTTGCGCCCAGGCTCGGTTCTTGCTCCCCGCGCAGGTCAAGAGAAAGGCCCGACAGCCGAGGGGATCTGCATGAGAAAGCTCGTCGCTCGCTGGGTGAAGAATTTCCTGCGCCGCCGCGGATACCGGCTCATCCGGGCCGACGCGAACAATTCGCTCGAGTCGTTCATGTTCCACATCATCGAGCAGCGGCCCCTCACCTTCGTGCAGATCGGCGCCAACGACGGGCACAGCGCGGATCCGCTCTACGAGTTCGTGACCTTCCACCACGCGCGCGTGCGCGGTCTCGTGGTCGAGCCGGTGGAGGACTACTTCGACGAGCTGGTGCAGACCTACCGGGGCTATCCCAGCATCGTGCCGGTGCGTGCGGCGATCCACCGCACGAAGAAGGAAATGACGATCTACAGGCCACGTCCGGGAAAACGGCTGCGCAAGGGAATCGCCTCGTTCGATCCGGAGCACTACCGGCGCTTCGGCATCGATCCGGCGGACATCGTGGCCGAGAAGGTCCGATGCATGACGCTGGACGAGCTGCTCGACGAGCATGGCATCCGGCAGCTCGACGTGCTGCAGATCGACACCGAGGGCTACGACGCCGAGATCGTGCGCGGCATCCGCTTCGATCGCGTGCGCCCGGGCATCATCCGCTTCGAGCACGGCTACCGCGCCAATCTCATGACGCCGGCGACGCACCGGGAGCTCACGCGCCTGCTGCACGCGCAGGGCTACGAGATCGTGATCGAGCGGCGGGATACGACGGCGTACCTGCCCGAGATCATGCTCGGTGAAGCCGCTGCCGTCTTCCCGCTGCGTGAACGGACGAGCTATGCCTGATCGGCCGTCATGCGCAGATGCGTGACGGCCGACTTCCGCCTCCTTTCAGGCGCGCTGCCGCCTGGGATCCGCGCCGCGGGCGTTCGCGCGCCGCATCGCCTGGTAGACGCGCGCACGCGGCAGGTGATCGCACTTCTGCTGCTCGCGGAAAATGCGGCATTCGCAACGCCAACCGTTGATGGAGTCGACGGTGACGCGATGACCATCGACGTTGAACACCTCGCGCCAGAACTCCTGCGAACCGGAGCTCGCCTGCGCGAGCGCAGCCGACTGTCTCGTGCTCACAGCCCGCCCGTCTCCCGCAGTCTGCTCACCAGTGGTTCGGCGCCGTGCTCCTGGTGCGCTCGCGCCTCATGGCGGTGCGACGTCGAAACGGAATCCAGCGCGCGCGGGCGCCGCGCGGTGCGCGTGAGCCATCCCTTGAGACGCATCAGTATCTGTTCGACGGTATTCATCACTCCCCCTCTTGTTCGTCTGCTCTCGCCGAGGAGTAAGCAAAACACAGGCCAGAACGCGGGCGTGTCGGTAGGCGGCGACGGCTGCTGAGCTTCGGATTCCCGAAGGCCTCGGACGTCGAGGAATGGACGTACCTGTGTGTCCGCCGGCCGACGGGCCGCGGTTCGGTGAGGGACGCGCCAGAACGTTCAGCCGTTCGCGGCGTCGAGCGGCCGGATGAGCGACTCGTCGTCGTTGCGCGGCGAGTTCACGCGCGTGCTCACCCGATACGCGACCATGAGCTCCTCGGGATAGGCACGCAGCGCCGCCTTCGCGTCGGTCGGTGCTCCGCAGAGCCACGCCTCGTGATCCTCGGGTGAGAGGATCGCCGGCATGCGCTGCTTTGTGTTGTGGATCTCGGCCATCAGGCGGTTGGGCGGCACGGTGATGATCGTGCAGCTCTCGATCACCGTGCCGTCGGGTTTCTCGGACCGGTCCCACAGCCCCGCGAAGCCGAATACCTCCTGATCGGCGAGGTGGATGAAGAACGGCTGCTTGCGGCCGCCCTCGTCCAGGTGCCACTCGTAGAAGCCCGCGGCCGGAAGGATGCAGCGCTGGCCGCGCTTCCACGGCCCGCGCCAGACGGGCGAGCTCTCGAGCTTCTCGACCGTCGCGTTGATGGTCGAGTACTTCGGCGGCTCACCGTGCGCGTAGAAGGGGATGAGCCCCCAGCGCATCATCACGCCTTCGCGCTCGCCTTCCGCGATGCGCACGACGGGCACGTTCCGGGACGGCGCGACGTTGTAGCTGACGATGTAGTCCCACAGCGTGCGCCGCACGCCGAAGTAGCGCTCCGCCTTGAGCTGCTGGGCGAGGATGTACCGGCCGCACATGCGGATGCCTCATACAGTAGTCGAGCGACGACGGTACTGCATGGACGACCGGCCGGTCGAGCGGCAATGCTTTTGTGTCATGCCGCTTCCCATAGGACCGGATACCCGACTCCGCGACCATCCCGACGGCTACGTGACGATCACTTGCCGGCGCTGCGGGCACGCGCGCGAGCTGCGTGCGAGCGCGCTCGCGCCGCTCATCGGATGGAACACGAGGCTCGCGCAGGCCGTGGAGCGCTTCCGCTGCTCACAGTGTCACGCCAGAGCGGCCGAAGTGATGCTCGGATTCGACCGTCCCCCGCGCGGCTGGACCAAGAATCTCTCCTGAGAAGCCGAAGGCGTGTCCCTGCCGCCGTACCGGCGGCACCAGGACCCCTGCGCGGAGAGCTCGATCAGGCGATCTTGCGAAGCGCAGACTGTGTCGGCATCGACCGGGCCAGCGAAGCGTTGCCGGTATCTTCGGCACGCCGCCAGCGCGTCACCCTCCAGCCTTCTGGAAAGGGCTCGTCGGTCAATGCATTCAGCCACAGCGGCGCGGCCTCACCGTCGCAGAAGAGACGATAGCCGCGCAGGCGCGTCGCCCGACCGCCATGGAGCGTGATCCACACGTCGACGACTTCGTGTGCCTCCGGCAGACCGCTCTCGACATCGATCCAGTCGGACATGATCGTGAACGCCAGGCCACGGACCGGCTGGAGCTTCCGCAAGATTCGTGCCCGTGCGCCCGGTCGCGCGGGCTCAGTCCGGAGGTCTCAGCACCATGATGGGCCAGCGCTCCCGGGTCATCATCGCGCACCAGTGCGCCTGCCCTTCGTCGAGTGTCGCGAGGCGTTCTCCGTCGCCATAGGCCGCGCCGTCGACGACCCAGAAGTGTGTGAAGGGGCCCAGTGTCTCGCTCGCGGCGCCGTAGTGGCCTTCGAAGTGAACGGCCAGCGGGTCCTGCGAGTCGATACGCCTGAAGAGGCGCCCCTGGTACTCCCAGATGAATCCGAGGTGATGCGCGATCTCCCTGCCGTCCGCTCCCGACAGCAGCGAGCCGCCGGCCAGCCGGAAGAAAGGCGCGGGTCCGATCGTTTCACCTGCCTGCTCACCGTTGCTCACGCTGAAGCGGATCATGGGCGCCTTCTCCGCGAAACTCCGGGACAGACGCAGCAACCGCTGTGCCTTCCTGCCGCGATCCAGCTCGGCGTGATGCAGCTTTTCGTCATGAATCCCTGCGATAATCGCGCGTGAAGCGGCCGGCCGCACCGGCGCTCGTTCACTTCAACACGGGAAGTCACGCAATGATTCAGTGGACGAAGCTTTCGGAAGCGCTTCCGCCGTTCAGCGAAGCCGTGGAGCTGTGCATGGAGCCCGAGCGAGAGAAGACGGCGCGTCGCGCCATCCGCGTGGGCGAGTCGATGGATGGAGAGCCGCTGTGGCTCGACGTCGCAACGGGCGCGGCGTTTCGTGCGAGCTGGCGAACGGCCTGGTGGCGCCCGCAGCCGCCGCGCGGCTGAGCAGCAGGTCAGTGCCCTGCATGGGATAGGACGATATCGTCCGTGATGCGTTTCGGGCGAAGAGTGCCTTTGCCGCCTCACGTGCGTGCCGCGCTCGAGCCGCTCTTCGGCGCGGCCGTCGACGACGTGCGCGTGATCGAGCATTCGCTCTTCGCGCGCCTGCACGTGCGGTGCATCGCCACCACGCGCCGCAGATGCATCTATCTGCGCGGCAGCGCCGAGGAATTCTTCTCGGATCCCGTGCTGATGCTGCACGAGTACTGTCACGTGCTGCATCAGTGGGAGACGCGCACGCTCACGAGCCTGCGCTACGTCATCGAGTGGCTGCGCCGCGGCTACTGGCAGAATCGCTTCGAGGTCGAAGCGCGCGAGTTCGCCGAGCGGCACGCGCACCGCTTCCGCAGGCTCCTCGCGCTCCATGCGCCGGGAAGTGGGCAGGATGCCTGCACCGCAACCGCCCGCCAACACGCGTGATCGGTGCCGCGCACGAAGCGCCGGTGTGATGCCGGCGAACCGAATGCGCGCGCGAAGTGCTCAGCCGAGCAGCGCTTCGCGGCGATAGAGCCTTCCCGCGAAAGCGGCGAGCAGCGCGCCGAGCGCCAGGGTCGCGCCCGCCGACAGCACGCCATGCAGCACAGGGATCGCCTCGTCGCGCAGCAGGCTCGTGACGAGAAAATGCTGGCTCAGTGAAGGCACGAGCATGAGCGCGGTCGTCGGCCGTGCACCCGTTACGCCGGCGTAGAGCAGCGGAAGAGTGGGCACGAGCAGCAGCAATCCCAGCCAGGTCTGCGCCTCGCGATAACTGCGCGTGAACGCGGCCACCGTCGTCATCAGCGCCGCACCGAGCGGAATGAGCGGCGCGCACGCCGCCACGACCTTGAGCGCCGTCAGCGGACCGAAGTTCACGCTCATGCCGAAGCGCTCGAGGCCGACAAAGCGCAGCGCCACCATGAAGGCCGTGACGGTGAGCACCAGCGACAGCAGCATGTAGGCGCAGGCCGCGAGGATCTTGCCGTAGATGAGGTGCGCGCGCGGCACCGGCACGGTGAGCAGCGGCTCGAGCGAACCGCGCTCCCGTTCTCCGGCCGTCGCGTCGATCGAGAGATAGAGCCCGCCGGTCAGCATCGTGAGCAGTACGATGTAGCTGAACGCGCCGAGCGCCAGCATCGCGCGACTCGCGGGCGTCGAGACGTCGATGTCGTGCACGACGACCGGTGTGAGGATGAGCGGATCGACGCCGCGCGCGAGCGCGCGCAGCAGCGCGAGCTGTCCCCCGTACTGCCCGATCAGCGCGCGCACGCGCTGCGCCTCGGGACCCCGCTCCGGGTCGGATGAATCGACGTACAGCAGGAGCGCGGCGGGCTGTGCCGAAGTGAAGCGCTCCGCGAAGTCTTCGGGAATCGAAAGCACGAGCCGCTTGCGTCGCTCGCGTACCGCCGCGCGGGCCTGCTCCTCGTCGTAGCCCACACGCTCGATCTCGACACCGCGCTGTGCCAGGAACTCGACGAGACGCGGCGCGCGTTCCGCATGCGCCACCGCGAGCGCGATGGGGCGATCGCTCTGCGTCACACCGCGCTGGACCATGAATGACAGCGCCGCGGCGAAGAGCAGCGGGCCGAACAGAGGACCGAACAGCAGCGCGGAGATCACCGTGCGCCGGTCGCGCAGGTTCTCGCGGAACTCCTTCGCGAAGACCGTGAGGATCGCGCGCATCAGCCGAGTCCCTCCGCGGAGCCGATGAGTCTCACGAAGGCCTCCTCGAGGTTGTCCTCACCCGCCTTCGCGCGCACCTGGTCGAGCGTGCCGCGCGCGACGACCGTGCCGCGCGCGATCACCACGACGTCGTCGCACAGCGCCGCGACTTCCTGCATCACGTGGCTCGAGAAGAGCACGCAGTGCCCGGCTTCGCGCAGCCGCTCCAGCAGGCGGCGCAGGCTCCTCACCGCCATGACGTCGAGCCCGTTCGTGGGCTCGTCGAGCAGCACGTTGCGCGGGTTGTGCACGAGCGCACGGGCGAGCGCGGTCTTGAGCCGCTGCCCCTGCGAGAATCCCCGCGCCCGCCGGTCCGCGAAGGACTGCATTTCGAGCAGCTCGATGAGCTCCTCGGCGCGCTCGCGCGCCTTCGGGCGCGACATGCCGTGCAGCGCACCGAAGTATTCGATGTTCTCGCGCGCCGAAAGGTGCGGATAGATGCCTGCGCCGTGAGGCAGCGCACCGAGGTGCCTGCGCGCCTCGAGCGGCTGACGCGCGACGTCGATGCCGTCGATGCGCGCCTCGCCGGCATCCGGCTTCAGCACCGTATAGAGAATGCGCAGCGTGGTCGATTTGCCCGCACCGTTCGGGCCGAGCAGACCCGTGATGCGCCCGTCAGCCGCATCGAACGTGACGTCGCGTACCGCTTCGATCCGTCCGAAGCGCTTGCTGAGCCCCCTCGCCTCGATCACTCGTGTTCTCGTTTCTTTGTGTTTCCGTCCGGGTGTCTCAGGGCGCGGGGCCCGCGAGGGAAGTGAAGAACGGCGGCGGCGTCACCCGCTGCGTGCACGAGATGTCGAGCTTCTTCGGGGCAGCCTGCTCGAGGAACTGCGCCATGACACGGTCCACGCAGGGCGCGACGACCTGACCGTGTCCCATGCCGGCGAGCGAGACGTGCACGGCGTTCGAAAGCCCCTTCATTGCCTGCTCCGCGTACAGCGGCGGAGTCACAGGATCGTCGCCGCCCGAGAGCAGCAGCGCGGGGACGTCGCTTACGAGGGGCGCATGCAGATCCGGATCCATCATGCCCCGCGGCCAGCTCCCGCACACGGTGAGCAGCATATCGACCGCAGCAGTGCCGAGATACGTCTGCGCGAGACGCGCGCGGTCTTCGTCCGTGACCTCGAAGAAAGGTACGTCCTCGGTGCACACCACGGCATTGTGCATGCCGTAGGCGAGCTGCTCCTCGAGAGAGCGGCTGGTCAGAAGGAACTGAGCGGCGAGCGGTACGAAGTCGTGATCGTGCTGCGCCATGTAGAGCGAGAGCGGCAGGAGCGATGCCTGATCGGCCGAGTACGTGGCGAGTCGCAGCGCCGCCGCGAGGTGCAGCTCGGTGAACTCGAGCCGTCGCATCTCGCCCGTGGTCGGATCGGGAAGCACCACCTCGATCGGTTCCTCGGCGAGCTGCGCACGAAGCTCGCGGTAGATCCGCTGCGGATCGCCGAAGCGTTCCCGGCACTCGGGTGCGCGCTCGCAGCGTGCGAGTATGCGTTCGAGCGCTGCTTCCGCATGCAACGCCAGATCGGGTCCGAGCGCCACTTCGGGCGGCACGACGCCGTCGAGGATCATGCTGCGCACACGGTCGGGAAAGCGTCGCACGAAGTGCTGCGCCACGCGTGTTCCGTACGACACGCCATAGAGATTGATGCGTTCATAGCCGAACGCCGTGCGGACCCGCTCCAGGTCCTGCACCGCGATGCTCGTCGTGTAGAACTTCACGTCGGCGCGCGTGCCGAGGGCGGTGAGGCACCGTTCCGCCTCGGCGGCGATCACCTCTTCGTGCGCCTGCCACAGGGCTTCGTCGACGAGCCCGCAGTTGAGCGCGTTCGAGCGGCCCGTGCCGCGCTGATCGACCAGCACGATGTCGCGATTGCGCTGGATGCGTGCAAAGGCGGGCGCGACGCTGGCGAAGAACTCGCTCGATGCCATCCCCGGGCCGCCGGCAATCACGAAGAGCGGATCCGGCTGCTTGCGCCGGCTGATCGCCGGGACGCGAGCCACGAAGAGACCGATCTGCCGGCCATCCGGCCGTGCGGGATCTTCCGGCACGCGCAGCGTCCCGCACTCCGCGGTGATCGCACTGGTGCCGATGGGGTCGGCGATCCGGCAGGGCTCGAGAACGAGCGCCTTGGGTGCGGCAGAGCGCTGCTCCGTGGAGCCATCCGATGCCGCGTCACACGAGGACGCGCAGACGCCCAGCAGGGCCGAGACAGCGATGACGAATGACGATGCCCGCCGCATGGCGGGCCATATCGTACACGGCCGCCTGCCGCATGCCTCGGTCAGTGGTGCCGAGCGCCCGGCTGCGTAAGGATGCGTTCGAGCTCGACGGGATCGACCGGCTTGACGAGGTAGTCGTCAGCGCCGGCTTCCCTCGAGAGCCGCCGGTCCTCTTCCTGCCCGTAGCCCGTGAGCATGACGATCCTGACGTCGCGGCCCCACGGCTGCTCGCGGATGCGCCGCGCGACCTCGAAGCCGTTCACCCGCGGCATGCCGATGTCCAGGAAGATGAGATCGGGCTGCAGCTCCGCCGCAAGCTCGATCGCCCTCTCGCCGTCGTGAGTCGCGCGCGCTTCGTGGCCGAGCAGCTCGAGCATCATGGCGAGGCTCGCCGCGCTGTCGCGATTGTCGTCGACGACGAGTATCGAGTGACGCACGCCCGCTTCCGCAGATACCGCTTTCTCCCGGGGAGGAACGGTTGCAGGAGAGCCCGACGCCCGCAGCGGCAGGTGCACGACGAAGGTGCTCCCCCTGCCGGGTCCATCGCTGTACGCGCTCACCGACCCGCCGTGCATCTCCACGATGCCGCGCACGAGCGGCAGGCCCAGCCCGAGCCCGCCGCCATGGTCGGGGCAGCGATCGGGCAGTGCATACGGATCGAACACGCCAGGGAGGGCGTTCTCGGAAAACCCGACGCCCGTATCGCTGACCCGGATCGCGACCTCACCCCTCTGGCGCTCGACCGTGAGGCGGATGGATCCGCCTGGCGGCGTGAACTTCG
The DNA here is from genome assembly GCA_003242685.1 of Pseudomonadota bacterium. Lineage (GTDB taxonomy): Bacteria > Pseudomonadota > Gammaproteobacteria > Steroidobacterales > Steroidobacteraceae > ZC4RG24. Next base: position 3,688 of record QGVD01000004.1, on the reverse strand, counting down.
CGCTGTTGTCGAGGAGCTTCGATATCGCCTGCGCGAGCCGCTGCGGATCCGCCTCGACGATCACCGGCTCGGCCGGCATCTGCTGCGTGAAATCGTGCCCGCCCTGCGCGATGAGCGGCAGGCTCTTCTCCACTGCCGCGGCGACGATCTGCGCCAGGTCCACTCGTTCGGTGTGCAGCTCGAGCTTGTTGCGGGCGATGCGGCTGACGTCGAGCAGATCGTCGATGAGGCCCGTGAGCTGCGCGAGCTGGCGCTCCATCATGTTGCGGGCGGCGTCGACCATCGCGCTGCTCGCGCCGGGGCGTCGCATGATCTGCAGGCCGCTGCTCAGGGGCGCGAGCGGGTTGCGCAGCTCGTGAGCGAGAAGTGACAGGAACTCGTCCTTGCGGCGATCCGCCTCGCGCGCCGCCGCCTCCGTTCGGCGCAGCGAATCCTGCATGCGCCGGCGGTCCGTGACGTCGCTCAGCGTGCCGACCACTCGAAGAGGAAGGCGAGTTTTTCCCTGCTCTGTAAATTCCGCCTGGCCGTGCCATGCGATCCAGCGCGCAGGCTCGTCGGGCGTTTCGATTCTCAGCTCGCATTCGAAATGCCCGGACCCTTCCGCGGCGAGTGCCGAGGTCAGGGCTGCATCGAAGACGGCGCGCTGTGCGGGCTCGAGCCGCTCCCGCAGTCTGTCGAGACTTACCTCGGAGTCTTCGGGCAGGCCCAGCAGCTCGCGCGCGGCACCGTAGAGTCTCAGCTCATCCAGCCGCAGATCGAGCTCCCACAGCCCGATGCCGCCGGCGAGCAGCGCGGGCTCGAGCTTTCCCCGCCGATCGTCGGACGGTGCGCGCCTGCCGCCATGTACCAGGTGATATCTCGTGGTGCTTTCGATTCCGGCGGTAGTCATGTGCTACTGTGCCTCGCGCGTCGACTGGAACGACGAGCGAACGCGATCTCCAGCAGACAGCGTGCCAATGTCACGTGCCTCGCGCTCGCTCCATGCGCGGGGCACGTGCCTTCCGCGCAGCCGGCACCTACAATACCGCCCGCCTGCGGCGGCCCTCCTCGCGATTTGTACTGACATGCGACATATACGGACATGCGTTTCGCACACCCCTTCGATGTGATCGTCGTCGGCGGCGGCCATGCCGGGACGGAAGCCGCGCTCGCGGCGGCGCGCATGGGTGCGCGGACGCTGCTGCTCACCCACAGCATCGAGACGCTGGGGCAGATGAGCTGCAATCCGGCGATCGGCGGCATCGGCAAGGGTCACCTGGTGAAGGAGATCGACGCGCTGGGCGGAGCCATGGCGCGCGCCGCGGATCGTGCGGGCATCCAGTTCCGCACGCTCAATGCGAGCAAGGGCCCGGCGGTGCGCGCCACGCGCGCGCAGGCGGATCGGCAGCTCTACCGTCAGGCGATCCGCAGCATGCTCGAGAACCAGCCGGGGCTCGTGCTGTTCCAGCAGGAGGTCGCGGACCTCGAGATCCGGGGCGAGCGCGTGACCGGAGTGGTCACCGTCGGCGGCATCGTTTTCGAAGCGCCCGCCGTCGTGCTCACGGTCGGGACCTTCCTCGGCGGCAGGATTCACGTCGGGCTCGAGAGCTATCAGGGCGGACGCGCGGGCGATCCGCCGTCGAACCGCCTCGCGGCGAAGCTCCGCGAGCTGCCGTTCCGGGTGGGCCGCCTCAAGACGGGCACGCCGCCGCGCATCGATGGCCGCACCATCGACTTTTCGGTGATGACGCCGCAGCCGAGCGACGATCCACTGCCGGTCTTTTCGTTCCTTGGGCGCGCCAGTGAGCACCCAAGGCAAGTCAATTGTTTCATTACGTGTACGAACGAGCGCACCCACGAGATCATCCGCGCGGCGACCGACCGCTCACCGATGTTCACCGGGCGGATCGAAGGCGTGGGGCCACGCTACTGTCCTTCGGTCGAGGACAAGGTCTTCCGCTTCGCGGACAAGACCTCGCACCAGATCTTCGTCGAGCCGGAGGGCCTCGACACGCATGAGGTCTATCCGAACGGTATCTCGACCAGCCTGCCGTTCGACGTGCAGTACGCCTTCGTCCGCACCATCCGCGGCTTCGAGCACGCGCACCTCACCCGCCCCGGTTACGCCATCGAGTACGACTACTTCGATCCGCGCGACCTGAAGCCCTCGCTCGAGACGAAGTTCATCGAAGGTCTGTTCTTCGCGGGCCAGATCAACGGCACGACCGGCTACGAGGAAGCCGCGGCGCAGGGCATCGTCGCGGGCATCAACGCGGCGCTGCGCGTGCGCGGCCAGGAGCCGTGGATCCCGAAGCGCAGCGAAGCCTACATCGGCGTGCTCATCGACGACCTGGTGACGCGCGGGACACGCGAGCCGTACCGCATGTTCACCAGCCGCGCCGAGCATCGCATGCTCCTGCGCGAGGACAATGCCGATCTGCGCCTCACCCCGAAGGGCCGCGAGCTCGGGCTCGTCGACGACGAGCGCTGGCGGCTGTTCGAGGAGAAACAGCGTCTGTCGGATCGCGAAGTCGAGCGCCTCCGAAGCGTGCGGATCAGGCCCGAGGACGTGCCGGAGGAGTGGTCCCGGCGCGTGCTGGGCGGACCGCTCGGGCGCGAGACCACCGCATTCGAGCTGCTGCGCCGTCCCGAGGTGAGCTTCGAGCAGCTCGCGGAGATCGCGGGAAGGTCCGAGTGGGACACCCTCGACGACCGGCTGCCCGCGCAGATCCGTCTGCAGGTCGAGGTGCGCGCCAAGTACAGCGGCTACATCGAGCGGCAGCAGGAAGAGATCGAGCGCCAGCGGCGCAACGAGGAAACGCCGCTTCCCGAGGATCTCGACTACGCTTCGCTCACGGGTCTGTCGACCGAGGTGCGGCAGCGGCTCGCCGAAGTGCGTCCCGCGACCGTCGGACAGGCGGCGCGCATTCCCGGCGTGACGCCGGCTGCGGTCTCGATTCTCCTGGTACACCTCAAGAAGCGCAGCATGCGCATGCGCGTGGCATGAGCAGATTCCGTGAATGGCTCGCTGCCGCCTGGCAGCGCAACGACTCCCTCGTGTGCGTCGGTCTCGATCCCGAGATCGAGCGCATTCCGTCGCACATCGCCGCGCAGCCCTCGCCGATATTCCAGTTCAACAAGGCGATCATCGACGCGACGGCGGACCTCGTGTGCGCGTACAAGCCGCAGTTCGCGCACTACGCCGCCTGCGAGGCCGAAGATCAGCTCGAGCGCACGATCGAGTACATCCATCGCACGTATCCCGGCGTGCCGGTGATCCTCGACGCCAAGCGCGGCGACGTGGGCAGCACGGCCGAGAAGTACGCCGTCGAGGCCTTCGAGCGCTACGGCGCCGACGCGGTGACGGTGAATCCGTACCTCGGTTTCGACTCGCTCGAGCCCTTTCTCAGGTACGCCGACAAGGGTGTCGTGATTCTCTGCCGCACGTCGAATCCCGGCGCGCGCGAGCTGCAGGACCTCGAGATCACGCGGCCGAACGGGCAGCGCCCGCTGCGCCTCTATCAGGTGGTCGCCGACCTCGCCGCACGGCGCTGGAACCGCAACGGCAACTGCCTGCTCGTGGTCGGCGCCACCTATCCGCGCGAGCTCGCGGAAGTTCGCGCGATCGTCGACGACATGCCGTTCCTCGTACCGGGCGTCGGCGCACAGGGCGGAGACGTCGCGCAGGCCGTGCAGAACGGCCAGACGC
>QGVD01000044.1 GCA_003242685.1 Pseudomonadota bacterium | reverse complement strand
CGTATGAACACCGCCCTGCCCCGCCCCCCCGGAAAGGCCCCACCGGGGCCCTTATTGACAGAGAACGACCATGGCCTGGTTCCAAAAGATCATGCCCCCCCCCCTAAAGTCCAGGCGGCGCACGCGCTCGGTACCGGAAGGGCTGTGGATCAAGTGCCCCGCCTGCGACGCGGTGCTCTACCGTGCGGAGCTCGAGCGCAACCTCTACGTCTGCCCGAAGTGCAGCCACCACATGCGCATCCGTGCCCGTGAGCGCCTCGAGCGGTTTCTGGATGCGGACGGCGTGGTCGAGATCGGCGCGGAGATCACGCCGGAGGATCCGCTCAAGTTCCGTGACAGCAAGCGCTACAAGGACCGTCTCGCCCAGGCACAGAAGGCGACGGGAGAGAAGGACGCGCTGATCGTGCTGGCCGGCAAGCTCCACGGGCTCGAGATCGTCGCGTGCGCGTTCGAGTTCCAGTTCCTCGGCGGTTCCATGGGCTCGGTCGTGGGCGAGCGCTTCAAGCGCGCGGTAGATCACTGCATCGAGCACCGCAAGCCTCTCGTGTGCTTCTCCGCGAGCGGCGGCGCGCGCATGCAGGAAGCGCTCTTCTCGCTGCTGCAGATGGCGAAGACCAGCGCGGCGCTCGCGCGGCTCGCGAAGGCCCGTCTGCCGTTCATCTCCGTGCTCACCGATCCGACGACGGGAGGCGTGTCGGCGAGCCTTGCGATGCTCGGCGATCTGAATATCGCCGAGCCGCGCGCGCTGATCGGCTTCGCCGGGCCGCGCGTGATCCAGCAGACCGTGCGCGAGACGCTGCCCGAAGGCTTCCAGCGCAGCGAGTTCCTGCTCGAGCACGGCGCGCTCGACATGATCGTGGACCGCCGCGACATGCGCGATCGCATCAGCTCGCTGCTGCGTCTGCTCATGAATCTGCCGCCGGCTCAGGCGGCGAGCGCCTGAGTGAACGCCGTACCGCCCGTATCCGATCGTCCGCGGCGCACGCTCGACGAGTGGCTCGCGCTGCAGGACGTCGCGCACGGACAGACCATCGATCTCGGCCTCGAGCGCGTGGGCGCCGTCGCGCGCGCGCTCGGCGTCGACCGCGCGCCGCATCCGGTCATCACCGTCGGCGGCACGAACGGCAAGGGCTCCACGGTCGCGTTCCTCGAGGCGATCCTGCGTCATTCGGGCGCGGTGACGGGCGCGTTCACATCGCCGCACCTCGTCCGCTACAACGAGCGCATCCGCATCGACGGCGTGCCGGTCGAGGATGCCGAGCTGATCTCGGCGTTCGAGGACATCGAAGCGGCGCGCGGCGGGATCACGCTCACGTTCTTCGAATACAACACGCTCGCCGCGCTGCTCATCTTCGCCCGACGCAGGGTCGGGGTGGCGATCCTCGAGGTGGGGCTCGGCGGACGGCTCGACGCGACGAATCTCATCGACGCCGACGTCGCGGTGCTGTGCTCGGTAGGGGTCGACCATCGCGACTGGCTCGGTGACACTCTCGAGGCCATCGGTGCCGAGAAGGCGGGAATCTTCCGCGCGGAGCGGCCCGCGGTGCTCGGCTCGCAGGAGATGCCGCGCAGTGTCTTCGAGGCGATCGAGCGGCTCGACGCGCGGGCGATCGTCGCCGAGCGCGATTTCAGCTGGCGCACGGACGGGCAGCGCTGGAGCTATACGGGGTCGCGCACGACGCTCGAAGGGTTGCCGATGCCGGCGCTCGCGGGCGAGATCCAGCTGCGCAACGCCTCCACCGCGCTCGCTGCGCTCGAAGCGCTCGGAATGCCGCGCGCTCTGGAGCGCGACACCGTTGCGGCAGCGCTGCGATCCGTTCAGTTGCCCGGCCGCTTCCAGATCGTGCCGGGTCCGGTGGAATGGTTACTCGATGTGGCGCACAACGAGCCGGCGGCGCAGGTCCTGGCGCAGAATCTCGCCGCGCGTCCCGTGGCGGGGCGCACGATCGCCGTATGCGGAATCCTGCGCGACAAGGACGTCGCCGCGATCGGCCGTACGCTCGAGCCGTCCATCGACACGTGGATCGTATGCTCGATCGACGATGCGCGGGGGCTCCCGGCGGCGGAGCTCGTCGAGCGGCTCGGTATCGCATCCCGCGAGGTCGAGCTGGCCGAGTCGGTAGAGGCAGGCTGCCGGAAAGCCGCCGAGCGCGCGCGGCCCGGCGACCGGGTCGTGGTGTTCGGCTCCTTCCATACCGTCGGGCCGGCGCTGCGCTTTCTTCAGATATACTGACGCCCGAATACGTCGCACCCGGCGCGCACGGCAAAGCCTTCGCGCGCGCTTGATCTCCCGGTTTCGATCCCCACCGTGGAAAGACAGGTCAAACAGAGACTGACGGGCGCCATCATCCTGGTCGCGGCCGTCGTGCTCCTCGTTCCGGAACTGCTGACCGGCCCCGGTCGCAGATCCGCAGTGCCGTCGGGAGAGACGACGTCCGAGCCGGCGGACGCACCGCCCATGCGGTCCCTGACGATCGACCTGGCGAGCCCGGACGGCGGTGCGCGCAGCGCACAACCCCGGGTGATCGAGTCGTCCGCCCCGCGCGCGTCGAGCCGCGCGGATGAAGCGTCGAGCGCTCCATCCGCCGCGGAGCAGCCGGAGCTGCCCTCGGCGGTCCCGCCCGACCGGCAGGCGCAGGATGCGGACAGGCAGCTTGCGCAGTCGCGGACGAAAGACGCACAGCAGCCGTCCGCGACGACACCGCAGAGCGGTTCGCGGTCGCAGCAGCCCGCGCAACCGGCCGTTGCGCAGAAGGAACCGCCGCAGCAGACCGCGACTCAGCGGACGGCGGCGCGAGAGGAGAGCGCGGGCAACGGGCAGAAGAAGTCGCCGGCGCCGGCTGCCGGATGGGCGGTCCAGGTCGGGAGCTTCGCGAGCCGGGAGAACGCCGAGCGGCTCATGCGGGAGCTCGGTAGACAGGGATTCGAGGCGTTCGTAGCGGAAGGCAGCAGCGGTGGGCGGAAACTCTATCGGGTGCGGATCGGACCGGTCGCCGAACGCGCACAGGCCGACGCGCTCGCCGCGCGTCTGCGCAAGGCGGGACGCAGTGGCGCGGTCGTCGCTCATCCCTGAGCCGCGCATGGCACATGACCGGTTCCGCAGATTCGCGAAGGCGATAGGGGCGCTTACGCATACCGTCCGGCGGTCCTGTACAATCCGCGCCGCGCAACGACCCGCGCGGTCCGTCGTCCGCCTCGATGACACTAGCCGATTACCTGCTGATCGCGATCGTACTCGTCTCGGCGATCATCGGTCTGGTGCGCGGCTTCCTGAAGGAAGTCGTTTCGGTGCTCACCTGGATCGTGGCGCTGATCGCCGCGTGGCAGTTCGGACCGGTGCTCGAACCCCATCTCGGCGGATTGCTCGCGAGCCCGGACGTGCGTCCCTGGGCCGCGCGCGCCATTCTGTTCATCGTCGTACTGCTCATCGGTGCGGGCATCGGCGCGCTGATCGGCCATTTCGTACGGCTCTCGCTCTTCAACGGCGCGGACCGCTTCCTCGGACTTCTCTTCGGAATCACGCGCGGCGTGGTCGTGCTCGGCGTGCTGGTGATACTCGGCCAGCTCCTGCGGCTCGATTCCGAGAGCTGGTGGGGCAATTCGCGCGTGCTGCCGTACGCGCAGAGCGTGGCCGATGCGCTGCGCGCGCTCGTCGGCGACGAGCTGCGCCGGCGTGGCGTGGCGCTGAGCGTCTGCAAGCCTGGCTTCGAAACCGGAGCGCAAACTGAATGTGTGGAATCGTCGGGATAGTCGGTACGAGTCCGGTCAATCAGCGTCTGTATGACGCGCTGACCGTCCTGCAGCACCGCGGCCAGGACGCGGCCGGCATCGCCACTTCGGCCGACGGCGAGCTGTATTCACGCAAGTCGAGCGGCCTCGTGCGCGACGTGTTCCAGCAGCATCACATGCTGGAGCTCAAGGGCAACATCGGCATCGGACACGTCCGTTATCCGACCGCCGGATGCGACAGCGCGTCGGAAGCCCAGCCCTTCTACGTGAACGCGCCGTACGGCATCTGCCTCGCGCACAACGGTAATCTCACGAACGCCGCCGAGCTCGCCGAAGTCCTGATCCGCGAGGATCGGCGACATCTCAATACCTCTTCCGACTCCGAGGTGCTGCTCAACGTCTTCGCCTCGGAGCTGCAGCGCGTGGGCACGCCGCGCGTGACGGCGGCCGACATCTTCGCGGCCCTGAGCGCGGTGTATCGCCGCTGCCGCGGCGGCTATGCGGTGGTGGCCATGGTGATCGGCCACGGCATCCTGGGTTTCCGCGACCCGAACGGCATCCGCCCGCTGGTGCTCGGCCGGCGCGAGACGTCGAAGGGCCCCGAGTGGATGCTCGCGTCCGAGAGCGTCGCGCTCGACATGCTCGATTTCCGGCTGGTGCGCGACATCGGTCCCGGCGAGGCCGTGTTCATCGACGAGCAGGGCCGGCTGTTCTCCCATCAGTGCGTGCCGACCGTTCGTCACACGCCGTGCATCTTCGAGTACGTGTACTTCGCGCGGCCTGACTCGATCATCGACAACATCTCCGTCTACCGCGCGCGCATGCGCATGGGCGATCGCCTCGCCGAGAAGATCCTGCGCGAGCGGCCGAACCACGACATCGACGTGGTGATCCCGATTCCCGACACGAGCCGCACGGCGGCGCTGCAGGTGGCGCAGCGGCTCGGCGTGAAGTACCGCGAGGGCTTCATCAAGAACCGCTACATCGGCCGCACGTTCATCATGCCGGGTCAGGAGCAGCGCGAGCGCTCGGTGCGCAGCAAGCTCAACGCGATCGATCTCGAGTTCCGCCGCAAGAACGTGCTGCTCGTCGACGACTCCATCGTCCGCGGCACGACGTCCGCGCAGATCATCCAGGTGGCGCGCGAGGCCGGCGCCAAGAAGGTCTACTTCGCCTCCGCGGCGCCCCCGGTGCGTTACCCGAACGTGTACGGCATCGACATGCCGGCGGCCGACGAGCTGGTAGCGAACGGCCGCACGGTCGAGGAGGTCCAGCAGCTCATCGGCGCCGACTGGCTCATCTACCAGGACCTCGAGGATCTGGTCGCGGCGTGCCGGCACGACAACGCGAAGATCGTCGAGTTCGACACGTCCTGCTTCTCCGGTGAGTACGTCACGGGCGACGTGACGCCGGAGTATCTCGAGCGGCTGCGTCTCGAGCGCTCCGACGAAGCGAAGGCGCGCCGGCGCGGCGAGCGCCGGAGCTGGCTGAAGAAGGTCGTCTAGGCGGTCGTTTCCCGGCCGGCGGCACGGCGCGTGCGCTCGATGCCCGACACGCCGCACGGGGATCCCCGCCGGCGACTCCTCCTCGAGCTCCTGCAGGCCGCGCTCGATCGCGTCGACGGCCGGCGCTGCACACGCGAGGCGCTCACTGCGCGTCCACCCGATTCTTCCCGTGTGTGGGTCGCCGCCGTCGGCAAGGCTGCCGCTGCCATGGCGCTCGGCGCAGCCGACGCGCTGGGCGCAGCCCTCGAACGTGTGCTCGTCATCACCAAGGACGGACACGCAGTCCCGGACACGTATCGTCTTCCCGGCGCGGAAGTCCTCGAGACCGCTCACCCCGTTCCGGACGCACGCTCGCTCGCAGCGGGCGAGCGGCTCCTCGCATGGGTCGACGAGATGCCACCCGACGTCGCTCCCGTCTTTCTCGTCTCGGGCGGCGCTTCGAGCCTCGTCGAAGCGCTCGCGGATGGCGTCACGCTCGACGAGCTCACGAGGCTCAACGCGGAAGGCCTCTCGAGCGGCATCTCCATCGGCGAGCTCAACGCGCGGCGCGCACGCCTGTCGCGCATCAAGGGCGGGCGGCTCGCCGCGCGCGTCGCAGGCCGCCGCGCCCGCGTGCTCTTCATCTCCGACGTCCCCGGCGACGACACTGCAGTGATCGGATCGGGGCTCCTCGGTCCCGTGCACGCAGACGAGGCGGGCACGTCCTCCGTCCCGGATGATCTTCTGCGCGAAGTGATCGCTTCCATCGACGACGCAGTCGAGGCCGCATGCGCGGCCGCGCGCGAGCATGGGCTCACCGTGCACCGTGAGATCGAGCGCTTCGCGGGCGACGCCGAGCGCCTCGCCGTCCGTTTCACGCACGAGCTGCGCATGGGCACCGAAGCGGTCCGTGTGTGGGGCGGAGAGTCGGTCGTGCGGTTGCCGGACTCACCCGGCCGCGGCGGCCGGAATCAGCACCTCGCGCTTGCCGCGGCGCGTGCGATCGCGGGTCAGGACGATCTGCTGCTCCTTGCCGCCGGCACGGACGGGACGGACGGTCCGACCGAGGACGCCGGCGGCCTCGTCGACGGCGAGACGACCGCACGCGTCGCGCTCGCCGGGCTCGACGTGGAGGAATGCCTGCGGCGCGCGGATGCCGGGACGGCGCTCGCTGCCGCGGAAGACCTGGTTCACACCGGGCCGACCGGCACGAACGTCGGCGATATCGTGATCGGGCTCAAGCTCTCGCAGCGGGAATCAGGCGTTCTGTCGAGCCGGCATGGCGAGTCCGGGCCGCAGGTGCTCTAATCGCAGCGGCTCCGCGCCGTTGCTCGCCATGCGACTCCTCGTACTGCACGACGATTCCCGTTTCTGCGCGCTGCTGCGGCACCATCTCGCGTGCCGCTGGGAGGAGCTCGACGTCGTCGAGCATCGGCCTTCGAGCGCCGGCGAACTGGAGCCGGATTTCCTCGCTCTCGGATTCGACGCCGTGGTCGTGGACGCCGACTGTCCGCGCGGGCAGGGCCTCGCGTGGCTGCGGCAGCTCGCCGCGCGGCCGGGCTTCGCGCCCATCGTCTTCCTGAGCCACGAGCCCGACGACGACACGGCGCGAGAGGCGCTCGCATGCGGCGCGCATGCCGTGCTCGGCCGCTCGAAGCTCGAGCACGAGGCATTGATCGCGGCGTTCACGACGGCGTTCGAGCGCGCCGCCGAGCGGCGCGCCGAGCGCCGCACCTCGGCCGAAGCGCTGAGCGAGGAGCGATTCAGCGGGGCCCGTGTGCCCGGCTATCGCCGCATCCGGCAGCTCTCCTCGGGGCCCGTCTCGGATCTCTTTCTCGCCGAGAGCGAAGCGGCGGGCCAGCTCGTGGTGCTGAAGGTCGCCCGTGACCGGCACGCCGACGATCTGGATCAGTCGTTCCGCCGTTTCCTGCAGGAGTACGAGATCGTCAGGCGCATCCGCCATCCCGGCATCGTGCGCCTCTACGATCTCGGCGTGAGCGATGCGCACGCCTATCTCGTGATGGAATACTTCCCTCGCGGCGATCTCCGTCAGCGCATGAACGCCGGCCTCGAGCCTCGCGAAGCGCTGCGACTGGCGCTCGAGATCGCGCGCGCGCTCGAGGCGGTCCATGCAGCCGGCGTGCTGCACCGGGACCTCAAGCCCGGCAATGTGATGCTGCGCGCCGACGGCGGGATCGCGCTCATCGACTTCGGGCTGGCGAAGGACGCATACATGGAGCTCGATCTCACCGATCACGGCATGATCTTCGGCACGCCGCACTACATGAGCCCGGAGCAGGGGCACGGGGAGCCGATCGACGTACGCAGCGACCTGTACAGCCTCGGCGTCATCCTGTACGAGATGCTCACGCGCACCAGACCGTACGTGGCCGAGAATCCCATGGCGATCATCTACCAGCACCGCAGGGCGCCGATTCCGCGCCTGCCCGAGACGCTTGCGACGCTCCAGCCGCTCATCGACGGGCTGCTCGCCAAGTCGCCCGAGGATCGCTTCGGGTCCGCGACTGCCGTGTGCGCTCAGCTTCGCCGGTACCTCGCCGACTGGCCCGAGGAGGTGATCGCATGACGGAGCGATCGCTCGATCGCGACGCGCGGAACGCGCCTGTCGCGATGGAGGACATTCTCCTCGCGCCGACGCCGGAAGCGTGGCTCGAGGCTGCCGTGCAGCGCGTACCCGAGCTGCTCATCGATCACGCGAACTGCGAGAAGAAGGCGGCCTCGACGGCGCTGTCGCTCATGTTCGCGTATCCCGAGGACCGTGCACTCGGGCTCGCGCTGTCGCGCCTCGCGCGCGAGGAGCTGAGACACTTCGAGCAGGTGCAGAAGAAGCTCGACGAGCTCGGTCTGCCCTTCGAGCGGCAGCGGCCCGGGCGCTACGCGTCGGGGCTGCGCGCGGCGCTGCGCACGGCCGAGCCGGGCCGCAAGCTCGATCTGATGCTCACGGCCGCGCTCATCGAGGCGCGATCCTGCGAGCGCTTCCGTGCGCTCGCGCCGCGTCTGCCTCCCTCGATCGGCTCCTTCTACGCCGATCTCGAGCGCTCGGAGGCGCGTCACTTCGAGCTGTACCTGCGCTTCGCGGAGCAGGCTGCGCGCGAAGGCGGGGAAGCCCAGGACTGGCGCGCGCGCCTTCGCGAGCTCGCGGAGCGCGAAGCGGAGCTCGTCACGACGCCCGATCCCGTCTTCCGCTTTCACTCGGGACCGCCGGCGTAAGGCCTTCCACGGGCGCAGGTCGCATCCGACTGCGAGCTCCGGCGCGAACGCGTCAGCGCGGCAGCTCGCGCAGCTCGTACGCGCCTTTCTCGTACACGAGGTAGCTTCCCTGCTCGTACCACGCACCGAGCACGATGCGCCGCACGGGAACGCCGTCGAGCGTGAACTCGTGGATGCCGGGGCGATGCGTGTGGCCGTGGATGATGCAGCGGACGCGCGCGGCGCGGAACGCCTCCTCGACCGCGCGCGGGTTGACGTCCATGACGTAGGGAACGGTGCGCGAGGTGTGCTCGCGGCTGCCCGCGCGCGCGGCGCTCGCGAGCATCTCCCGCACCTCGAGCGGCAGCGCGAGAAAGCGGCGCTGCCAGTCGCTCGTGCGGACGATGGAGCGCAGCTCCTGATAGGGCAGGTCGTCGACGCACAGCGCATCGCCGTGGGTGATCAGCGTGCGCACGCCGTCGAGCTCCGCGACGACCGGATCGGGCAGAAGCCGCCCTCCCGTGCGCGCGCAGAAGCGGCGGCCGAGCAGGAAGTCGCGATTGCCGTGCAGGAAGAAGCAGGGCACTCCGCCGTCGGTGAGCCGGCGCAGTCCCGCGCAGATGCGCTCGGCTTCGGCACTGCGGTCGTCGTCGCCGACCCATGCTTCGAACAGATCGCCGAGCACATAGAGCGCCTCCGCCTGCGCGGCGTGCGTGCCCAGGAACTCGAGGAACTGCTCCGTCGCCTCCGGGGCGCTCGCGTCGAGATGCAGGTCGGAGACGAAGAGCCGGGCCAACGTCTCTATTCCGTGCTCGTGGCGGATGCGTCGCCCGCCGGAGCCTCGGCGGCGGCGCCGATGAGCTCGATCTTCTCGATGACGACGGGCTTCAAGGGCGCGTCCTCTTCGAAGGGACCGAAGCGGCCCGTGGGCACGACGCCGATGCGCTCGACGACGTCCATCCCTTCGACCACGCGGCCGAAGACGGCGTAACCCCAGCGGCTCGGCAGAGGATCGAGCGCGGGGTTGTCGACGAGATTCACGTAGAACTGCGAGTTGCCGGTATGCGGCCGCGACTCGCGCGCCATGCCGACCGCACCGCGTACGTTCCGCAGGCCGTTGCCCGATTCGTTGACCACCGCCGGATGCGTGGGCTTCAGCGAGTAGTCGCCGGCGTCGTGGCCGCCGCCCTGGATGACGAAGCCCGGCACGACCCGATGGATGAGGGTGTTCGTGTAGAAGCCCTCGCGCACATAGCGCAGGAAGTTCTCGACCGTGAGCGGCGCGCGCTCGGGCTCGAGCTGGATGACGAACGAGCCCATGTTCGTGACCACCCGCACGCGGGGCTGCTCTTCGGCCGCATGGAGCGACGCGCCGGCGGCGAGCAGAGCCGCGGCGGCAAGCGCCGCGCGGAGGCCTGCAGCGCGGTGTCCGTGATTCCGTTTTCCCTGCATCGACACTTCGTCACATCGAAACGGTTCCCATGCCCAGAATTCTAGCAATCGCACCGATTTACCGGCAGCGCACGAGTTTCCCGGCGCGAGCGCCTTTCCCGTAACATTGCCGCATGAGTGCGAAGAGCGACACGAGTCCGGCAGACGGTGCCCGCATCGAGTTCGTGCGCGCCGTCACGCGCTTCGCGCCGAGCCCCACGGGCGATCTGCATCTTGGCAATGTGCGCACGGCGCTCTTCAACCTGCTGCTCGCACGCTCGAGCGGCGGGCGGTTCGTGCTTCGCATCGAAGACACGGATGCCGACCGCAGCCGGGAGGCGCACGCGGCGGGGCTCCTTGAGGATCTGCGCTGGCTCGGCATCGATTGGGACGCGGGTCCCGACCGCGAGGACGAGCGCGGGCCCTACCGCCAGTCCGAGCGCGCCGGCGTGTACGCCGAGCATTTCGCGGCGCTCCAGCGCCAGGGGCTCGTGTATCCCTGCTTCTGCTCGCCGCTCGAGCTCGACCTCGCGCGCCGTGCACAGCTCGCGGCGGGACGGCCGCCGCGGTATGCGGGCACCTGCCGGGATCTGTCGCCCGAACAGCAGGCACGCAAGCGCGCGCAGGGGATCGCACCGAGCTGGCGTTTCCGGGTTCCTTCAGGCCGTCGCATCGAGTTCCACGACTTCGTCCACGGTCCGCAGAGCTTTCTGTCCGACGACATCGGAGATTTCGTCGTGCGCCGCGCCGATGGCAGCGCGGCCTTCTTCTTCAGCAACGCGGTGGACGATGCCTCCATGGGCATCACGCACGTGCTGCGCGGCGAGGACCACCTCGCGAACACGCCGCGCCAGCTCCTGATCCTGGAGGCGCTCGGGCTCCCGGCGCCCGCTTACGGACACGTGTCGCTCCTCGTCGGCCCGGACGGCGCGCCGCTGTCGAAGCGGCATGGCGCGACCAGCGTGCGCGAGCTGCGCGAGCGCGGTTTCACCCCCGGGGCGATACTGAACCTGCTGTTCCGGCTCGGCCACTCGAGCCCGGAGCACGGCTTCCTGACACTCGAAGAGATGGCGCGCGCTTTCGATCCGCGGCATCTCGGCCGCTCGCCCGCGCGCTTCGACGAGCAGCAGCTTCGCGTCTGGCAGAAAGAAGCCGTGCATCGCATGTCGCTCGCGGACGCGCGCCGCTGGCTCGCGACGGCGCTGCCGCGCGATCTCGACGAGCACAGCGCCGAGGCTTTCCTGCAGGCAGTGCTGCCGAACGTCGTGCTGCCCGAGGACGCGAGAGAGTGGGTCGCGATCGTCTTCGGCCCGGCGCCGGTGCCCTCGGAAGAGGATGCGCGGCTCGTGCGCGATGCCGGCGCGGATTTCTTCGCCGCCGCCGCGCAGGCCGCGGAGCGCTCGGGCAACGACCTGAGCGCCATCGCTGCCGCAGCGCGCGCGCAGAGCGGCAGAAAGGGTGCGGCCCTCTACATGCCGCTGCGCGTTGCGCTCACGGGCCGCACGCATGGACCCGAGCTCGCGCCGCTCCTGCGGGCCATGCCTGCGCACGCGGTGCGTGAGAGGCTCGCACGGTTCGCTTCTTCTTCAGCTTCGAAATCGACGGACGCCGCATGATCCGCATCTACAACTCGCTCACCGGCCGCAAGGAAGAGCTGCGGCCGATCACTCCAGGCCACGTTCGGATGTACGTCTGCGGCGTCACGGTATACGACTACATCCACATCGGTCACGCGCGCATGCTGACCGTGTTCGACGTCGTGTACCGCTACCTCCGCCACCGCGGATTCAAGGTCACGTACGTCCGCAACATCACGGACATCGACGACAAGATCATCCGCCGCGCGGCGGAGAACGGCGAACCGCCGGCGGCGCTCGCGGAGCGCTTCATCGAGGCGATGCACGAGGACATGCGCGAGCTCGGGCTCGCGCAGCCCGACTTCGAGCCGCGGGCCACGCAGTACGTGCCGCAGATCATCGCAATGATCAGTGCGCTGCTCGAGCGCGGCTACGCATACATCGCGGCGAACGGCGACGTGATGTACGCGGTGTCGCAGTTCGAGGGCTACGGGAAGCTCTCCGGCAAGAAGCTCGCGGACCTCAGGGCCGGTGCGCGCGTGGAGGTGGACGAGGCGAAGCGCGATCCGCTCGACTTCGTGCTCTGGAAGTCCGCGAAGCCCGGCGAACCGGCGTGGGACTCACCGTGGGGACCGGGCCGTCCCGGCTGGCACATCGAGTGCTCGGCCATGTCGACCTCGCTGCTCGGCACGCACTTCGACATCCACGGCGGCGGCATGGATCTCAAGTTCCCGCACCACGAGAACGAGATCGCCCAGTCGTGCGGTGCCACCGGCGATCGCTTCGTGAACATCTGGATGCACAACGGCTTCGTCAACGTGGACGACGAGAAGATGTCGAAGTCCCTCGGCAACTTCTTCACCGTCCGCGAGGTGCTGCCGCAGCTGCGGCATCCCGAGGTGCTGCGCTACTTCATCGTGGCGAGCCACTACCGCGGCCCGATCAATTACGCGCCCGAGCAGCTCGAGCAGGCCGACGCCGCGCTGGGCCGCATCTACACCGCACTGCGCGATCTGCCCGTGGTTCCGCCGGGCACGCCCGGCGAGCACACGGCGCGTTTCCAGGAGGTCATGGACGACGACTTCAACACGCCCGAGGCGCTCGCGGTGCTGCAGTCGCTCACGCGCGAGATCAACACGGCACGCGCCGGCGGAGCGACACAGCGCGCGGCGGAGCTCGCCGCCGAGCTGCGCACGCTCGCCGAAGTGCTCGGCATCGCGCAGCTCGATCCCAACGAATGGTTTCGCCGCCCGGCTCGCGGCACGGCCGCCGCAGGCGGGGAAGGGAAGGGTGCCGGTGCGGAACTGAGCGACGCCGAGATCGAAGCGCGCATTCAGGCGCGTCTCGAAGCCCGCCGCGCGAAGAACTGGGCCGAAGCGGACCGCATTCGCGACGAGCTCGCCGCGGCGGGAATCATCCTCGAGGACAGGCCGGGCGGCACGACGATCTGGCGCCGCAAGTAGCTTCGCGCGCAGTGCGCCTTGTCCGTGCGAACTGCCGATTCAGTGGCGGATGATCGAGAACCGACGCGCCGTGGCGCGGCGCAGGGGCGCGCAGGAGGTCAAATTGACGCTTCTCGCCGCGCGTCCGTATGATGGCGCGCCCGCAAAGCGGGTCCGGCAGCATCGATGCCGTCGCGCGTTCGGTGCGGGGCATGGCGCAGTCTGGTAGCGCATCTGCTTTGGGAGCAGAGGGTCGGGGGTTCGAATCCCTCTGCCCCGACCAGCCGGACGTCGTGAACGGCGCTGCGTGACTCGGCCGGTGCGCCCGTAGCTCAGCTGGATAGAGCATCGGCCTTCTAAGCCGAGGGTCGCAGGTTCGAGTCCTGCCGGGCGCGCCAGTTCTGATCTCGATTCCGCGGAATCGGGCTCGCGCGGATATCGACGTTTGGGTCCCGGGGCATTACACTTGCGCGCCCTCGCCAGAGGCTCTCGCGCAACGCGGGCGATGGTGGACGTAGCTCAGCTGGTAGAGCCCCGGGTTGTGATCCCGGCTGTCGTGGGTTCGAGTCCCATCGTCCACCCCACTCCTCGAGAGAAGCTGGGCCATTAGCTCAATTGGTAGAGCAGCGGACTCTTAATCCGTAGGTTGTAGGTTCGAGTCCTACATGGCCCACCAGCCCCTCCCGGGCACTCACTCCTGATCCGGTTTCCCTCACGACCGTACGAGGCCTGTGCCGCGTGGCATTGCGCGTGCTTACGGCCGTCTTTCAAGCTGTCGCCGAAAAGCCACACGTTGTCGCAATCGCCGGCGCTGTCTTTACAATTCGTGTTGCTGACGAACGTCAGCCGTAGCCGCCGCAGTGGCCGCGGGCGAACGCTTGCGCCCGGCGTGCCGGGCGGCTGTGCCATCACGAGATCTGTGGAGGTCAAATGCGAAAGGGTGTGTTGTTGGGATCGATCGCGGCGCTCGGCCTTGCGGGGCAGGCGCTCGCCCAGGACGGATTCAGCTACACGTACGTCGACGTGGGCTACATCCATGGCGAGAGCGACGGTGCCGACAGCGATGGATTCGGGGTGTTCGGCTCGATCGAGTTCACGGACCTCGTCCATGGCTTCGCGAGCTACTCGGACGTCGACTATGACGTGGGCCCCGTGGACGTGAGCGTGGATGCATTCGAGATCGGCGTGGGTCTTGCCTGGCCGGTCAACCGGGGGCTCGATTTCGTCGGCCGCCTGTCCTATCTCAGCGTCGATGCCGGAGCTGCCGACGACGACGGCATCGGTCTCTATGCCGGTGTCCGCAGCAGGGTGATGGACCGGCTGGAGCTCACCGGTGGCCTCAAGTTCGTCAGCTTCGACGAGGGTGACGACGACACGTCCATTGAAGTGGGTGCCCGGTACTTCTTCACCGACTCCCTCGCCGGCGGGCTGGATATCGGTCTCAACGACGGCGACCCGACGTTCGTGCTCGGCGTCCGTTTCAACTTCGGCAACTGAGGCCGAAAGCCTCGGCACGATCGGGCGGCGGGTCCCGCGGGGCCCGCCGCCCTTTTCGTTTCAGCGGGGTCGGCACCCTCCGACAGGGGGAGGTGGCCGCTGCCCGGAAGGGGCAGGGGCGCCCCGGGCGGGTGTGGAACCGCTGGGATATACTCCCTTTCCCCGAAGCACGGCCAGCATTCGCCTTCGCCGGGAAGGGCTTGCGCCGGCAGCGGAGGGCGGCTCGCGACACGGGCGAAAGTGGCGGAACTGGTAGACGCGCTGGACTTAGGATCCAGTGGGGCAACCCGTGAGAGTTCGAGTCTCTCCTTTCGCACACTCGCCGCGCCTGCCGCTACAGTACAGTGGAGTCACCGGTCCCGAGGCGCGGATCCCAAGAGCCCGCAGCGCGCTCGCGTGCGAGGTTGCCCGAGCTGCGGTGCGGAGCGGCGTCGCTTCGCGACATGCGAGATGAAGTTTGAGGAATCACAGATGCAGGTATCTCTGACCGCAACGGGCGGTCTCGAGCGCAGGCTCGAAGTGGCGGTCCCCGCCGAACGGGTTGCAAGAGAAATCGAGCAGCGCCTGAAGCAGATTTCCAGGACGGCGCGCCTGAAGGGCTTCCGCCCCGGCAAGGCGCCGCTTTCCGTCGTCCGCCAGCAGTTCGGCGGACAGGTGCGCACCGAGGTGATCGGCGAGCTGATGCGCACCACATTCGCCGAGGCCGTGACGAAGGAGAACCTCAAGCCGGCCACGGGCCCGCGCATCGAGCCGATCGCGATGGATCCCGGCTCCGATCTGCGCTATGCGGCCATCTTCGAGGTCCTCCCCGAGATCAAGCTGCGTCCGCTCGACGGCGTGACGATCGAGCGTCCCGTCGCCTCCGTCACGGAGGAAGACGTCGATGCGATGGTCGAGAGCATGCGCCGGCAGCGCCCGGAGTTCGTCGAGGTGCAGCGGCCTGCGCAGGCGAACGATCGAGTGACCATCGACTACGAGGGCAGGGTGGACGGCCAGCCCGTCGAAGGCGCATCGGGCACGGATGTGAGCTTCATAGTGGGCGGCGGTCGCGTGATGCCCGAGCTCGATCAGGCGGTGCGGGGCGCCGCTGCCGGCGAGACGCGCACTGCCGAGGTTCAGTATCCGGCCGAGCACCCGACGCCGTCGCTCGCGGGCAAGAGGGTGCAGTTCAACCTCACCGTCAAGAAGGTCGAGGAACAGCGCCTGCCCGAAGTGAACGAGGAATTCTGCCGCGCCTTCGGGGTCGAATCCGGTAGCGTCGAGGAGCTGCGTGCGGAGGTGCGCCAGAGCATGGAGCGCGAGCTCGCCGAGCTCGTGCGGAACCGCCTGCGCAGCCAGGTGATGGACGCGCTCTACCGGGAGAACACCATCGAAGTGCCGCGGGCGCTGGTCGAGGAGCAGATCCGCGAGCTGCAGATCGACTTCGCGCGCCGTACGGGCGCGCGCGACCTCTCTCAGCTTCCGCCGCGCGAGACCTTCGAAGAACCGGCCCGGCGCCGCGTGGCGCTCGGACTCATCATCTCCGAGATCGTCCGCTCCGAGGGAATCAAGGTGGACCGGGCGAAGCTCGATGCGCGCATCGACGAGATCGCGTCGGCCTATCCGAACTCGGACGAGGTGCGGCGGGCGTACCTGCAGAGCCCCGAGGCGATTCGCGGGATCGAGTCGGCCGTGCTCGAGGATCAGGTGGTGGACTGGGTCCTCGAGCGGGTCAAGATCAACGACAAGCCCATGAGCTTCAAGGAAGTCACGGGCTTCGGTCAGAACAGCGAGAGCCAGACATGAACGAACGCGCTTTGAATCTCGTTCCCATCGTCGTCGAGCAGACCGCGCGCGGGGAGCGGGCCTACGACATCTATTCCCGCCTCCTCAAGGAGCGCGTGGTCTTCGTCGTGGGGCCGATCGACGACTACATGGCGAACATCGTCGTGGCGCAGCTGCTGTTCCTGGAGTCCGAGAATCCGGACAGGGACATCGCGCTCTACATCAACTCGCCGGGCGGTATCGTGACCGCAGGGCTCGCCATCTACGACACCATGCAGTTCATCAAGCCCGACGTGAGCACGATCTGCGTCGGACAGGCGGCCAGCATGGGTGCCATCCTGCTCGCCGGCGGTGCCAAGGGGAAGCGCTTCTGCCTGCCCCATGCCCGGATCATGATTCACCAGCCTCTCGGCGGCTTCCAGGGACAGGCGGCGGACATGGAGATCCACGCCCGGGAGATGCTGGAGACCCGCGACCGGCTGAACAGAATTCTGGCGAAGCACACCGGTCAAACGGTAGAGAAGATCAAGCAGGATACGGACCGGGACAATTTCATGGACTGGAAAGAGGCCATCGAATACGGTCTCATCGACCGCGTGCTGGAAAAGCGCGGCGAGGCCGGAACGTCCGGCTCGGGCAGAACGTGAGAGCTGGTCGACATTTCCTGCATCCACAACGGCTTACGCGTGTCCCGGTGCTTTGCCTGCCGGGCACGCGGCGTGCTATAACCCATCGCGCAGGGGCATGTGCCTGCGCCGCAACCTGTGCTGACGAGGCCTCTCGATGAGTGACGATTCACGCGGCCGCCACGACGACGGAAAGCTCCTGTATTGCTCTTTCTGCGGCAAGAGTCAGCACGAGGTCAGGAAGCTGATCGCCGGCCCGTCCGTATTCGTCTGCGACGAATGCGTCGAGCTGTGCAACGACATCATCCGCGAGGAGCTCGAGGACCGTGCCGAGAGGGCACGGGACAAGCTCCCCAAGCCCCACGAGATCAAGAAGGTTCTCGACGAGTACGTCATCGGCCAGGAGCGCGCCAAGAAGATCCTGTCCGTGGCGGTCTACAACCACTACAAGCGACTGCAGACCCGCAGCAGCGGGGCGCGCGGCAAGGAAGAGGTCGAGATCGCCAAGAGCAACATCCTGCTGATCGGCCCGACGGGCTGCGGCAAGACGCTGCTCGCGGAGACTCTGGCGCGGCTGCTCAACGTGCCGTTCACGATCGCGGACGCCACCTCGCTCACCGAGGCGGGATACGTCGGCGAGGACGTCGAGAACATCATCCAGAAGCTGCTCCAGAAGTGCGACTACGACGTCGAGAAGGCGCAGACGGGCATCGTGTACATCGACGAGATCGACAAGATCTCGCGCAAGTCGGACAACCCGTCCATCACCCGCGACGTCTCCGGTGAGGGCGTGCAGCAGGCGCTGCTCAAGCTCATCGAGGGCACGATCGCCTCGGTGCCGCCTCAGGGCGGGCGCAAGCATCCGCAGCAGGAGTTCCTGCAGGTCGATACCTCGAACATCCTGTTCATCTGCGGCGGGGCCTTCGCGGGCCTGGAGAAGATCATCCTCAACCGCACGCAGAAGGGCGGCATCGGCTTCACCTCCGAGGTGCGCGACATGAACGCGCGCCAGCACGGCAACGACGTTTTCCACGACGTGGAGCCGGAGGACCTGATCAAGTACGGCCTCATCCCCGAGTTCGTGGGCCGTCTGCCGGTCGTGGCGACGCTCGACGAGCTCGACGAGGCAGCTCTCGTCTCGATCCTCACCGAGCCGAAGAACGCGCTGACGAAGCAGTACCGGCGGCTGTTCGAGATGGAAGGCGCGGAGCTCGAGTTCCGCGAGGATGCGCTCGTCGCGGTGGCGCGGCGGGCCATGCAGCGCAAGACGGGTGCCCGCGGCCTGCGCACGATTCTCGAGAACGTGCTGCTCGACACGATGTACGAGCTGCCCTCCATGCGCAACGTCGCGAAGGTCGTCATCGACGAGAGCGTGATCGAGGGCCACGCCAAGCCCTACATCGTCTATCGCTCGGACGACGGCCGACTCTCCGGCGTGGACGAGCAGCCCCGCCGCGCTTCGGGCTCCAACCATCACTGAGACCACGACTCGGGCGCGGGTGCACCGGGCGGGCGCAGGCCCGTTCGCGCGCCGTGCCGCCTCCATGCGGGCCGTTGAAACACGGTTCCCGCTCCCCATTTCCCGTTAAACTAACCGACAGGTCGCCAGTCCCGGCCCGCACCCGGAACTGCGCGGAAAAGCTACCGAGGGCTTGAGCGTGTCCGATCCCACCCCCCAACCGCAGAAGACATCCACGATTCAGAACGTCCCCGTGCTGCCGCTGCGGGACGTCGTCGTCTATCCGCACATGGTGATCCCCCTGTTCGTGGGGCGTGAGAAATCCATCCAGGCGCTCGATGTCGCGATGCGCGCCGACAAGCGCATCATGCTCGTCGCACAGAAACAGGCCGACATCGACGATCCGAAATCTGACGACCTGTACCGCATCGGCACGATCGCCACGATCCTGCAGCTCCTCAAGCTTCCCGACGGCACGGTGAAGGTGCTCGTCGAAGGCGTGGATCGCGCACGCATCGATCGTCTGTCGACGGGCGACTACTACTCCGCCGACGTGACGGTGCAGCCGGACATCGAGTCGTACGACGAGCGCGAGATGGATGTGCTCAGCCGTTCCGTCATCTCGCAGTTCGAGCAGTACGTGAAGCTCAACAAGAAGGTGCCGCCGGAGGTGCTGACCGCTCTCGCCGGCATCGAGCAGCCGGGACGCCTCGCGGACACCGTCGCTGCGCACATGTCCCTGAAGCTCTCCGAGAAGCAGAAGGTTCTCGAGATCTTCGACGTGCGCAAGCGCCTCGAGCACATCCTCGTCCTCATCGAGGGCGAGATGGACGTGCTGCAGATCGAGAAGCGCATCCGCGGCCGCGTCAAGGCGCAGATGGAGAAGTCTCAGCGCGAGTACTACCTGAATGAGCAGATGAAGGCCATTCAGAAAGAGCTCGGCGAGATGGACGAGAGCGGCAACGAGATCAACGAGCTCGAGCAGAAGATCAAGAAGGCCGGGATGCCGAAGGAGGTGCGCGAGAAGGCCACCAGCGAGCTCAACAAGCTCAAGATGATGTCGCCGATGTCCGCCGAGGCGACCGTCGTGCGCAACTACATCGACTGGCTCGTGAAGGTGCCGTGGAAGAAGCGCACGAAGATCATCAAGGACATCGAGCTCGCCGAGAAGGTGCTGGACGAGGACCACTACGGGCTCGAGAAGGTCAAGGAGCGCATCGTCGAGTACCTCGCGGTCCAGCAGCGCGTCGAGAAGCTCCGCGGTCCGATCCTCTGCCTCGTGGGTCCGCCCGGCGTCGGCAAGACCTCGCTGGGTCAGAGCATCGCGCGCGCGACGAACCGCAAGTTCGTGCGCATGTCACTGGGCGGCGTACGCGACGAGGCGGAGATCCGCGGCCATCGCCGCACGTACATCGGCTCGATGCCGGGCAAGATCGTGCAGAACATGGCGAAGGTCGGCGTGCACAACCCGCTGTTCCTGCTCGACGAGGTGGACAAGATGTCCATGGACTTCCGCGGCGATCCGGCGTCGGCGCTGCTGGAAGTGCTCGATCCCGAGCAGAACTCGGCGTTCAACGACCACTACCTCGAGGTCGATCTCGATCTCTCCGAGGTGATGTTCGTCTGCACGGCGAACAGCCTGAACATTCCGGCGCCGCTCCTCGACCGCATGGAAGTCATCCGTCTCCCGGGCTACACCGAGGACGAGAAGATGAACATCGCGCGCCGCTATCTGCTGCCCAAGCAGATGAAGCAGAACGGCCTGAAGCCCGAGGAGCTGAAGGTGTCCGATGCCGCGCTGCTCGACATCATCCGCTACTACACGCGCGAGGCGGGCGTGCGCAATCTCGAGCGCGAGATCGCCAAGATCTGCCGCAAGGCCGTGAAGCAGATGCTCACGAGCGGCAAGCAGGACAAGGAGCACGGCACGGTCACCGTCACGCCGCGCAACCTGGAGAAGTTCCTCGGCGTGCGCCGCTTCCGCTACGGCAAGGCGGAGGACATGGACCGCGTCGGCCAGGTGACGGGGCTCGCGTGGACCGAGGTCGGCGGCGAGCTGCTCACGATCGAGGCGGCCGTGGTGCCGGGCAAGGGCAAGCTCCTGCACACCGGCCAGCTCGGCGAGGTGATGCAGGAGTCCATCCAGGCCGCGATGACGGTGGTGCGCAGCCGCGCGCAGGTGCTGGGGCTCGAGGCGGACTTCTACCAGAAGTTCGACTTCCACCTGCACATGCCCGAGGGCGCGACGCCCAAGGACGGTCCGAGCGCCGGTATCGGCATGTGCACGGCGCTGGTCTCGGCGCTCACCAAGATCCCGGTGCGCTCCGACGTCGCGATGACGGGCGAGATCACGCTGCGCGGCGAGGTGCTGCCGATCGGCGGGCTCAAGGAGAAGCTCCTCGCGGCCAACCGCGGCGGCGTCAAGACCGTGCTGATCCCGCAGGAGAACGTGAAGGACCTCGCGGAGATCCCCGACAACATCAAGGGAAATCTCGAGATCAAGCCTGTACGGTGGATCGACGAGGTGCTGCAGATCGCGCTCGTCGACCAGCCGAGGCCGATCGCAACCGAGGCGGCGAACGAGGACAAGCCTCGTGAGCGGGCCCGGCGCAACGGCCGGCGCGCCCTGAAGCCCGTCCCGGCACACTGAGTCACCTTCGAGGTTTACCCCTTTCCCCCTTGGACGTGAGGGGGAGAGGGGTGAGTGTGGACGGCGAGACGTGGACTCTCTAGAATTCGCGCCTCTTGTTGCCGGGGAGTCGTCCCGACTCGCTGTGCGAGGGTGCTTAGCTCAGCTGGTAGAGCGTCGCCCTTACAAGGCGAATGTCGGGGGTTCGAGTCCCTCAGCACCCACCAAGTCGGAGCGGTAGTTCAGTCGGTTAGAATACCGGCCTGTCACGCCGGGGGTCGCGGGTTCGAGTCCCGTCCGCTCCGCCATCTTTGGTCCAAGGGGACAGACTTATTCTCCTGCCGCCGGGTGTCGACAGATCGACCCGGCGCCTTTCCGGGAGCATGAGTCTGTCCCCTTTTTCGTGGCTGACCGCGGCCGTCGGGCCGGGGTCGAAGGTGAACGATGCTTCAGAGAATCCGAGACAGTCTGCAGGCCCAGAAGTGGTTCGCCTACACCATCCTGGGCGTGCTCGCGCTGGTCTTCGCGGCGTGGGGCGTCTATGGCCTCGTCGATTTCGGCATGGGTGCGGTCACCTATGCGGCCAAGGTCGAGGACGAGACCATCTCGATGGATGAGGCGCGGAACGCGTGGCTGCGGGAGCAGAACGCGTGGCAGCAGCGCTTCCGGCGCGAGATGACGCCCGAGGAGCAGAAGAGTCTGCAGGAGCAGACTCTCGAAGCTCAGGTGCGCGACGTCCTGCTCACGGCGCACGCGCGTGAGCTCGGTTACCGGGTCACGGACGCGAAGCTCGCCGAGGCGATTCGCAACCTGCCGGCGTTCCAGGTGGACGGCAGGTACTCGCCCGATGTCGCCAAGGCGGTCCTCGCGCAGGTCGGAATGAGCGTCCCCGCCTTCGAAGTGGAGATGCGCCGCGAAATGCTGCGCACACAGCTCCAGAACGCCATCGGGAACTCCGATTTCCTCACTTCGCGTGAGCTCGAGCGTCTGCGCGCGCTCGCGAACGAAGAGCGCGAGGTGCGCTACCTCATCCTGCCGGCCGAGAAGTACGCCGGTGCGCAGGTCGAAGACGAAGCCGTGAAGGCGTATTACGAGCAGCATCGCGACGAGTTCCTGACACCGGAGTCGGTGCACCTGCAGTACGGCGAGCTGCGCCTCCAGCAGCTCGCTGCGCAGGCGCCCATCGCCGAGAGCGACCTCAGGAAGGAGTACGAGCGCACGAAGGATCAGTACGTCGAGCCGGAGAAGCGCCGTGCACGCCACATTCTCGTCGCGACGGAAGCCGGCAAGGACGACGCGGCGCTGCTCAAGGAAGCGGAGGAGCTCGCCGCGCGTGCGCAGAAGGGCGAGGACTTCGCCGCGCTCGCGAGGGAGCATTCCGACGACACCGGCTCGGCTGCGCAGGGCGGCGACCTCGGCTGGGCCGAGCGCAGCTACTTCGTCGCGCCGTTCTCCGACGCGCTGTTCTCGATGTCCCCGGGGGAGATCCGCGGGCCGGTGAAGACCGAATTCGGCTACCACATCATCAAGCTCGAGGAAGTGCAGCCCGGCCGCACGCGCAGCTTCGAGGAAGCGCGCGCCGAGATCGAAAGCAGACTGCGGCAGGACTGGGCCATCGAGCGGCTGGGCGACGTGCACGAGCAGCTCGAACGGAAGATCGGTGAGCCCGGCGCCGACTTCGATGCGCTCGTGCAGGAGTTCGGCCTGCAGGCGGGTGAAGTCGCCGAGTTCCTGCGCGGAGGCGGCGGCGCGCCTCTCGGATCGGACCCGGAGCTGCAGGATCTCGTCTTCAGCAGCGAAGTGCTCGACGAGCGGCGCATCGGCGGGCCGCTCGCGCTCGGCGAGGATCGGCTGATCATCGTCAAGGTGCTCGAGCACCGCGAGCGCGCGCCGAAGCCCCTCGAGCAGGTGCGCGATCAGATCGTGGCTGCCATCCGCAAGGAGCGTGGAACCGCAGCGGCACTCGAGCAGGCGGAGGCGGCTCGTGAGCGGCTCGAGTCCGGCACGCCCTTCGAGACGGTCGCGAAGGATCTCGGCGTCGATGCGGCGCCTGCGCGCTTCGTCGGGCGTGGCGATCCTTCACTGCCGGCACAGATCCGCGAGACGGTCTTCGAGGCGCCGAAGCCGAACGGCGAACGGCCGATCGTCCGTGCCTTTGCGCTCGACGAGGGTGGAGCTGCGCTCGTGGCGCTCACCGGCGTGCGCGTGCCTGAGACTCCCGAGAATCCGCAGGTGGCCGCGTTCCAGGCGCAGCAGTGGCTCTTCAGCCACGGCGTCGGCGACGTCGCGGCTTACGTCGAGGAGCTGCGGAGAACGGCCAGGGTGAAGAAGAACCCGCAGGCCTTCCAGTAGGCGGACCGCGTCGGAAAGGCGTTGCGGCGTCCCGTGCCTCGCAAGGGGCGCCGCAACGTTCAGCCTTCGGCTTCGTGCGCGAAGCTCATGCCGACCGTGTTGAAGCCGGCGTCGACATAGAGGATCTCTCCGGTGATGCCGGCCGCGAGGTCGGAGCAGAGGAAGGCAGCCGCGTTGCCGACATCCTCGAGCGTGACGTTCCGGCGCAGCGGAGCGACGCTCGCGACGTGGTTCAGCATCTTGCGGAAGCCCGCGATTCCCGCGGCGGCGAGCGTCTTGATCGGACCGGCGGAGATCCCGTTGACGCGGATGCCCTGCGGGCCGAGGTCCGCGGCGAGGAAGCGCACGTTGGCCTCGAGGCTCGCCTTGGCGAGGCCCATCACGTTGTAGCTCGGAACCGAGCGCACCGCGCCGAGATACGACAGCGTCAGCAGCGCGCCGGCGCGGCCCTTCATGAGGGGCAGAGCACCGCGGGCGAGAGCCGTGAAGCTGTAGCTCGACACGTCGTGCGCGATGCGGAACGCCTCACGCGAGGTGTTCTCGACGAAGCTGCCCGCGAGTGCCTCACGCGGCGCGAACGCGACGGCGTGAACCACGATGTCGAGGTATCCCCACTCGCTCTTGAGCCGATCGAACACCGCGTCGATCTCGGCATCCACCGTCACGTCGAGCGGCATGACGATGCGGGAACCGAGCGCCTGCGCGAGCGGCTCGACCCGCTCCTTCAGCTTCTCGTTCGCGTAGGTGAAGGCGAGCTCGGCGCCTTCGCGGTGCATCGCCTGCGCGATGCCATAGGCGATGGAACGTTCAGTCGCGACGCCGACGATGAGCGCGCGCTTGCCGGCGAGAAAGCCCATGCTGGATAAGTCCCTGATCCGTGAAATGCCAGTGATTCGTGTGCGCGGTCAGCCGCGGCTTCGCACCCGGACCGTCAGCTTCTGTCCGGGCATGATCGGGTCGTTGACGTCGATACCGTTCCAGCGCGCGAGCTGAGCGACGGTGACCTGTAAGAGCTTCGCGATGCGCGTGAGCGTGTCGCCACGACGCACGGTGTACGTCACGGAGCGGTCGTCGCCGTCAGTGCTGCCGCTCGCAGTCCGCGTGCTCCCGCCACCTGCGCTCGTGAGCCGCAGCTTCTGACCCGTGCGCAGCACGTCCGTCGGACGCATGCCGTTGATCGACGCGAGCGTGTTCACGTCGAGGCCGTGCGCGCGCGCGATGCGCCACAGCGAATCGCCCCTGCGGACCACGTGCACGTTCGGACGGCTCGCGGCGCGGCTGTCGACGAGCGCGGCTGCGCGCGCCACTTTGGGCGGCAGCGTCACGACTTCGGACGGCACGCGCAGCTCTGTGCCGATGTGCAGCACCCCCGAGGGAATGTCGTTGAGCTCGCGGATGACGTTCGGCGTCGTGTTGAAGCGCCGCGCGATCGCCGCGATCGTATCGCCCTGCTGCACCACGTAGCGCTTGACGCGCATCCGTTCGTCCGGTGTGAGCTGCGCGAGGTTCTGACGGAACGTCTCGGCAGCCACCGCGGGAACCAGCAGGTAATGCGGTCCGCTCGGATCGGTAGCCCAGCGATGGAAAGCGGGATTGAGCTCGTAGAGCTCCTCGTACGTGACGCCGGCGATCTCCGCGGCGAGCTTGAGGTCGATCTGACCGTGGGTCTCGACGCGCGCGAAGTAGGCCTTGTTCGGAATGGGACTGAAGCTGAGCCCGAAGCGTTCGGGATCCGCGACGAGCCTCTTCATCGCGAGGAGCTTCGGAACATAGGCGCGCGTTTCCGCCGGCAGCCGCAGGCTCCAGAAGTCCGTCGGCAGGCCGGCGGCGCGATTGCGCTCGATGGCGCGCGCCACGCAGTGCTCCCCGCAGTTGTAGCCGGCGATGGCGAGCAGCCAGTCGCCGTTGAACTCATCGTGCAGGAACTTGAGGTACTCGAGCGCCGCGCGCGTGGATTCGACGACGTCGCGGCGGCCGTCGTACCACCAGTTCTGCTTCAGCCCGAAGCGCGAACCGGTGCCGGGAATGAACTGCCACAGACCCGACGCCCGTGCCCGCGAGTATGCGTAGGGTTCGAAGGCGCTCTCGATCACGGGGAGCAGGGCGAGCTCGAGCGGCAGACCCCGCGATTCGATCTCCGTGACGATGTGGTAGAGGTAGAGCTCCGCGCGTCCGAACGCGCGCTCGAGGTATTCGGGATTGTTCGCGTACCAGGCGAGCTGCTGGTCGACGGCGCGCCGATCGACGTCCTCCAGCTTGAATCCGGCCCGGATGCGATCGAACAGATCGGTGTACTGGGCGGGGGTGATGCCGACGGCAGCCGCATCCTCCTCGCCGGTGGAACCTCCCGCGATGCCGGGTGGGATCTGACCAGGCACGGGCGGGATGGGGTAGGTGCTGCTCGCTTCCGCGGGTGGCGTCGAATCGTCGACGGAGCCGGCCGGTGCGGGTACTCCCACGGGTTCTTCCGCAGGTCCCCGGAGCGTGCGATCGGCGGGTGCGTGCACGCACGCGGCGGTGCCCATGATCGCGGCCGCCAGTAAGGCAAAACGCATCCGCCGCAGCGATTCCGTCGTCAATATCCTTATCCTCGTCCCCGAGCGGAGTGGGTCCGCAGGCCCGGGCTGAATTGCCCACCCCGGCGTGTTAAGGTCGGTCTGCACGCGGCGGTGCAGACCCGGGCCCTGAAATTACGTAGTTGTGGCGCGGAATTTAACCGGTAAGTTCACAGAATTGCTACCTTGAGTTCACCCGTGCAGGTACACAGCTCCGCCATCGTCGACCGCCATGCCGCGCTCACCGCGTGGTGGGACACGCCGCTCGGATGCGCGCTCATTTCCGCAGAGTCCGAGCTGCTCGCGGAAGCGCTGGACGACGTTTTCGGCTGGGAGCTTCTGCAGGTCGGTGCCTGGGGGCGAGGGCGCGAGCTGCTCGCGGGTGCCCGCACCCGGCACCAGACGGTCATCGCACCGCCGACGCCGCCGACCGCGGCGGATGTCCTCGGCCGTCCGGCCCAGCTTCCGATCACCGGCGACGCCGTCGATGCCGTGGTGCTGCCGCACACGCTGGAGTTCGCGGCGGATCCTTACGCGATCGTGCGTGAAGTCGATCGCGTGCTCGTCGGCGAAGGACAGCTCCTCGTGCTCGGTTTCCGCCCATGGAGCCTCTGGGGACTGCGCTCGCGCGCGACACGGAGCGGCTTTCCACCCGGCATGCGGCGCGTGCTCTCGGAGCGGCGCGTGCGAGACTGGCTCGTGCTGCTCGGCTACGAGATCGTCGCCACGCGGGCGTATCTCCACTGCACGCCTTGGAGCAGCGCGCCGCGACCGGAGGAAGGCAACGGGCGTCTGCTGCGGCGCGGTCTCAATCCACTCCCGGCGGGTGCCTACCTGCTCAAGGCACGCAAGCGCGTCTACGCCCTCACGCCCGTGAGACCGCGCGTGCGCGAGCGGCCCGCGGTGATCGGCGGACTGGTCAAACCCACGACGCGCTCGGGTTCGCCGACGTGAGCGTTCCTACCGGGCCCTCTTCTCCGCAGGCGGAGGAGAGGGTGACGAAGGCGGCTGGCGGACGCGTCGTCGAGATCTACACGGACGGCGCGTGCCGCGGAAATCCCGGCCCCGGAGGCTGGGCCGCGCTGCTGTCGTTCGACGGGCACGAGAAGGAGCTCGCAGGCGCGGAGGCCCTGACGACGAACAATCGGATGGAGCTCACCGCCGTGATCCGGGCGCTGGAGGCTCTCAAGCGTCCGGTGCGCGTGCGCATCTACACGGATTCCGAGTACGTGCGCAAAGGCGTCACGGAGTGGCTGCCCACGTGGAAGGCGCGCGGGTGGCGCACATCGGATCGCAAGCCCGTGAAGAACCAGGACCTTTGGCAGCGGCTCGACGAGCTGGCGCAGGCGCACAGGATCGAGTGGCGCTGGGTGCCGGGTCACGCCGGAGTTCCCGGCAACGAGCGGGTCGACCGGCTCGCGAACGAGGCGATCGACGCGCTGGTCGGCTAAACTTGCGCCGCACATGCGCCAGATCGTCCTCGATACCGAAACGACGGGCCTCGAGCCCGAGCTGGGACACCGGATCATCGAGATCGGCTGCGTCGAGCTCGTCAACCGCCGCCCGACGGGCCGCACCTTCCATCGCTATCTCAATCCCGAGCGCGACATCGACGAAGGAGCGCTCGCGGTGCACGGCATCTCGCGTGCGGATCTCGAGCGCGAGCCGCGTTTCGCCGACATCGCCGAGGAGCTGATCGCCTTCATCGAAGGCGCCGAGCTCGTGATCCACAACGCGGCGTTCGATATCGCGTTCCTCGACGCGGAGTTCGCGCGTCTGCCGGGCGAGCGTCGCACGGTAGGCGCAATGTGCCGGGTGCTCGACACCCTGGCGCTCGCGCGCGAGATGCATCCCGGGCAGCGCAACAGCCTCGATGCGCTGTGCAAGCGCTACGGCATCGACAATTCGCACCGCGAGCTGCACGGCGCGCTGCTCGACGCGCGCATCCTGGCGGATGTCTATCTCGCGATGACCGGCGGCCAGGGTGCGCTCGCGCTCGGCGAGCTGCCCGGCGGCCCCCGTACGACGGAAGGGGGGCCGGTGCGTGCGCTGGTGCGCCCCCCGGTGCCGCTGCGCGTCGTCGCCGCCACGGAAGAGGAGCGTCAGGCACACGAGGTGCTACTCGACGTGATTGCCAGGGCGAGCGGAGGGAAATGCATCTGGCGGGCGCTTGACGAGCCGCACGGTGCATCCGCCACTCGCACGGTGCAGGGCGCCCAGAACGCCTGAATCCGCTTCACGATCGGACGGACGCGGGGGTCGGCACCGCACAGAGCTGCGACGCGCGTCCTGTCGGCGGCGGCAACCCCATTGGAGAATCAGAAACTTCTGTGAGTCCTTCGGGACGGCACGGGGGTTACCATAATCAGAACAGGAAGAAAGCCGTGTTCAATCTACGCAAGTGCCGGATCGGTGTAATCGGCCTCGGCTATGTCGGCCTGCCTCTGGCCGTCGAGTTCGGCAAGCACTTCGAGACGGTCGGGTTCGACATCAAGGCGAGCCGCATCGCCGAGCTCAAAGCAGGGAAGGACAGCACGCTCGAAGTCACACGACAGGAGCTCCGGGACGCGAAGCGTCTCACGTTCACCACGGAGCTCTCGGATCTCAAGCGCTGCCGCGTTTTCATCGTCACCGTTCCGACACCCATCGACGATTACAAGCGCCCCGATCTGACGCCGCTCATCCGTGCGAGCGAGAGCGTCGGGAAGGTGCTCAAGAAGGGCGACGTCGTGATCTACGAGTCGACCGTCTACCCCGGCTGCACGGAAGAAGTCTGCGTGCCGATCCTCGAGCGGGTGTCGGGCCTCAGGTTCAACCGCGACTTCTTCGCCGGCTACAGCCCCGAGCGCATCAATCCGGGTGACAAGCAGCACCGGCTCACGACCATCCGCAAGGTGACTTCCGGGTCGACGCCCGAGGCCGCGGAGTTCATCGACAAGCTGTACGCATCGATCGTCACCGCCGGTACGCACCGGGCGTCCTCGATCAAGGTGGCCGAGGCGGCCAAGGTCATCGAGAACACCCAGCGCGACGTGAACATCGCGCTGATCAACGAGCTCGCCCTGATCTTCAACCGGCTCGGCATCGACACAGAGGAAGTGCTGACCGCGGCGGGGACGAAATGGAATTTCCTGCCGTTCAGGCCGGGGCTCGTCGGCGGTCACTGCATCGGCGTCGATCCGTACTACCTGACGCACAAGGCGCAGGAGATCGGCTACCACCCCGAGATGATTCTTGCGGGGCGGCGCATCAACGACAACATGGGCATCTACGTGGCCGGGCAGATCGTCAAGCTCATGACCAGCAAGCGCATCCACGTGAAGGGCTCGCGCGTGCTGGTGCTCGGCGTCACGTTCAAGGAGAACTGCCCGGACATCCGCAACTCGAAGGTGGTCGACGTCATCCGCGAGCTGCAGAAGTACGGCGCGAAGGTGGACGTGTACGATCCCTGGGCGAACAGCGCGGAGTGCCGCCACGAGTACGGCTTCGGGCTGACGCGCAGGCTGCAGCCGCGTTGTTACGATGCGGCCGTCGTGGCGGTGGCGCACAATGAGTTCAGGGAGCTCGGTGCGGAAGGGGTGCGCAGGCTCTGCCGCAGGAACCACGTGCTCTACGACATCAAGCACGTGTTCCGGGCGCACGAAGTGGACGGCCGCCTCTAGAGCACAAGGAGGTCGATGGTGAAGATTCTCGTCACCGGCGCCGCCGGGTTCATCGGATTCCACACGGCGCGGCGGCTCCTCGCCCGCGGCGACGAGGTCGTCGGCCTCGACAATCTCAACGAGTATTACGACGTCTCGCTGAAGAAGGCGCGGCTCGCCCTTCTCGAGAAGGAGCCGGGCTTCCGCTTCGTGAAGATCGACCTCGCGGACGAGAAGGCGATGGCCGAGCTCTTCGCGCGCGAGAAGTTCCAGCGCGTCGTGCACCTCGGCGCGCAGGCGGGCGTGCGCTACTCGCTCGAGGATCCGCATGCCTACGTGCGCAGCAACGTCACCGGCACGCTCAACGTGCTCGAGGGCTGCAGGCACAACGGCGTAGAGCATCTGGTGTACGCCTCCACGAGCTCCGTGTACGGCGCGAACACGAAGATGCCGTTCTCGGTGCACGAGATCGCGGACCACCCGCTCTCGCTCTACGCGGCGACGAAGCGCGCCAACGAGCTCATGGCGCACAACTACTCGGCACTCTTCGGAATTCCCACGACGGGACTGCGCTTCTTCACCGTCTATGGCCCCTGGGGCCGGCCCGACATGGCGCTGTTCCTTTTCACGCGGAACATCCTGGAAGGCAGGCCCATCGACGTCTTCAATTACGGACACCACAAGCGCGACTTCACCTACATCGACGACATCGTCGAGGGCGTCGTGCGTGCGACCGACCGCATCGCGCAGCCGAATCCGGACTGGAACGGCGACGCTCCAGATCCCGCCTCGAGCAAGGCGCCGTTCCGCATCTACAACATCGGCAACAACCGTCCGGTCGAGCTGATGCGCTACATCGAGGTGATCGAGGAGTGCCTCGGGCGCAAGGCCGAGAAGAACATGCTGCCCATGCAGCTCGGGGACGTGCCGGAGACCTTTGCGGACATCGACGATCTCGTCTCGGACGTCGGTTATCGCCCTGCCACGCCGATCGAAGTCGGTGTGCGGCGCTTCGTCGACTGGTTCTGCGAGTACTACGGTTACCGCCGCTAGCCGGAAAGGGGATACCCCCTCTGCTAGAATTGCCGGCCGTCGCGCTTGCCGGAGTGTCCATGTCGAATCCGCCAACCGGACGCAGCCCCGCGATGCGGGTGCCGCTCCTCGATCTTAAGCCCCAGTACCGCGCGCTCGAGGCAGAGATCCAGGCTGCGATACGCAGGGTCTGCGACAGCCAGGCATTCATCCTCGGCCCTGCGGTCAGGGAGCTCGAGGCAAGCGTGGCGCAGTACTGCCAGTGCCGGTTCGGCATCGGCGTTTCGTCCGGCACCGATGCGCTGCTGGTCGCGCTCATGGCACTCGAGATCGGCGCGGGCGACGTGGTCATCACCACGCCGTACACCTTTTTCGCCACGGCCGGCACCATCGCGCGCACGGGTGCGCGCCCGGCGTTCTGTGACATCGATCCCGTCACCTTCAACATCTCGCCCGCGGCGGTACGCGCGTTCATCGAGACAGAGTGCGAGCGGAGCGACGGTAAGCTGGTTCACCGCGCCACCGGTGGTCACGTCAAGGCGCTGATGCCCGTGCACCTCTATGGTCAGGTCGCGGACATGGATGCGCTGATGGCGCTCGCGCGGGAGTACGGGCTGCGCGTCATCGAGGACGCTGCCCAGGCGATCGGCGCCGCGGATGCAAACGGAAAGCGTGCGTGCAGTTTCGGCGACATCGGCTGCCTGTCGTTCTTCCCGACGAAGAACCTGGGTGCCTTCGGCGATGCAGGGATGTGCGTCACGAACGACGCGGCGCTTGCCGAGCGGCTCGACATCCTGCGCGTGCACGGCGGCAAGCCGAAGTACTACCACGCGTTCATCGGCGGAAACTTCCGGATCGACGAGCTGCAGGCAGCCGTGCTCAACGTGAAGCTTCCGCACCTCGACGACTGGAGTGCCGCGCGCCAGCGCAACGCGGCTTTCTACGACGCGGCCTTTGCGCGCGCCGGACTGGGTGATCGCGTGCGGACGCCGAAGGCGCTGCCCGGCGTGCGCCACATCTACAACCAGTACGTCATCCGGGTCGAGCGGCGCGACGAGCTGCGCCAGTACCTCGCCGGCGCCGGCGTCGGAACCGAGATCTACTACCCGATTCCGCTCCATCTGCAGCAGTGCTTCGCGTACCTCGGGCACAAGGCCGGGGACTTCCCGGAAGCCGAGCGTGCAGCGCAAGAGACGCTCGCGCTTCCCATCTACCCCGAGCTCAGCGAGGCGCAGCTCCAGTACGTGGTAGATTCGATCGCGGACTTCTACCGCCGCTGAAGCATCGGCGGCGGGCTCAAGAACAAGAGGAGGACAGGGATGACGTCACGCCCCGTGCCGGGCCCGCTCACGCCGGCCTGGAAGGAGCTCACGGCTCATGCGAAGCGTATCGCCACCGTGAGTCCGCGCGAGCTCTGCGCCGGATCCGCTCGTTTCACGGATTTCTCACGGGAGGCCGCAGGGCTGCTGTTCGATTTCTCCCGCCAGCAGCTCGACGCGCCCGTACTCACGACTCTGGGCAGTCTCGCGGACGCGATCGGTCTGCGGGAGCGCATCGAGGCGATGTGGCGGGGCGAGAAGATCAACATCACGGAAGGACGTGCCGTGCTGCACGTTGCGCTGCGTCAGCCGCAGGGAGCGGGCATCGGCGGCGAGAAGATCGCGCGCGACGTCCTCGCCGAGCGCGAGCGGATGCTCTCGTTCGCCGAGCGTGTGAGGAACGGCGACATCAGGGGGAGCTCGGGCCGCCCGTTCACGCTCGTCGTCAACATCGGCATCGGCGGCTCGGATCTCGGACCTGCGATGGCCGTCGAAGCGCTGCGCGAGTACACGCGCGGCGCGCCTCGCTGCGAGTTCGTCTCCAACATCGACGGCTGTCACCTGGCGGACGTTCTCGAGACGGCGGACCCGCACTCGACACTGTTCATCGTCTCGTCGAAGACCTTCGGCACGCTCGAGACGCTCACCAACGCGCGCACCGCGCGTGCGTGGCTCATCGAGAAGCTCGGTGAGTCGGCGGTGCGTCAGCACTTCGCCGCCGTGTCCGTCAATCACAAGGCGATGGACGAGTTCGGCGTGCATCGCGACTACCGGTTCCAGATGTGGGACTGGGTCGGCGGCCGCTACTCTGTATGGTCCTCCATCGGCGTGTCGCTCGCCATCGCGATCGGCCGCGAGAACTTCCTCCGGCTGTGCTTTTATAAACATCTAG
>QGVD01000043.1 GCA_003242685.1 Pseudomonadota bacterium | reverse complement strand
AGTGGCCCGCAGGGGATTCCCCTCGGACTTCGCCCCGGCCGTGCGCCTTTTCCTCTCCTTCGCGTAAGCCACGAGCGCGGCGTACGCGGCAGTCGCCGACTTCTCGTTCTTCGGATAGCCGTAGGCGGTGCGCTCGTACTCCGCCGCGGCGAGCGCGTACTGCTGGCTCTCGAAGAGCGTCTCGGCGAGCAGGAAGTTCGTCTCCGCGGAGTCCGGATCGTCGGGGAAGGACTCGAGATAGCTGCGGTACCAGCGCGCGGCCGCCTGATAGTCCGGGATGCGCTTCGTCGACTGTGCGGTCGCGTGGTAGTAGGTCGCGACGTCCTTGAGGTTCGTCTTCAGCTCCTGCACCACCGTGGGATAGGCGGCGCGGTCGCGGCCCTGCCAGAACGGCGCGTCGAAGTTGTAGCGCTCGACGTACTCGCGCTTGCCGTCGAGCACGAGCTTGTTGAACCCGCCCTTGCGGTAGGCCTCGATGGCCTGCATCGCGAGATTCGGCGCGTGGTCGCTGTTCGGATCGCGTGCGACGTAGGCGCGATACGCCGCGGCGGCGTCCTGATAGCGCTGCTTCTCGACGTAGAGATTCCCGAGGCTCGAGTACAGGAGGTGCGCGTACGGCACGTCGCCCCGCGTCCGCAGGAACCTGTCGAGACTCTCCGCGCCTTCGTCGTACGAGAAGGTGATGCTCATGACGCGCAGCGTGTCCTCGACCAGCTCGCGCTGAGCGCGCGTCAGCTCCTCGAGGCGCACGACGCGGCGGTCGGTGCCCCTGACGAGCTGGTGATCGAGGAGCGTCGCGAACGAGGGCAGGCTCTCCTCGTTCAGTGACTGTTTGAACAGCGACCAGCCGTGCTTGTAGAGGCTCTGCTCGTAGAACCCCGACTGCGGTCCGCGTGCGATGACCTTCGCGTATGCGTCCTCCGCTTCGGCGTAGCGCCGTGCGGAGAAGAGCAGCTCGCCGCGCCGGAACTGGACCTCCGCGATCTGCGGGCTGTCGGGATAGCGCTGCACGATGCGGTCGAGCGTCGCGAGCGCGTGCTCCGGCTGTCCCGTCGTCTCGTAGGCTCGCGCGAGCTGGTAGAGCACCTGGTCGTTGCGCGGGTAATCGGGATACGCGCGCAGCAGCGCCGAGTACAGAGTGATCGCCTCGGCGCCGTGGAGATCGATCTGACCGATCTCCTTCTCCATGCGCTCGAGCTCGCCCGCCTCGAGATTGAGGTCGCCGAGCCGGCGCAGCGCTTCGGCGCGAAGCTGCGGGTCCGTCCGCTGGAGCTCGAGGAAGCGGCGGTAGTTCTCCATGGCGCGCGCCGCGGCGCTGCCATCCACCGGCAGGTCGCGGCGGATCTCCACCGGACGCTCCTCGAGGTCCCTGATCGTCTTCGGACGCTTCTTCTCGGCAGCCGAGGCCGCATCGAGCGCGGCGAGCGGGATGCTCGCGGCGATGAGCCCGGCGACCAGCCGCGAGACGCGAAGACGTCGTGTGGACCGCGCTCTCACGGCGCCCTCTCCTCGATGATCGGCGTGCGGGGAGCAGGCTGCTCACGACCCGCATCTGCGTTGGCGGCGCGGTCGTAGATCGACGCGAGCGCGAAGCGCGCCTGAACCTGGTACGTCTCCAGCCGCTCCTTCTGTGCCTCGAGCTCCGCGACGGCGAGCCGCTCGAGGTGCTCGCTCTGCCGCTCGGCCGCGGCTGCGAGTCTCGCCTGCAGCGCCGCGATGCGCGCACGGAGCGCCGCCACGCGGGCGGCGAACTCGCTCGTATTGGCAGGCGCCGTTTCCCGCGCGCGTTCGAGGCGGATCCAGCGGTTCTGCATCTCGCGCAGCGCCAGATCGAGATCGCGTATGGCACGGCGCTGCTGCCACATGCGCGCCTTGAACGCCTCGTCGAGCCGGAAGTACAGCACGCCCTTGACGAGTCGCAGCCGGTCGCGCAGCTCCGCGGTCTCTTCGTCATCCGGTGCGGACGCGAGCGCGGCTTCGAGGCGCTGGATCCGCTCCCACTGATCGCGCTCTTCGGGCGTGCCGAGCGCCGCGACGTTGCCTTCCGCCTCGATCGAATCGAGTCTCACCGCGAGATCGTTCCGGGCACGCTGCAGCCGCTCCGCCGTATCCGAAGCGAGCAGCGCGTTCGCGCGCTCGAGCCGCCCGGCATGCGCACGCCCGCGCGTCTCGATCATGTGCTCGAAGGCGGCCATGCTCTCGGACCAGCGCGAGAGCGTGCCGTCGAGGAAGGCGAGATCGCGGTAGTTCTTGAGGCCCTCCTGGAAATCGTGTCCGGCGAGCACGGCGTAGAGATAGCGCGACTCCGGCGCATCGGGCACGCGCCGAAGCTGCCAGAACCAGCCGTAGCGTCCTTCCTCATCGCCCGCGAGCAGCTCGTCGAGGAGCCGGCCGCTGCGGATCCTTTCGATCGACGCATCGAGCCGCTTCATCTCCTCGTCGAAGGAGCGGATCGCGGACTCGTAGTACTCGGCCGCCTGCGCATTCGCCTCGAGCCTGCCGAAGGCGTAGGGAACGGCGAGGAAGGACTCCTGAACCGCGGCATCGAGCAGATTGCGCTCACGCAGCTCGAGCCACGGCGTGAGCGCTCTGCGATAGTCGCCGAGCGCGGCATGAGCCCATCCCATGCCGAGCAGCGCCTTGTTCGAGTACGGTCCCTCGAGGCGCACCCGCTCGAGCACCGGCCGCGCCTTCGCCGGCTGATCGGCCTGCAGATACGCGAAGCCGAGCGCGAGATTCGCGCGATCCTTCAGCGCGAGGAGCTCCGGGGCGCTCGTTTCCAGCGTGCCGACGGCGGAGAGGAAACGGTCCGCCTCGTCGAGGCGACCCTGGCGCACGAGCGCCACGCCGAGATTGAACTGAGCGAATGCCGTCCAGTCCGCGGGCCCGCGCCAGCCATCGAGGAGACGCACGGCCTCGTCGAACCGCTCCTGCCGCATGAGCACGTTGGCGAGGAGATGCTGGCGCTCGGCCTCGAGCGCGGGCGTGAGCGTTCCCTGTATCTGAGCGAGCGCCTTCTCCGCACGGTCGAGATAGCCGCGCGCGTACCACACCTTCGCGAGATAGAACCAGGCGCGGTTGCGCACGCCGAGCGGCACGTCGGGCGTCAGGAGCTTCTCGAAGCGTGCGCCTGCCTCGTTGTGAAGACCGAGCTGAAGATAGAGCCCCCCGGCCAGCAGCTCCGACTCGGGTCCGTGATGACGGAGCAGATCCCAGTGGCCGTAGGCGTTGAGGCGCGTGATCGCCTCGAAGTTCTCGTCCTGATAGAAATAGAAGAGTACGTCGCCGTAGTGCAGGTCGCGGATGCGCGTGACCGGCAGCCGATCGGTGTCGCGCTGCGCCGCAATCGCGGTCTCACCCGCGAGCAGCGCTGTCAGGACGATGACCAACAGCGAGCGCATGCACGGCATCCGGGCCGATCACTCCCAGTCCTTGATCTCGAACTCCGGCTGCATGCGCCGCTGCCGGTCGTTGATGCGGAGCTCGAGATACTTCGCTCCGATTCCCTTCTCGAACCTGATGCTGGCGCCGCGGCGGTAGTCGCGGCCGTTCGGGCCCTTGCCGGTGAAGAACGCCACCAGCTCGTGCTCGCCGGCCTTGAGGTTCCCGACGTACAGGCGGTGCACGCCGCCCCTGTGCAGCGCCTCCACCTCGCGCGGTGTGTAGAGATAGTTCGCGACCTCTTTCTGATCGATCTTGAGCTGCACCGAGTCGAGCGCGAAGAACTCGCCGACATCGAGCGAGAGGAACACCGCTACCTGAGTGTTCGCCGGAAAGAGCAGCTCCTCCTCCAGCACGAAGAGATCCCGGTTGAGGTCGATGACCTCCTTGCGCAGATCCTGGATCTCTTCGTCGAGTCCGCGGGTATCGAGCGGAGCAGACGACGGAGCCTCTCGCTCCGCACTGGAATCGGCTCCGTTTCCAGCGCCGGCCGGCTCCGCGTCGGGCGACTCCGCCGACAGCGAGCTCACGGCCATCGGATGAGAGGCGGTCATCGCATCGGACTGCTGGGCGGCGACAGGACCCGCTGCCACGGCGAGGCACAGGACTGCGAGCCCGAGCACCGCGAGGCGTACAGGCAGCGGCACGCTTCCGACGAAGGGGATTGTCCTGATGTACGAGCGGCGCATGTGAGCCTTTCTGCGGATCACCGTCATTCGTTGAGCAGAGTGCGCAGCTGCTGCAGATACTGCGCGTCCGTCCGGGGACCGTAGTCGCGGTGCACGTAGCGCACCGCGCCGTTGCGGTCGATGAGCAGCGTCATCGGCAGATTGTCGATGCGGTACATGCGTCCTACGGACTTCCCGGGATCGAGCAGCAGAGGGAAACTGACCGAGCGCGCGCGCGCGAACTCCCGGGCGCGCTCCGGATCGTCGTCGATGCTGATACCGAAGACCGTGAGACCCGCCGAGCGATAGGTCTCGTAGCTTCGCTCGAGCGCCTCGAGCTGTGCGCGGCACGGACCGCAGCGGCTGCCCCAGAAGCTGAGCACGACGACGTCGCCCCGGTGCTCAGACAGACGCACGTTGGCGCCTTCGAAGGCACGCAATGCGAAATCGGGCGCCTGTGCTCCGAGCAGCGGATAATCGGCAGCCGCGGCCGCGCCGGCTGCGCCCAGCGCCGCGACGGCGATCCATCTCCAGACAGGTTTCACGCGACGCACGGTTGCGCCCTTGCAGCGACCTTCGAAAACGAGAGCTCTCGAGCGCGCGGCACGGCGTGCCTCGACGGCGCGTATCGCACCTTGCGCTCGCATGCGGCAGGAGGCGACCACTCGCTGCTGCGATGCGCAGAGAACCCTCGCACAGCGAATCTGACTATGTCAACGAACGGGACTCGCATTCGCCGCCGCAGACGCATGACATGCCGCACAATTTCACGCACGGCGCCGTAACGCCCATCGTGCAGCATCGAGCGTCCGGAATGAACGGCCCGAAGCGTCGGCAATGTGCGACGCTTCGGATAGTGCCGCTCACGGGAGCGTCCCGTTCACGACGAGATCGTTCCGTTCACGATCGGTGCGAAGGCGATCAGACTGTCGCGCAGCTGTACGTTGCCGAGACCGTGGTTCGGGAACCGGTTCGGGAACTGGCCCGCCTCTCCGTGCAGAGCCATGTAGTTGAGTATCACGAGCTCGACGAGCAGGTTCACCGAGTTCGCGCCGGGGTGCGACGTCGTATCGACCGAGCCGTCCGACGTGAACCAGCCGATCTGCTGACGCAATGCCTCGGGTCGTCCCTGCGGGCTGTAGACGAGGAGGATAGACGCCGCGGTGGACTGGTTGTCGCTCGCCCACATGAACTTGCCGCGGCCGTCCACGCTGTTGTCCACCTGACCGTTCGCGCTCAGCGAGCCGTCGCTGAAGATGTAGATCATGACCGGCTTGTTGCGACGGGCGGCGTACTCGAGGCACGCGCCGATGCAGCGGCCCGCACGGAGGTTGCGCACCTCGCCGGTGGCTCGGCCCTGGCCGTGATAGTCGTATCCGCCCATCGTGATGGTGCCCGCGCCGGCGTAGCCGTTGATCACCATCTTCATGACGGCCGCGGTCTTGCGGAACTCTTCGTCCGCGCGGTACTCGGCCTCGGTGAAAATGCCCGTGCCGGGTGCGCCGGGCTGATCGACGATCAGGGGATCCCGATCCGGATTCAGCGCAGAGGGATCACTGAATTCCTGCGCCAGATAAGTCGCCTTGACGTAACCGCAGCGGAAGAGTCTGTCGATCTCGTCCTGGCGATCCGGCGGCAGCGAATTGAGGAAACGATCGGCCTTGCGGTGGCTGAGCCGCGTCATCGCCTCGAGCACCGCGACGGCATCCTGTCTGGCCTGCTCTCCAGTTCCGAAGAGCGTGCCGAGCTCGCCGGTGTCCACGAGACCCGTGACGTCGCTGGCCCGGTCGACCTTCGTCGGCCGCACCGAAGGATCGATCATCGACGCCGGCGCCATCGAGTTGCCGCCCGACTCGGTGTTGCGCGAACCGATCAGCGTCAGGAGCTGCCCGTCGGCACCTGCTTTGTAGATGCCGTACATCGGGTTGTGGGGGTTGTTGCCCGTGTCGTTCTCGGAGCGCGCGGCGATGACGACGCCGTTCGTGTTCGCCTGCGTCGTCGGCGACGTCTTCTCCAGAATGCCGCGCAGCATCGCGCCGTCGGAGTGCCAGGGCAGACCCAGTGACTGATCGATGAAATCGTTCGTAGCGGTCTGCGGCACCATGTCGCCGGGCAGGCCGAGCTTGGCGTAGCCCGCGGTGGAGAGCAGATCGAGCGGCCCTCCTCTGCCTCCGATCAGCGCTTCGGAGCCGACCATGCTGGCGCCGCCCGCGAGGTCGAACGCGATGAACGGAATCTTGCCGGCGCCCGCCGTGATGTTGCAGAGGTTCGACTTGAGCTCCTCGAGATCCGGGGACAGCGCGCGCGCGACGCGCGGGTTCGCCATCAGTCCGAGCAGCGTCTGGCCTGCGAGGATCGCGGGCCCCGTCATGAGCCCCTGCGCGATGAAATCGCGCCGGGTCACGGGACGCTTGTGCGCGCTCTCGTGGAGAATGGGTTCGTCGAGCCGGAGCTGCCGGGGACCCTTCTTGCGAATGAACATCTTTCTTCTCCCTTGAGCTTCAATGCACGAGCATCGCGCCGCTGCCGAGCACCGCGCCGCATGCCGCCTTCGCGACGACCAGCTTCCTCGCCGAGGAGCAATTGCCGCCCGGGCACAGGCGCTCGATCAGACTCTGGTACTGGTTCGGAGCCGTGCCGAGCTGCGTGGCGCTTCCGAGCTCGGCTCTGAGCTCCGCGAGGTCGGGCTGATTCTCGAGCGACCCGCCCACGATCTTCGCGAAGAGCGGATCGATGAAGGCATTGCGGCCCGACGAAGTCGTCAGATCCATGTTGCTCACGTCGCCCCCCCAGAACGACTGCCGCAGCGACGGGTTGTCGACCATCACGCTGCAGTACTTGATCGCGAGCTGCGCGACCGCGCTCTGATGCGAGGACAGGAACGCTTCGATGGACTCCACCGTGGGCAGTGACTGCCGGAGCGTCGCGAAGGTCTCCGCGACCGCGGCGTTGGTGACCGGCACGCCCGTGATCTCCGACATCGTCGCGTTGATCTCGTCGAAGGTGCGCACACCGATGTCGGGAACCGGATCGCGGTCGGCCGGCGGCTCCGGCGCGGGAGGCACAGGCTCGATAACGTCGTGCGTGTGCGCGCCGATGCGCTCGAACGAGAGGAAGAACTCGTCGTCGGCCGGCCCCTTCTCCAGGCCGATCACCGTACCCACGGTTGAGAGGAGCTGACCCGATTCGCTCGAGTAGTTCGACGCGGTGATCGTCGTCTCGAGCGGCACGTAGGCCTGCCCGACGCGCGCCTCGGCGCCGTTGATGCCGATACGCATGCCGCTGAGCGGAATGTTGCCCGGAGTAGCGCCGGAATCGAGGCTGATGAACGTCGGATTGGTGAAGAGATAGGCGTAGCTGTCGTACTGGCTCGCCTCGAACATGATGTAGCTCTGAGGCA
This sequence comes from Pseudomonadota bacterium, assembly GCA_003242685.1. Taxonomy (GTDB): domain Bacteria; phylum Pseudomonadota; class Gammaproteobacteria; order Steroidobacterales; family Steroidobacteraceae; genus ZC4RG24. Next base: position 25,468 of record QGVD01000043.1, on the reverse strand, counting down.
CGTCCACCAGGTGGCTCACGTTGAAGAGCAGGTAGTAGCGCTCGCCGACACCTGCGGCGAAGTTCTGCTGGATCTGCTCCTCGGTGAGCGCGCGGTTGTGGATAGCCACGAGGCGCAGCACGCCCTGCCACTGGCGGTTGTTCGACGTCTCGTTGCCGAACACCAGGGCGAAACTGTCGTCCCAGTCGGCGAGCGAGCCGCCGTCGATCGGATCCACGTCGCCGGTGAAGTTGCCGTTCACGTAGATGCGGCGGCCGTTGACCGGATCGTATGTCAGCACGACGTGCTGGAGAGACGCCTGAGCGTCCTCGTCGTCCGCGTTGGTGAGCAGCGAAGGCGTGCCGTTCGCATCGGTCTCACTGCTGCGCAGCATCGCCTCGTACTGATACGCGCGCTGCGCGAGCGTCACGTTGCGCGCCATCGCACCGCCCGAGTAGCTGACGATGTACGCGTCCTCCTGCACGACGTTGGCCGGCGCGGCCCACACCTCGATGGTGAACTCGCCGGTGGACTTGATCATGTCGGCGAGCTTCTTGCTCGCCGTGGTGGCGCCCTGCGCCTTGCCGTCGCGGCCGATCCTTATGCCCCAGCCGCCGACCCATTCGTAGGCGCCCGACAGCGTGAGATTGAGCGCCGGCTCCACGCCGCTCGTGTCGTAGACGACGTTGCCGGTACCCGTCTTGAACTCGTAGAGCGCGATGACGTTCGAGTCGTAGCGGTTGCCGCCCGCTGCCACCGTCCCGTCGTAGAGCGTCACGGCCTTCGAGAGAATGAGCGACGGATCGACCTCGGTCGGCAGGATCTGGTCGGCGAACTGCTCGATCGCCGTCTGCATCTCGTCCGCGTTCGCCTCGCAGTTGCCCCAGCAGTTGTGGAACTCGTCGCGCAGACGCACGACCAGGCGCGACAGACGCGGATCGTCGAGGTTGATCTTCGAGCGCGCGGCCGCGTACGCCTCGTCGACGTTGCGGCTCGCGAAGAACGGCGACTGAACCGTCGCCGCGTCCGAGGCATGGCACCGCGCGCAGTGGGCGCGCACCAGAGGATAGACGGTGCCCGCGAACAGCGACGAATCGGCGGGGAAGGTCTTCGCGGCGCCGACTTCCTTCACCGGCGGCGCCTGGAGCGTGATCGTGCGGCCGCCGCTCGCGATCGCGCCGGCCCAGTTGCGGATCCACACGGTGAGCGTGTCGGCGCACGCCGAGTCGGAAGCGAGCCAGCAGTTGTGACCGCCCGCGACCTTCGTGACGAGCCGCGATTCCTCGGGCTGTGTCAGCGTGACGACGGTGTTGGCCGCCTGATAGGCGAGATTGACGTCGTCGGTGCGCGCGAACTGAGGCGACTGGCCTCCCGCGCCGTGGCAGCCGCCGCAGCGGTTGTTCGCCTTGATGTTCTCCCAGAGGCTCACGCGGAAAGCCTGCACGTCCGCGTTGGCCGGCGCCGGACCGGTGTAGTCGGCGGTCGGCGGCGCGGAGGTCACCGGGTTCTCCTGAGTGGCCGCTCCGCCGCTGCACGCCGTGAGGGCGCCGAGCGCCGCGAGCACAACCGCGGTCCGCATCGCGTGCACCGGGATGCGCACGAGCCGCATGCCGTTCATGAGAGTCTCCCTGATCATGGCAGGCCCCCTACTCGCCCATGCAGTAGACGGCCGTCTCGGCGAATACCTGCTTGAGCTGGTAGCCGCCGTTCCTGAAGAGGTTCGTGATGCGCGCGATCTCGTTGCGGTCCGCCTGGTTGATCGGCGAGCGGAAGCACACGGCCTTGAACACCTTCTCGACCTGGCAGCTCGCGAACGCCTCGCTCGCGGCGAGCTCCTCACCGAGGGACTTCGCGCCGTAGCCGCTTCCCGGGAGCGCCGGATCCCAGCCGAGATGCTGATTGGGGCCCTTGCGCCAGTAGTTGTACCAGCGGTCGTCGGGCGTGATGAAGCCGGGCTTGAAGTTGTCGGCGTTGATGAAGTACTTCGCGTTCGGCTGCCCGGGCGTATACACGAGGCGCTGCTGCGTCTCGTCGAAGTCGTAGTACGCGAAGGCCTGCGCCATCGGATCCATGCCGCTGTGGCAGCCGACGCAGTTGTTGAGGAACACCCGGCTGTCGCCGCCGGGCGAGCGGCTCACGTCCTGGCGGATCCGGTCGGTGGGGCGGGACGTGTCCATCACCTGCTCCAGATCGCGGCACAGGTGGTTCATGAGCGTGAAGCGGAACATCGCCCGGTTCGTGCCGTCGATGAAGAACGCTTCGGAGGCCGCGCGCGTCGTCATGACGCCTGCGGTCGCCTCCGGCGGTATGCCGAGGAGCGACGACTGCGTGGTGCGCACCAGCGTCGCCTTCAGGTCGACGCCGCGCAGCTCCGCCTGCTCGTAGTGATCGTTGTTCGTGGGCGAGTACGGCGGCAGTCCGGATGCGTTGCTGACGTACAGGATGTCGGCGGAGAGCACCGTGTTGAACGGCACGTTGTCCCGCACCATGCCGATCACCGTCGCCGTGTAGTCGTTGAGCGGCGCGAACACGCTCTGGTCGCGGTTCGTCCAGGGCGTCACGAAGTTCTTGAGAGTCACGTTGTAGAACGAGGGATGCTCGAGCGCGCGGCTCGCCGCGTCGAGCGGCCGGCCCGCGATGATGTCGGCTTCCATCTGCGCGAGCACCGAGTCCGAAGGCGGCACGCCCGCGATGCGGTCGTGAATGCGCCTGGCCTGCTCTCTCGGTCCTGCGTAAGCCGCCGCCCCGAGCTGCGCGAGCACGATCAGCGCGCATGCGACGGTCGTCGTCGCAAGCCGCGACGCGGTGCCCGAACCATTATTCGTTTCTCTATTCATGGCACTCGCCCACTCCCACGAACTGCCAGTGCGGCGCGGACTATAACCGCACAGCAGCCGCCGGCTGGATGTCTCAACTCGCAGACGTCGCCGCGTGCAGACATCCCCTTCGTGTACCGCGCACCGCTATGCTCTGCGTGCCGAAAATGCGAGCGCGATCACAGTCATCCGGCTTTCCGCTCGCATACGTGTGAAGAATCCGCGACCGCATCGGCATGCCGCGCACGTACGTTGCGCGAGCACGGGGCGAGCGCCGCGCGCTGCACGTGCTGCCGCCGTGACGCCATCGGCGGAAACGGCGCGGCGGCATCGGCGAAGGTTGATTACGTCACATGCGCCGCCCGGTGGCGGGCTCGCAGCAGGGAGTGTCGAGAATGAGCGTGCAGCGCAAGATGGGCCACGAGCTCGCGATCCGGTCGCGCGCGGCCCGGTTCGTCGTTTGCGTGAGCGCGCTCACGTTCGTCGGCTGCAGCAGCGGCGGCAGCATCAACGTGGGCAGCGGCCAGGCGCCCGATCCCGCCACCGTCGATTTCCCGATCTTCTACGTCAAGCGCACGATTCCGCAGAACGCCGATGATCTCACGGAGCTGCGCGACGCCATCCCGGACGCCGATCTCTACAAGCGGGATCGCGCCTCGCCGTCGGCGCCCGAGACGAACATCACGGAGCGCGTCACCGGCACCGACCTCTACGATGTGAAGGACGTCGAGGTCTCGCCGGACGGCACGAAGGTCATCTTCGCGATGCGCGGTCCGCTCACCGAGAACATGGACGAGGAGGACCCGCCGACCTGGAACATCTGGGAGTACGACATCCCGACCGACACGCTGCGGCGGGTGATCGCCTCGGACATCATCGCCGAGGAAGGTCACGACGTCGCCCCGCACTATCTCCCCGACGGCCGCATCGTGTTCTCCTCGACGCGCCAGCGCCGCGCGAAGGCGATCCTCCTCGACGAGAGCAAGCCGCAGTTCGAGGCGCTCACCGAGGCGCGCAACGAGCCGGCGTTCGTCCTCCACGTCATGGACGAGAACGGCGGCAACATCGATCAGATCTCGTTCAATCAGAGTCACGACCTCGACCCCACCGTGCTCATGAACGGGCGAGTGATGTGGAGCCGGTGGGATCGCATCCCCGGGAAGAACGGGATTCACCTCTACACGTCGAATCCCGACGGCACGGACCTGCAGCTCCACTACGGCGCGAACAGCCATGCGACGGGCACCGATCCGTCGCAGCCGATCCAGTTCGTCGACGCACGCGAGATGCCGGACGGCCGGATCCTCGCCCTGATCCGTCCCTTCCGCAGTCCGGACTTCGGCGGTGACCTGGTGATCATCGACGTGAACACCTACGTCGAGAACACGCAGCCGACGCTCGCGAATCAGGGCATGACCGGCCCTGCGCAGACGCGCGCGACGCCGAACGAGGTGCGCACCGTTCCCGGACCTTCGCCGGGTGGCCGGTTCAACTCCGCGTTTCCGCTGTGGGACGGCACCGGCCGCATCCTCGTGACCTGGTCCCAGTGCCGGCTGCTCGACACCACCGTGACGCCCGCCGCGATCGTGCCCTGCACGGAAGATCGCCTCGCCGATCCGAACGTGCGGACGGCGCCGCCGCTCTACAGCGTGTGGATGTTCGATCCGGCGGAGAACACGCTGATGCCGGTGATGGAGCCGGTCGAAGGCGTGATGATCACCGACGTGGTCGCCGCCCAGCCGCGGCCGCGTCCGGACGTGATCCTCGACAAGGTGCCGGGGCTCGACGTCGATGCGGACCTCGCCGCGGAGGGCGTCGGCGTGCTGCACATCCGCAGCGTGTACGACTTCGACGGCGTCGACACGGCGCAGCCGAACATCGCCGCGGTGTCGGATCCCGCGAACCCCGCGCACGCCCAGCGGCCCGCGCGGTTCATCCGCATCGAGAAGCCGGTTTCGATTCCCGACGACGACGTGCTCGATCTGGACGGTGCCGCGTTCGGTGCCACGCCCTACATGCGAGAGATCCTGGGCTACGCGCCGATCGAGCCGGACGGCTCGGTGAAGATAAAGGTACCCGCCAACGTCGCTTTCCAGATCAGCATCCTCGATGCCAACGCACAGCGCGTGTTTCCCGTGCATCGCGCGTGGCTGCAGCTGCGGCCCGGTGAAGAGGTCGAGTGCAACGGCTGTCATGCGCCGGCCACGGCCCAGAACCCCCGCTCCCACGGCCGGAAGGGTCTCTTCGCGTCGATCAACTCCGGCGCTTCGGGCGACGGCGTACCCTTCCCGAACACCAATCCGGCGTTCCTCATCAATGCCGGCGACACGATGGCCGAGGCGCGCATCCGGACGAGCTGTGCGAACGACACACCGCGCTGCGCGGCGCTCAATCTCAGCGTGAACGTCATCGACCCCGGCGTGTGGCAGAACCCGCCGCCCGCGGAGCCGGTCATCCAGCTCCGCTATGACGACACCATCCCGGTGCCACCGACGACGCTGTCGTGCATCCAGACCTGGTCGCCGCTCTGCCGCATCACCATCAACTATCCGCAGCACATCCATCCGCTGTGGACAAAACCGCCCCAGACGGGGGACCCGCTCACCACGATGGTCCCCGCGGACAACCCCGGCGCGCGCGCGGGCTGCCACAACCGCCTCGACGAGCAGGGACAGCTCCAGGTGCCGGCGGGTCAGCTCGAGCTGACCGACGGCGCGTCGGACGAGCAGCCGCTGCAGCTGCGGTCCTATCGCGAGCTGCTGTTCACCGACAATGCGCAGGAAGTTAACATGGGCGCCCTGCAGGACGTGCTGGTGCCCGGACCTCCGGACGAAGATGGCAACCCGACCTTCAACACGGTTCCGGTGCCTCCCTCGATGAGCGCCGGCAATGCCCGAGGCTCGACGCGGTTCTTCAGCCGCTTCGCGGCCGGGGGCTCGCATGCCGGATATCTCTCGCCGGCGGAGCTGCGCCTGATCTCCGAGTGGCTCGACATCGGCGCACAGTACTTCAACAACCCCTTCGATCCGGCCGCGCCGGTCAATTAGGAGTCCCTTGATCCGATCCTGGTGCGCGCGCCTCGTTCTGCTGATGCTGCCGCTCTGCATCGCGCCCGCCGTGTGCGATGCACGGGAGTACCTGCAGGTATTCGTCACGGCGCCCTATCTCGAGCTGCATACCGGGCCGGGCCGCGGTTATCCGGTGTTCCACGTCGTTCCGCGCGACGAGAGCGTCGACGTGCTGAAGCGCCGCACCGACTGGTTCCGCGTGCGCACCGAGCGGGGCATCGAGGGCTGGGCGTCGCACCGGGACATGCTGCAGACCGTGCTCGCCGACGGCACGCCCTTTACCTTCGATTTCGGCGATCGAGCGGGCTTCACGTCGCACCGTTTCGAGATGGGCGTGTTCGCCGGCGATTACGGCGGCGCGACGCTGATCTCCGCTTACGGGTCCTTCTCGTTCAATCGGCAGCTCGCCGCGGAGCTCTCCGTCGGACAGTTCCTCGGCAACGCGTCGAACGGCGTGACGGTCGATCTCGGCCTCACGCACGTCTTCGTTCCCGAATGGCGCCTGTCGCCCTTCGTGACGCTCGGGACGGGACTCGTCGACATCGATCCCAAGGCGACCCTGGTCACGCCACTCGACCGCACCGACCAGACCGCCTACGTCGGCGGCGGCGTGCGCTTCTATCTCGCGCGACGCTTCTTCCTGCGCGCGGAGTACAGGAGCCACGTCGTCTTCACGAGCCGCAACGACAACGAGGAAGTGGACGAATGGAAAGCGGGTTTCGCATTCTTCTTCTAGCCGCCGCCCTGCTCGCCGCGTCGGGCTGCGCGTCGGTCCGCGGCTGGCTCGACCGTGATGCGGAGGAACAGACGGTCGCTTCTTCCGAGGCCGACGTCGGCGCGGAGACGGACCCGCTCGCCGCGAGCGGCGACGAGGAGGCGCCGCCGCCGCGCATCATCGAGCCGGAAGTCGAGCGCCGGCGCATCAAGGTGCCGAAGATCGATACCGAGAACGTCGAGATCGGCGCCTACTTCGGGTCGCTGTCGATCGAGGACTTCGGCTCGAACTCGGTCTACGGCTTTACCGCCGCCTACCACGTCTCCGAGGACTTCTTCTTCCTCGCCGAATACGGGCGGTCGAAGGCCGGCCGTACGAGCTTCGAGATGCTCGGCGGCGACGTTCAGCTCCTTACCCCGGATGAGAGGCGCTTCACGTATTACAGCCTCGGCGTCGGCTACAACTTCCTCCCGGGCGAGGTCTTTCTCGGTCGCAACTTCGCCATGAACAGCGCCTTCTACGTGGACGCCGGCATCGGCAGCACGGAATTCGCCGGCGACCAGCGCTTCACGGTCAGCTTCGGCGCGGGATTCCGCGTACTGCCCACCGACTGGCTCGGGATTCACTTCGGCGTCAAGGATCGCGTGTTCGAGACGGATCTCCTGGGCAGCAGCAAGCTCGTGAACAATCTCGAGGTGCACGTCGGCGCGACCGTATTCTTCTGAACGCGAGGGGTCGCACTCATGAAGAGCGAACGGAAAGAGACGAACTTTGCGCGCCGCAGCGTGTGCAGTTTCGCGGTCCGGGCCACGGCGGCACTGCTCGCCGCCCTGCCGGCGTTTGCGGTGAGCTCGAGCACGCCTGCTCCGGATTTCACCCTGGCCAGGCGCGGCGGCGGCTCCGTGTCGCTGTCGGAGCTCCGTGGTCAGGTCGTCATGATCAATTTCTGGGCCACGTGGTGCGGACCCTGCCGTCAGGAGATGCCGCTCCTCGACGACATCTACAGGAAGTACCGCAAGATGGGCTTCACTCTGCTCGGCGTGAACGTCGAGCCCGATGCGAAGGCGGCGGAGGAGTGGCTCAAGCAGACGCCGGTGAGCTTCCCGATCCTCTACGATCCGGACAGCAAGGTCAGCAAGCTCTACAAGGTGTCGGGCATGCCGAGCACCGTGTTCATCGATCGCAAGGGGAACGTGCGCGTGCTGCACAAGGGCTACAAGCCCGGCGACGAGAACGAGTATCTCGATCACATCCGCGCGCTGATCCGCGAGTGAACCGCCATGGAGGCGGCAAGGAGGACGGAATGAAGGCAGGACGATTCATGCTGGCGGCGGCCGCGCTCGCTGCGCTCACTGCGTGCGGGCCCATCGAGCCGTGGGTCAAATCCTACGAGCGCGAGAATCTCGCCGACCCGATCATGGCCTTCGACCGCAATCCGGTCTCCACCGCCTACATGGATCACGTGTTCGAGGCCCGCGAGGCGGCGCGCGGCGCGACCGGCGGTGCCGGAGGCGGCTGCGGATGCAACTGATCCGGCATTCCGTGCACGCGTTCCGTGCCGCTCCGGCGGTCGTCGCGCTCGCGGCTTTCGCGGCAGATCCGGCGCTCGGCGCCGTGCTCCCCGAGGATCGCGCCGACGTCCTCTATCACCGCTACGACGGCGGCGGCATCACCATCGACGGACCGTCGGTGCTGGTGCGCAAGAAGATCGGCGAGAGCGTCTCGGTCTCGGCCAACTACTACGTCGACATGATCTCGAGCGCGTCGATCGACGTACAGGTGATCACGGGCGCGAGCCGCTACGAGGAAGAGCGCACCCAGAAGAGCATCGGCATCGACTTCCTGCGCGGCAAGTCGACCTACAGCATGGGCTTCGTCAACAGCGAGGAGAACGACTACGAAGCCAACAGCGCGTACTTCTCGATCAGTCAGGACATGTTCGGCGACCTGACGACGATCACCATGACCTACAAGCGCGGCTGGGACGACGTGTTCCAGATGGCGCGCCAGGAGAACGGAGCGCTGCTCAGGGATCCGGGCTTCGCCGAGCAGATCGATCGCCGCGGCTACGGCGTGGGGCTCACCCAGATCCTCACCCGGAACATGATCCTCGCGGTGAACTACGAGGTGCTCACGGACGAGGGGTTCCTCAACAACCCGTACCGCCAGGTGCGTTTCCTCGATCCGGACAGCGCACGCGGCTTCAGCCTGCAGCCCGAGGTGTACCCTGCCACGCGGACGAGCAACGCCATCTCGGCCCGTCTGAAGTACTTCCTGCCCTACCGCGCCGCGATCGAGGGACAGTACCGCTTCTTCACGGATACCTGGGGCATCCAGGCGCACACGGGCGAGATCAACTACACCCACCCGGCCTGGAATCGCTGGGTCTTCGACGCCCGCGTGCGCTACTACAGGCAGGACTCCGCCGACTTCTACAGCGATCTCTTCCCGCGCCGCGATTTCGCCAACTTCATCGCGCGCGACAAGGAGCTGTCGACCTTCACGAGCTACACGTTCGGCGTCGGTGCGAGCTACGAGTTCGCCATCCCCCGGGCGCCGTGGATCCAGCGCAGCACGGCGAACGTCCGCTTCGATCACCTGCTGATCGACTACGAGGACTTCCGCGACGCGCGCCTCACCGATCCGGCCAATGGGATCATGCCGGGCGAAGAGCCGCTCTACCGCCTCAACGCGAACGTCCTCCAGGTGTTCTTCTCCATCTGGTTCTGACGCCACGCCGTCCGGTGTACCCTGTCGCCATGCGACGGCGGGAATTCCTGATGCTGAGCGGCGCGGCGGCCGCCGCGCCGCTCGGTCTCGCGCAATCGGATGCGGCTCCGGCCGCGGAGGGAGAGAAGAAGATGTACGGCCTCATCGGCAAGATCACCGCGGTCGCGGGTCGGCGCGAAGCCCTCGCAGCCATCCTGCTCGAAGGCACCCGGGCGATGCCGGGATGTCTGAGCTACATCGTCGCCGCCGATCCTGCCGACCCCGATGCGCTCTGGATCACGGAGGTATGGGACAGCAGGGAGAGCCACGAGGCATCTCTCAAGCTCCCTGCCGTGCAGGCTGCGATCGCCAAGGGGCGGCCGCTCATCGCCGGCTTCAGCAATCGCGTGGAGACGGTGCCCATCGGGGGCTACGGCCTGGAGCAGGCGCGCTGAAGAGCGCAGTGACTCTGCCCGGTCGCGCGCGGGCTACTGCGCGCTCGCAGGCGGCTCGAGGCCCTTCGAATAGAGCACCTTCCCCTGCGGGGTGACGAGCACGGCATCGACATCGTCGAGGCTGTTGATGAGTGCGAGCCCCGCCTCCGGTCCCAGCACGAACACACTGGTAGAAAGCGCATCCGTGCGCGTCGCGTTCGGACCGATGATCGTCACGCTGCGGAGCTGACGGGCGGAATCTCCCGTCTTCGGATCGAGGATGTGGTGATAGCGCACGCCGCCCTCGTCGAAGAAGCGCTCGTAATCCCCCGAAGTCGACAGCGCCGCGTCTTCGATTGGAATGCGGAGCGCGATCTTCCCCTCGTCGTCCGGGTGGCGGATGCCGGCGATCCACGGCTTGCCGAAGCGGTCGCCGATGATCCGCGTATCGCCGCCGGCGTTCACCATGGCACGCGTGAACCCGGCCGCCTGCAGAAGCTCGATGCCGCGATCGACTGCATAGCCCTTGGCGATGCCTCCGAGGTCGATGCGCACGCCGGGCCGCTCGAAGCGGATCGTGAGCGTCTTCGGATCGAGCTTCACGTGACGGTAGTCGATGGCAGGAAGTGCCGCGCCGATCTGCTCGCGCCCGGGATGGATGCGCTTCCGGAAATCGTAGAGATAGCCGACGCTCGCGTAGGTGATGTCGAAGGCGCCGTTCGTGATGCGGGAGTAGTCGAGCGCGAGCGCGATGAGGTCGAAGAGCTCGCGTGACACCTTCACCGGCTCCTCCGCGGCGCGCGCGTTCACACGCGACAGCTCGCTGTCCGGCTTGTAGTGGCTCATCAGGGCGTCGATGCGCCGCATCTCGGCGAACACCTGCTCGATGGCGGCCTCGCCCCGCGCGTGATCCTCCGTCCACAGCTCCACCGCGCAGCGCGTGCCCATGATCGCGGTCTCGCGCAGCAGCCATTCGGCTGCTGCCGGCCGCGCCGCCCCGAGCGCCATCGAGAACAGTCCGCTCAGAAGGAGCAGCCGGGTGACGCCGTGCGCAAGCTTCGTCCATGCACTCATGGGCGCATTATCGTTGCCTCGCCCGTCCGCGGAAACGGGCGCGCGAGAACGGTCGCTTCCGCAATTTCGGCTTGCCACGCCGCCCTCGTGGAGTAAGCTTCGCGCACGGTCGTCGCCGCGGCTCCCGAGACTGTCGGCGTTCAGAGACAAGACACATTATTGAGGGGATCCCACGATGCGCAGCCGCCTCAGTCTGTTGAGCGTGTTTTCGGTCCTGGCCGTGCTGGCCTCGGTGCTGGCCGCGCCGGCTGCCCGGGCCCAGGCGCGCGAGGAAGCGCGGCTCCTGCTGGCGAGCCAGGTGCTCGAAGAGCTGCGCCAGTCGCGCGACCAGTACATCCCGGACCGGCTCCTCGAGCGTGCCTACGGCATCGCGGTGATTCCCGACGTCACGAAGGTGGCGTTCATCGCCGGCGGACGCCGCGGCAAGGGCGTGCTCGTCGTGCGCGACAAGAACGGCCGCTTCACGAACCCGATCTTCATCACCCTCACGGGTGGCAGCGTCGGCTGGCAGCTCGGCGTCCAGTCGACCGATGTCGTGCTCGTCTTCACCACCCGCAAGGGCATCGAGGGCATCACGGACGGCAAGCTGACCCTGGGTGCCGATGCCTCCGTGGCCGCGGGTCCGGTAGGCCGCCAGGCGTCGGCGGCGACCGATGCCAGCTTCACCGCCGAGGTGTACTCCTACTCGCGCAGCCGCGGCCTCTTCGCCGGTGTTGCGCTCGACGGCACGGCGATCACGATCGATGACGGTGCGAACGGGCGCTTCTATCGGAAGCGCGGCACGACCGCCTCGGACATCATCAACGGCAGCGTGACGACGGATGCGCCGCTGGTCCAGCGCTTCCTCGCGGCCGTCGCGACGAGCACCGGATCGACCGAGCGCGCGGCGAGCGCGACGCCTTCCTCGGGTACTGCGCCCTCGTCCGGCGCTCCGGCGCCCGCGCCCGCAACGGCTCCGTCCTCCTCGAGCGGCGCTCAGACCTTCCCGCTCGAGGATCCGAACCCCGGTCAGGAACCGTACTGAGGCACGCGCGGCGAGATCCGCTGCGCGATACCCGTTCAGCCCGGCGAGTCCTGCGCGCCGGACTCGCCGAGCGTCTCGAGCACACGCTCGTGGACCGCGAAATCGGACGCTCCGAAGAGCACGAAGCGGATGTGCCGCACCGTGCGCAGCTCCGGCAGCTCGGCATGGATCGCATCGAAAGCGACCCGCGCGGCCTCCTCCACCGGGTAACCGAACACACCGGTCGAGATGGCCGGAAACGCGATCGAACGGATCCCTTTCTCCTCGGCAATGCGCAGCGCATTGCGGTAGCAGTCGGCGAGAAGCCTGTCGGACGGCTCGTCACGCCCGTAGACCGGCCCGAGACAGTGGATCACCCAGGGGTTCGGCAGCCGGTGGCCGCCGGTGATCACGGCCTGGCCCGGCCGGATCGGCGCGAGGGGCCGGCACTCGGCATCGAGCCCGGGACCCGCCGCGCGATGTATGGCGCCGGCCACGCCTCCGCCCGGACGCAGCTCGGCATTTGCCGCGTTCACGATCGCTTCCATGTCGCTCTGGCGCGTGATGTCGCCCTGAACGCACTCGAGCGTCACTCCGTGCAGGACCCTTTTCGTCATCGTGAGCACTCCGTCACGTTGCCGTCCCTCATCGTGAACCCGCTTTCGTTGGACAGGAAGATGCGCACCCTGTAGAGTGCCTCGCGCGTACATCGAGGCGCACGGTCAGCGCCCCGCCCGCTCGAAGTTCCGTCCTTCCGACGCACTCGACAACACCAACGATCCCTCGCTCCTGACCGCTGCAGCCCGGAATCGCGCTGCCGGTGCGAGCCCATACAAGGTTCTCCATTACATGAATTTCTCCGATCTCGGGCTCACGCCCGAGCTGCTGCGCGCCGTGGCCGAGAAGGGCTACGCCGCGCCGACTCCCATTCAGTCCAGAGCAATCCCTGCCGTGCTGGCCGGGCGCGACGTGCTCGCCGGCGCTCAGACGGGCACGGGCAAGACCGCCGCGTTCGTGCTGCCGATCCTGCAGAAGCTGGGCAATCCTTCCGGCCGCGCGCCGCGCGCGCTCGTGCTCACGCCGACCCGCGAGCTCGCCGCGCAGATCGCGGAGAGCGCCCGCGCTTACGGCAGATACGTCGGCATCCGAACCGTCGTCGTGTTCGGCGGCGTCGGCATTCATCCGCAGATCGAAGCGCTGCGCAGGGGCTGCGATCTGCTCGTCGCCACGCCGGGCCGCCTGCTCGATCTCGCGGAGCAGAAAGCGCTCGATCCCGCTCGCGTGCAGTGCTTCGTCCTCGACGAGGCCGATCGCATGCTCGACATGGGGTTCATTCACGCGATCCGTCGCGTGCTGAAGCTCCTGCCCGCGTCACGCCAGAACCTGATGTTCTCGGCCACGTACTCGGACGACATCCGCGAGCTCGCGGGACGCCTGCTCCGCAACCCCGTGACGATCGAAGTCGCCGCCCGCAATGCGACGGCCGACCGGATCGAGCAGCACGTCTACCGCGTGCCGAAGGAGCACAAGCGGCATCTGCTGAGGCATCTGATCCGCGACGGCCAGTGGCGCCAGGTGCTGGTGTTCACTCGCACCAAGCACGGCGCGAACCGACTGACGCAGCAGCTGGAGTCTGCAGGTATCCGTGCCGCCGCGATCCACGGCAACAAGAGTCAGTCGGCGCGCGTGCGCGCGCTGACCGACTTCAGGGAAAACCGGGTGACGGTGCTGGTGGCGACGGAAGTGGCAGCCCGCGGGCTCGACATCAGAGAGCTGCCGCGTGTCGTGAACTTCGAGCTGCCCAACGTGCCCGAGGACTACGTGCACCGTATCGGGCGCACGGCGCGCGCGGGCGGCACGGGATGCGCGGTCTCGCTCGTGTCGCCTGACGAAACCCCGCTCCTCAGGGACATCGAGAAGCTGATCGGACGCAGGCTTCCGGCCGCCGCGCTGCCGGCATACGAGACGCCGGCGGCGGCGCCGGAACCGCGCCCTGCGGCGTTCAGAACTTCTGGCCGCTCGCGGTCGTCACGGACGTGACGTAGCCGCCGTCCTCTCCGTCCTTGCGCGGCGCGATGGTGACGGTGATCGTGTCGCCGACCTTCACCATGTCGCGCCGCCAGCCGGAGCGGTAGATGTTGTTCATGCTGTGGCCTTCGAAGGTGATGTCGCGCTCGCCCTTCTCGTCCTTCACGTGCAGCACCAGGTGCATGTGCGGATTGGCGGCGCGGAACTCCTTCACGACCCCTGTCACCTGCACGGGCTTCTGGAAGTCGAACTGCGCCGCGGAGTGATGTGCGACGGCGGAAACGCTCAGGCACAGACCACACACCAGTGCCGACAGCTTCTTGTTCACTTTCACGATCCTCCGCATGACTCGTTGCCCCGATCGTTGCCCGCGGCGGGCTCAGCGTGCGTCGGCGCCCGCTGCCTGCGCCGCGGCGGTGGACGATTCCTCGTTCTTCTGCGCCTCCTCGGCGAGCTTGCGCAGGTGATCCTCCCAGGCGGGCTCGTTGCACTCGTAGTCGAGCATGCGCGTGCCCGGCTCGGCGGCCACCCAGGTTCTCCTGACGGTGACGGGCTTCGTGTAGAAGCGCGGGTCGGTCAGCGTCAGCTCCAGGTTCAGGATCTTGCGTCCCTTCGCGTCGCGGCTCAGCCAGTACTTCTCGAGGATGTGCGCCTCGTCGCTGTGAGCCGCGCTCTGATCAACGGCTTCCTTCAGCATCGTCGTCTCGACGATCAGCGTGTCGCCCTCCCAGCGCCCGACCGAAAAGCCGTTGCGCGTGGGAATGAGATCCTTCGGATCGGTGTTCTTCCGCTCATCGAGGTAGATCCGCCGGATCTCGTTGTGGGCCTCGTGGATCATGGTGATCTGCTCGGGCCGCTGGATGATCTCGAGCGGATAGCCGCCCGAGCTCAGCGTGGACGTCGGCATGCCGTACCCCACGCACCATCCGCCGGGGGTATCACCCGTAGGCCTGACCAGCGCCTGGTAGGCCGCGACCTTCTCGCGGGCCTCCGGGGTGAACGGCGGATCCTGGGGCCACAACTGCAGCCCGCGGCCGGCGCCGCGGTTCGCTTCCCGATCCCACGTCCAGATGCCGCTGAGATCGGGGGGCGAATCGGCAGCCGTCGCGACAGACATCATCAGTGCGCAGACGCTCGCCGCGAACAGGCTCGATGCTCTGCCGGCGACAGTGCGAACTCTCGGCATCATCAATCGTCCCCTCTCGATATGCGCTCGCGTCAACCGTTGCCGGAGGCAACTCTCGCGCACCCGGCTGGCGGCGAAGTTAGCACGGCCCCGGCACGTGCCGGTAGCCGACCCCGCGCTCAGCGTGCCGGCTTGCGGAACCTGAGAACGAACTGATCGGTCCGCCCGCGGATGGACGGGTCGTGGACGCCGGTGGTGTACGTATCATCGGGATTCCGCAGCACGTCGCTCTCGGCTTCGAGCTCGAAGCCGGCGGCCTGGACCTGCTGCTTCACGACCTGCGGGTCGATGCGATGCAGCTTGCTCGTGACATCCGGCGCGGGATTCGGACCGGCGGCGTGATCGATCACGATGTACGTTCCGCCCGGCTTCAGGGCCTTGAACGCGAATGCGTTCAGCGCATCCGCTCCGCCGCGGTTGACGACGTCGTGATAGTTGAGGGACGTCCACACGACGTCCACCGGCTCCGGAACCTCGAGCTGATCCATCGGCTGAACGGCATAGGTGACGTTCCTGCGCTCGGCCGCCCAGGCCTTGAGATTCGCGTCCTCGCGCGGCGTGAGGGAATACACGTGTCCCGAGGGCCCGACGACGCCCGCGAAGATGCGCGTGAAGTAGCCGCCGCCGGGCAGCAGGTCCACGACCTTGTCGCCCGCCTTGATTCCCGCGAAGACGATGAGCTCACCCGGCTTGCGGTTCGCGTCGCGCTGCCTGTCGGCCTCGGGGCGCGAAGCGTCGGCGATCGCCGCCGCCACGCCGGCCGGCAGACTCGCATCCGCGCCCCAGGCGAGCGGCACCAGAGAGAGCGAGAAACAGCCCGTCACGGCGAGCACGGCCAGGTGCCTCTTCAGCATGCTGATACCCCCTCACGTCGGCACACGCCGCGCAACTTTAGCACGGCCTGAGCGCGGGGCTCTGGCCCCACCGGCCGGCGGGGACTACGCTACCCTTCCCGCACGTTCCTGGCTCGATTCCCGGGGAGATTCGAGAGCAAGACGCGGAGTGTCCGCACGGCCTGCTCCGAAGAACATGGTCTCCAGACATCAGGACCCCGGATACCGGGAAGGAACGCTGGATATGAGCATCGCCGCAATGACACTCGAACCGCAGGAGGCGCAGGCGTTCGCGAGCGACGAGGCCCGCTGGGACGCCGTGCTCACGCGCGACCCGCGCGCGGACGGTGTCTTCTATTACTCGGTCCGCACGACGGGCGTTTACTGCAGGCCGTCCTGCTCGGCGCGCCGGCCGCGGCGCGAGAACGTGCGTTTTCATGCCACGCGTGAAGACGCCGAGCGGGCCGGATTCCGTCCCTGCCGCCGCTGCCGGCCCGACGCGGACGGCATCGATGAGCGCCATGCGGCCGCCGTCGCGAAGGCCTGCCGGATGATCGAGTCCGCAGAAGAACCGCCGAGTCTCGAGGGGCTCGCGGCAGCGGTCGGCATGAGCCGCTTTCACTTTCACCGCATCTTCAAGGCGGTGACGGGACTCACGCCCAAGGCCTATGCGGACGCGCGTCGATCGGAGCGCGTGCGGGAACATCTGACGCGCTCGGCTTCCGTGACCGAGGCGATCTACGAAGCCGGCTTCAACTCCAACGGCCGCTTCTATGCGGCTGCCGACCGGCTCATCGGCATGAAACCGACGCGCTTCCGCGCGGGCGGCGCGGGCGAGACGATCCGCTTCGCCGTGGGCGAGTGCTCGCTGGGCTCGATCCTGGTCGCTGCGACGGACAAGGGTGTCTGCGCGATTCTGCTCGGCGAAGATCCCGAAGCGCTCGTGCGCGACCTCGAGCGGCGTTTCCCGAGGGCGCAGCTCATCGGCGGCGACGCCGACTTCGAGCGGCTCGTCGCAACCGTGGTGGGCTTCGTCGAGGCACCGCGCACGGGATTCTCACTGCCGCTCGATCTTCGCGGGACCGCATTCCAGCGCCGTGTGTGGCAGGCGCTGCGCGAGATTCCTCCTGGAACGACGGTGAGCTATGCGGAGCTCGCCGCGCGCATCGGAGCACCGCGCGCGGTCCGCGCCGTGGCGCAGGCCTGTGCGTCGAATCCGCTCGCGGTCGCGATTCCCTGCCATCGTGTCGTGCGCATCGACGGCGGGATCTCGGGTTACCGCTGGGGCGTCGAGCGCAAACGGAGACTCCTCGAGCGCGAGGCCGGTGAATGAGCGCGACGGCTCGCAGCATCACGCGCGCAGCGGGCGCGACGATCGCGGAGCGCATCGCCGCGCTCGATGCGCCGCGCATCGAGCGAGAGCTCGATGAATACGGCTGCGCGCGCGTGCCGGCGCTTCTTACTCCCGAGGAATGCGCGATGCTCGCGGCGTGCTATCCGGACGAGACGCGCTTCCGCCGCCAGGTCGTGATGGCGCGCCACGGCTACGGACGCGGCGAGTACCGATACTTCGATTATCCGCTCCCCGGGATCGTCGCGCAGATGCGCGAGGCGCTCTATCCGATTCTCGCCGCCATCGCCAATCGCTGGCAGGCAGTGCTGGGTCTCGAGGCGCGCTTCCCCGAGGATCTCGCCAGCTTCCTCGCGCGATGTCATGCAGCCGGCCAGACACGCCCGACGCCGCTGCTGCTCAGGTACGTCGAAGGCGACTACAACCGCCTGCACCAGGATCTCTACGGCGAGCACGTCTTCCCGCTGCAGGCCGCTTTTCTCCTGAGCGCGCCGGGGCGCGATTTCACGGGCGGCGAGTTCGTGCTCACGGAACAATGGCCGCGCATGCAGTCGCGTGCGGAGGTGGTGCCGCTCGAGCAGGGAGACGGCGTGATCTTCGCGGTCCGTGAACGGCCGGTGCGCGGCGCGCGCGGCTACCGTCGCGTGCAGCTGCGTCACGGTGTGAGTCGCGTGCGTTCGGGCTCGCGCATGACGCTGGGAATCATCTTTCACGACGCCCGATGAGACGCACGCGCCGCGCATCGCACACCGCTCCCGCGACCGGCTCTCTGCTGCCCATGGAAGACAGGGTTCAGCTGGCCGAAGGCGCAGTGGTCCTGCGGGGCTTCGCAGCGGATCGAGCACCCGGGCTCCTTGCCAGGGTGAGAGAAATCGCCGCAACCGCACCCTTCCGTCATCTCGAGACGCCGGGCGGATACCGCATGTCGGTCGCTATGACCAACTGCGGCCGCGCCGGCTGGGTCTCGGACCGGCGCGGGTATCGCTACGAAATGCTCGACCCGCTGAGCGGCCGCCCCTGGCCGCCGATGCCTGAAGAGTTCATGGATCTCGCCGCGCGCGCCGCGAACGAGGCAGGGCTCGGCGGCTTCGATCCGGATGTCTGTCTGATCAATCGCTACGAGCCGGGCGCGCGTCTTTCACTGCATCAGGATCGCGACGAACGCCAGCTCGGTGCTCCCATCGTCTCCGTATCGCTCGGCCTGCCGGCGACCTTTCTCTGGGGCGGCCTGCGGCGCAGCGACAGACCACGGCGCATCGTGCTCTCGAGCGGCGACGTCGTGGTATGGGGCGGCCCCTCGCGCCTCGTCTATCACGGCGTGGCGCCTCTCGCCGAGGGCATGCACGAGCTCACGGGCCGCTGCCGCATCAATCTGACGTTCCGGCAGGCGTTCTGACTGCATCGTCGGCGAGATGAACGCAGCGCGTCGGCCGTTTCCTGCCGTCGCGCTTCTCGGGCGGGACCTTGCAGTCGTTCACGCGCCGCGGATCGGAAGCCTTGTCGCTCAATCTTTCCTTGAGCGTCTGCTGCGGACTGCTTCCTTCCCGGGATGTGTCTTCCTGCGCGGCCGCTCCGATGGCGGCGCAGAGCGCGATGCAGAGCACGACGAGGTGGCCTCTCATGACACGAGCGTGCGCGAGTGCGATGCCCATCGCACTCCGGTCCTTGCGCTGCTGTCAGCGGGCGCCGGCGGGCCAACCACTCCTTTTCCCGGTCGTCACGTTCTGCCCCGTACCGGACGGCGGCGGTGCCTGTAAGATGGCGAACGGCGCAGAGTACGCCGAAGACGAACGAACCCGCTTAGCATCGCTCACGATCCCTGGACCACAATCGAGGTAGACGATGAAGACACGCCGCTCGATCATCCGAGGACTTCCTGCACTGCTCGCCGTCGTGATGCCGGCCCTCGTCATGGCGGAGGAGCGTACCCTCACGCTCGAGGAAAGGCTCCAGCGCGTCGAGGACGAGCTAGCCATCCGCCGTCTCCTCGTCGACTACGCGGTCACTCAGGATGCACGCGACTACGCAGGCTATGCCGCGCTGTTCGCGAAGGACGGTGAATGGGTGAACGGCAAGACCGTCTACAAGGGACGTGAGGCGATCTACAACATGCTCGTGCGCCTCTACGGCGATCCGCCTCCGGCGGGTTACGTCAACAACGAGAGCTACCACCTCGTCACGAATCCGGAGATCGAGATCGACGGTGACCGGGCGAAGGCTCGCTCGCGCCATCTGCTCATCATCCGCGGGCCCGATGGTCATCCGTGGCCGGTGCTCACGGGACGCTACGAAGACGAGCTGATCCGCGAGGACGGAAAGTGGAAGTTCCTGCGTCGCGTCGACTATCCCGTCATGCCGACGCCCGAGGAGTGGATGAAGTTCATCCGCGAGCGGAACGCCGCGAAGTAAGTGATCGGGCCGTCTCACCGCCACCGCGCCGCCGCAAGGCGGCCGTGGCGTGAGGCGCAGCCGGGCACACTCCTGCAGAAAAAGAAGCCGGGCCGGCATTGCGCCGGCCCGGCTCTTCGTCTGCCCTGCGGACTCGCCCGCCGTCAGAAGCGGCGGCGGATGCTGAGACCGTACTCCCGCGGACGACCCGGCTGCGCGGTGGCGTACCAGACGTTCGAGAACTTGTTGATGTAGTACAGCTTGTCCGTCAGGTTCGTCGCCTCGAGCGCGATCAGCCAGTCGCGGTCGGCCGTCTCGAACATGATCCTCGCGTTGGTGATCGTGTAGCTGTCGACCTTCGCGATCGGATCACACGCGAAGTTGCCGCAGTAACCCGGCGTGTGGGCCACGTCCACGCGCGGAGTGAGCGTACCGGCCGCGCCGATGTTGATCGCGTACTGGGCGCCGACGCTCCACTTCCACTTGCCGATACCCGGACGGCTCGATCCTTCGCGCACGTCGTTGGTCTGATAGCGCGGAGCACCGAACTCGAAGTCGACCATGCTGAGCGACGCGTCGATGCTGAGTCCGGTGATCGGCCGCAACAGCGCCTCGAGCTCGAAGCCCCTCACCTCGGCGTCCGCGAGGTTCAGGTACTGGCCGCACAGGCCCGGCGTACCGCCCGCATCCTCCGGCAGCGGCAGACCGTCGTCACCCACGCAGACGTTGGGGATACCCTGGTAGCCCTTGTAGTCCATGTAGAACACGGAACCGTTCAGGCGCAGGGTCCGGCCGAAGAGGTCCGACTTGAAGCCGACCTCGTACGAGTTCAGCTTCTCGGGCCCGAACGGGCGGATCTGGTGATAGCTGTACGGACGCGGCGAGATACCGCCCGCCTTGTGGCCCGTCGCGAACTGCGCGTAGACCATCGTGTCCGCGAGAACCTCGTACGAGAGCGCCACACGGTAGTCGTCGACCGTATCCTCGTACGTGCCGGTCCAGCCGGTGAGCGGGTTGTCCGGATTGGAGAGCGGCAGATAGTCGCTGCGGCCGTCCGGATTGAGGCGGCCGAAGGTGTAGTCCTTCTGCTCGTCCGTCAGGCGGAAGCCGGTCTCGAGCGTGAGCGCCGAGGTGATGTCCCAGGCCACGTTCGCGAAGCCGGCGAGCACTTCCATGTCGGCCGTGTCGTCGTTCAGGAACGAGAACGTCGGGAAGCCCGTCGGACCGAAGCCCGAGAACGGCGTGTGGATGCGCGACAGCGCACGGGTGCTCGCATCGTAGTAGATGCCGCCCACCGTGAAGTGCACCCTGTTGTCCAGGACGTTGCCGGTGAAGCGCACCTCCTGGCTGAACGCATGATGCTTGAACCAGTCGGTGCTCTGGATGAACACGACCGGCGAGTTGTCGTTGTCCATGCCGCTCAGGGTGTCGTAGGTGCGGTAGCCGGTGATCGACTTCAGCGCGAAGTTGTCGGTGAGCTGGTAGTCGATGGTGGCGGACACACCCCAGGCCTCCACCTGCGCGGCGTTCGCGGCGATGTAGGGGCCGTTGGAGTCGCCCACCGGAATCGTCGTCGGGACACCGGGCGTGCCCGGACCCAGAGCGCGGTACGTCACGCCCGGGTCGTAGAAGTTCGCGTAGCTGGCGTACGGGTCGTTGAGCTTCGCATCCGGGCGGCGGAACTGCCCGTAGGTCACGAAGCGGTCGTCGTAGGCGACGCCCTGGTAGGGCACGCTGATGCCCGAACGATCGACCGGATTCGCCGTGCCCCAGGTCGACGACTGTGCGCTCGCAAGCAGCACGGAAGCCTGCGTGTTCGACGTGTCCTTGGTGTAGTCGCCGATGAGGTTGATCTCGAACGGCTTGCCGGCCGGGGCGATGCGCAGCGCGCCGCGCACGGCGTACATCTGCTGGTTGCCGAGCTCGCCGACCTTGCAGTCGCCGTTGCGGATCAGCGCGGGAATGGCGCCGGAGATCACGTCCGGATCGTCCGGATTGACGCAGGCGTAGTTGTACAGCGAGACGTGGCCGTCCCGATTGCGCGACACGCCGGTGATGCGGGCATACACCGCGTCGGGGACGACCGTGAAGTCCGCGCTCGCCTTGAGGTCGCGGCGCCCCATGCTGCCGACCGTCGCCTCGACGTAACCGCCCTCGCCCTCGGGCTTGCGCGAGTACAGCTTGACCGAGCCGCCCTGAGAGTTCATGCCCGAGAGGGTTCCCTGCGGACCGCGCAGGATCTCGACGCGATCGAGGTCGAGGAGGTCGAAGGCCGACGCGGTGACCGTGCCGAAGTAGATGTCGTCGATGTAGATGCCGACGCCCGGCTCGACGGCCGGGCTCTGGTCCGCCTGGCCGACGCCGCGGATGAACGCGCGCATCGAGTTGCCGTAGCCGGAGGGGTTCTGCTGCAGCAGCACGTTCGGCGCCTGCGCCGAGATCTCCCGCAGGTTCGTCTGATTGCGGGCCTCGAGCATCTCGCCGGTCACCGCCGTGATCGACAGCGGAACGTCCTGCACATTCTGATCGCGCATCTGTGCGGTGACCACGACTTCGACCAGCGCGTCTTCGCTCTGCGAAGCGTCCTGCGCCCAGGCCGGGCCCGCGACGAAGGCGGCCGCCGCCAGTGCCGGCGCCGACACGATGGCATGGCGCACGGCGCTACGAATGGTCCAACCCCCGAATCGATTCATCTGGAACTCTCCTTCCGCTTGCCGCGAGGTAGGTTTGTCTTCGTTCTTGCGGACAGGGAGATGAGCGCGCACGCCGCCCCCCACGACTGCCGCACTGAGAGCATCATGATAGGCGGAGTCACTCGCTCCGCAATTGACTGAAATAGCGGACGCGCTTGCCTGAGATGGAAACCATGCTTCAGATTGGTTGGACCATCCAATCACTTGGTGCAAGATGATCGGCCCATGAACCTCGATCGCCGCACTTTCCTCACCGCCGCCGCCGGCGTCGCAACGACGATGGCCGCATCCACCCGGGCCGCGGCAGGCAGCCGGATCAGGATCGCCACCGAGGAGGCCTTCTCCACCCGCGAGCACATGCGGGCCATGAAGGCGCTGGTCGACGCCCACCCCGAGGTGACGCGCTTCGACTACAAGCTGTGGCGAATGATCACGGGAAATCTGCAGGCCGACACGCCGAAGCGGCTCCTCGATTTCGCCGAGCTGCGGCTGCCGGAGATGGACAGGCACGGCGTGACGATGCACGTGCTCTCCCTGACCTCGCCGGGCGTCCAGATGCTGGACAGGGACGTCGCGGTCGGCGTTGCGGAGAGCACCAACGACGAGCTGGCCGAGGTGATCGCCCGCTATCCGGGCCGGTTCGCGGGACTCGCCACCGTCGCCCCGCAGGATCCCGAGCGGGCGGCGAAGGAGATCGAGCGCGCGAAGACGAAGCTGAAGCTGAACGGCATCGTCATCAACTCGCACACCAACAACGAGTATCTGGACAACCCGAAGTACTGGCCGATCCTCGAGGCCGCCGAGGCCTGCGACATGCCCATCTATCTCCATCCGCGCACGCCTTCGGATCAGATGCGCGCGCCGATGGACGACTACAACATGGGCAGCGCCTTCTGGGGTTACGGAATCGAGACGTCCACGCACTTCGTGCGCGTCATGATGAGCGGAGCGTTCGATCGCTTCCCCAACCTCACCTTCGTGCTCGGGCACATGGGTGAAGCGGTGCATTTCTGGATCTGGCGCCTCGACTACATGAGCAGGCCGGGCGTGCAGCGGGGCGAAACGCCGATCAGGCGGCTGCCGAGCGAATATCTGCGGCGGAACCTGCGCATCACCACCAGCGGACAGGAGAATCCGGCCGCGCTCAGATATTCCATCGACGTCCTCGGCGTCTGGAACGTCATGTGGGCCATCGACTATCCGTACCAGGAGACGGCGAGCGCGGTGCGTTTCATGGACACGGCGCCGCTCACCGAAGCCGAGCGCGAAGCGATCTACTGGGAGAACGCGCGCCGGGTGTTCAATATCCAGAGCATCGGAGCATGACCGGTCCGCGCCGCGCGGTGCGGGCGACCGATTCGTTTCACGAGGGGGGAATCATGGATCGCCGACGGGTACTGGGACTGGCCGGCGCGCTGGGTGCCGCGGCTGCACTGCCGGGGCTCGCGACGGCCCGCCAGAAGAACGAAGGGCAGCCGGCGAAAGCGCGCGGCAGGTACCGTCGCATCGCGACCGAAGAGGCGTTCGCGACGCAGCCCCAGCTCGAGGGCTACCGGGACATCGGCAAGTACCTCACGCAGGGCGCCGATTTCAACTTCACACAGATCCTGCTGGGTGACAGCGAGTACGCGAAGCGGCAGACGCCGCGCCTCCTCGACATCGGCGAGGGCCGTATCGCGCAGATGGATGCCGACGGCGTCGACATGCAGGTGCTGTCCCTCACGTCGCCGGGCGTGCAGGTGTTCCGCCCCGATACCGCGATCGCGATCGCGCGTGAGAGCAACGACATCCTCGCCGAGGCAATCCGCAGATACCCGACGCGCTTCGCAGGGCTCGCGGCCATCGCGCCGCAGGACCCGAAGCACAGCGTCGTGGAGATGGAGCGCGCGATCAACCAGCTCGGACTCAACGGGTTCATCGTCAACTCGCACACGAACGGCGAGTACCTCGACGAGGAGAAGTTCTGGCCGATCCTCGAGGCGGCCGAGGCGCTCGATCGCCCGATCTACATCCATCCCCGCTCGCTGCCGGAGGAAGCCCTGGGCCCCTTCCGTCCCTACGGCCTCGGCGGCGCAGCATGGGGCTATGCAGTCGAGACCGGCACGCACGGGATGCGGCTGCTCTTCAGCGGCGTATTCGACCGCTTCCCGCGCCTCAGGATCGTGCTCGGGCACATGGGCGAAGGCATTCCGTACTGGGTCTACCGCTTCGACCACATGTACGCCACGGCGAAGCGCAACTGGGGCACGGGCTCGCTGAAGGAGCCGCCGAGCTTCTACCTCAAGCGCAACGTGCTGATCACGACCAGCGGCATGTTCTCCGAGCCGGTGCTGAAGTACTGCATCGAGGTGCTGGGCGCGGACAACATCATGTGGGCCGCGGACTATCCGTATCAGGACAGCCGGGAGGCTGCGGACTTCCTCGACTCCGCGCGCATCAGCGAGGCGGACAGGATCAAGATCTACTCGGGAAACGCGGAACGGGTCTTCCACCTGAAGACCTGATACGGTCCCTCGAAACTCGAGCGGCCGCCCGGATTCGAGCGGCCGCTTGCCGACGGGCCTTCCGTGGCCCGCACGCGCCATGTCGCGGCGCTACTCTCTCGGAGGTTCGAAGATCGGCTGCGAGCCGTCCACGAGCCGGCCGACTTTCAGCGACTGGATCTGCTCGGGCGTTCCCGGCGGCGCGTGGTACGCGCCCACCTGTCCCTGATCCGGCCTGAAGACGTTGCCCGTCACCGGGTTCGGATAGTGGAACGGCACGATGTAGTAGGCCGGATACGTGAGATAGACCGTCGACGGCGGCAGGTCCGGCGGCGGCGGGAACTTGTCCGGCCAGGTGTTGTTCATCGCGTTCTTGCCCCAGCCTTCCCAGCTCGTGTACATGGTGAACGGCCCGGTGAGACGGCTGATCTTCCAGACGCCGTTCTCCTTGCGGTACTCGTTCTCGTACAGCGGCAGCCCCCAGCCGCCGAGGCTCATCACGAAAGCGCGCGACCGCATCCAGC
This sequence comes from Pseudomonadota bacterium, assembly GCA_003242685.1. Lineage (GTDB taxonomy): Bacteria > Pseudomonadota > Gammaproteobacteria > Steroidobacterales > Steroidobacteraceae > ZC4RG24. Next base: position 184 of record QGVD01000043.1, on the reverse strand, counting down.
CGGTCTTGCCGTCCACGGAAATGTCCGGGACCGTCTGGAACTGCATGTGATTGGCGAGCGAGCCCTCCTTCGCTCCGTCGGGGCCGAATGCCTTGTGCATGTACTCCAGCACCCGGTGCTTGCCGACGAAGATGCCCTTCCCGCCGATCTCCAGCGTCGCATCTCCCGAAAAAAGCCCCAAAAT
>QGVD01000042.1 GCA_003242685.1 Pseudomonadota bacterium | reverse complement strand
CCGGCTATAGATGTGACCGGAGAGACGGCCCGCGCCCCCCGCCCGGGTGTATGATCTCCTTGTATCCGCCGTGCTCACCCGGGCTCTCGCTCAGCACCTCGACCTGCAGCCCCTGGCTCTCCGCGTAGCGCGAGTACATGCGGAACAGGTCGCCCGCGAAGATCGCCGCCTCGTCGCCGCCCGTGCCGGCACGGATCTCGAGGAAGATGTTCTTGTCGTCGCGCGGGTCCCGCGGCACGAGGAGCTTGCGCAGCTCGGCTTCCTCGATCTCGAGCAGCCGGCGCACGCGCGCCGTTTCCTCCTCGGCGAGCTCGCGCATGGCGGCATCGGCGTCGCGGCTCATCTCCTGCGCCGCGGCAAGCTCCGCTTCCAGATTCAGATATCCGCGGTAACGCTCCGCCACGGGCTGAAGCCGCGCGTACTCCACCGACAGATCGCGAAACTGCTGCGATCCCCCGGCAATTTCAGGATCCGCGAGCAGACGGCCGACCTCCTCGAAGCGGTCGGTCATCTTCTCCAGGCGCTGACGGATGGATTCCTTCATCGACTCGACTTTCCGGGTGCGCGGCGGTGCCGCGGCTCGGTCGCCGCTCGCGCAGCGTGCGGGCGCGGCATTCTCCGGGATGGCCGCCGGATATGACAAGGCACGCTTCGGCTATAGTGCGCCATATGACTCGAATCTCCCTTGCCGCAATGCTCACCGCCCTGGGGCTGCTGTCGGGCGTCCTGCCGGGCTGCTCTTCCACCACGCCGCGCGCAGAGCCGGAGCAGCCGCCCGACGGTTCCGAGACGAGCTCGCTCACCGTCGTGGCCGAGATCGCACTCGAGCGCGGGGACTGCCGGTCCGCATCCGAAAGCTATGCGCGCGCGGCTCAGGGCGGAGATGCGGAGCTCGCGAAGCGCGCCGCCCAGGTCGCGTTCTCCTGCGAGCATCTGCCTGCGGCGTGGGAAGCCGTGCAGCGCTGGCGCGCGCTCGCGCCCGACGATACGGATGCCGCCACGCTCTACGCCGTCGTGGCGCTCAAGCTCTACAAGCTGCGCGAAGCGCGCGGCGTGATCGCGCAGCTCGCGCGCGACGGCGGCCGGAGCTCGGAAGGCGCGTTGAGCGAGCTCGCGCAGATGCTGCTCCAGGAGTCGGATCCTGCGACGGTGCTCGCGGTGCTCTCGCCGGTCGCGGAAGGCTCCGGGACCTCGCCGAACGTCCTGGCGCTGCTCGCCGACATCGCGCTCGAGGCATACCACCTCGAGCGTGCGGAGCGATACGCGAAGCAGGCGCTCGCGCGCGATCCGCAGGCCGCGGCCGCGAAGCGCGTGCTGATCCGTGTCTACGTCCTGCGAGGCGATGCTCCGCGGGCCATCGAGCTCGCGCGCGAGATCGCGCTCGCGGATCCTGAAGGGAGCAGCTTCGAGCTCGCCGACGCGCTCATGGGACTCGAGCGCCTCGAGGAGGCGCGTCAGGAGCTCGAGCGACTGCACGCGGAAGGCGTCGCGCAGGGCGAAGTCGAGCGGCGCCTGGCGCTGCTCGCTCTCGAGAGCGGCGATTTCGACGAGGCGGAGCGGCGGCTCACGGCGCTCGCGACGAGCGGCGAGGGGACCGACGCCGCCATCTTCTATCTGGCGGAGATCGCCGAGCGCGAAGGCGATTACGAGAGCGCGCTCGCGGGCTACCGCCGGCTCGCCAACTCACAGCTCGCGATCACCGCGCGCGCCCGCGCGGCCGGCATTCTTCTCGAGCGCGGCGAGCGCGCCGAGGCGCTCGCGATGCTCGACGACTACGCAACCGAGCATCCGGAGCAGGCGTTCGAGCTCACGCTCATCAAGGCGCGGCTGTTCGCGGATCACGGCGACATCGAGAGCGCCATCGCGCTCCTCGATGCGGCGCTCGAGCGCCATCCGGGGCATCCGTCGCTCCAGTACGAGCGTGCGGTGCTGCTCGAGCGCGGCGGCCAGCTCCGCGAGTGTCTCGATGCGCTGGAGAAGCTCCTCGAGGAGCGTCCCGGAGATCCCGCGGTCATGAACGCGCTCGGTTATACGATGGCCGATCACGGGATCGAGCTCGCGCGTGCGGAAACGCTCATCCGCCGCGCGCTCGAGAGCGCACCCGACAATCCGGCGATGCTCGACAGTCTCGGCTGGGTCCGTTTCCGGCGCGGCGACACGCGCGCGGCGATTCCCATTCTCGAGCGCGCGTATGCGCTCGGCCGCGATCCGGAGATCGCGGCTCACTGGGGCGAGGCGCTCTGGGCGAGCGGCCAGCAGCAGCAGGCGCGCACGATCCTGGCGACGGCGCTCGCTCGTGCGCCGCGCTCGCAGCCGCTCAGGAAAACGATCGATCGCCTGCTCTCCGCGGTGAATCCGTGACGATGACGGCGGCTCTTCGCGTGCACGGCACGGGATTCCGGCCGGCGCGTCTCGCGCTGCATGCGCTGCTCATGGTGCTGCTCCTCGGGCTCGTCGGATGTCCGACGGTGCCGCAGCGACTTCCGCCGACGCAGCCCTGGGAAGAGCGCCGCGCGGAGCTGCAGACGCTCGATCGCTTCGCGTTTCGCGGCCGGGTCGCCGTCGCAGCGGGCGAGGAGGGCTTCAACGCCCGTCTGCGATGGCAGCAGGAAGGCGCGCAGACGGCCGTCGCGCTCGACGGACCGCTCGGCGTCGGCGGCGTGCAGGTCACGAGCGATGGCGAGGGGCTCGTCGTCGTCACGTCGCGCGGCGAGCGTTTCGACCGCGAAAGTGCGGCCGAGGCCCTGCAGAGGCAGCTCGGATTCGATCCGCCGCTCGCGAGCCTGCGTTACTGGATTCTCGGTGTGCCGGATCCATCCGCACCGGCGCAGGAGGTTCTGGACGAAGCGCAGCGCCTGGCGGGCCTCGAGCAGCACGGCTGGCAGATCACCTACGGGCAGTACGCGCCCGTCGCAGGACGCTGGATGCCGCAGCGGATGACGCTCCAGCGTGAAGGCGTGCGCGTGCGGGTGATCGTCGATCAGTGGGAAGCCGGAGTGCCATGACGACGGCGCGTACAGAGCCCGGAGAAATCGGGGCCGGGCCGGGCGAGACGCTGTGGCCTGCGCCCGCGAAGCTCAATCTCTTCCTGCACGTCACCGGGCGCCGTCCGGACGGCTATCACGAGCTGCAGACCGTGTTCCAGCTCGTGGACCTGTGCGACACGATCGGCATTACGGTTCGCGACGACGGGCTGATCGAGCGCCGCGAGGGTCCGCCGGAGGTGCCCGAAGAGGCCGATCTCGCGGTCCGTGCGGCGCGTGCGCTGCAGGCGGCGACCGGCACCCGGCTCGGTGCGACGCTGCGGGTAATCAAGCGCATCCCGATGGGCGGCGGGCTGGGCGGCGGGAGCTCGGACGCGGCGACGGTACTGCTGGCGCTCAACCGTCTGTGGGGCACGGGACTCGACGAGGCGGCTCTCGCGAAGCTGGGCCTCGGGCTCGGCGCCGACGTGCCGGTCTTTCTCGGCGGGCGGTCCGCCTGGGCGGAGGGTCTCGGCGAGCGGCTGACGCCGGTGGAGCTCCCCGCGCGCTGGTACGTCATCGTGCATCCCGGAGTCTCCATTCCCACCCGGGATGTGTTCCAGGCTCCTGAATTGACACGAAATTCCCCCCTCATCACAATACGCGCCTTTTTTCAATCGGGCGGGCGCAACGATTGCGAGGCGGTGGTGCGTGCGCGCTGGCCGGAAGTGGGCATGGCGCTCGACTGGCTCGCGCAGCATGCACCGGCGCGGCTCACGGGGACGGGCTCGTGTCTCTTCGCCGCTTTCGCGAGCCGCGACGAGGCGCAGCGCATCGCGGATCAGGTGCCGGAGCGCTGGCGGAGCTTCGTCGCCCGGGGCCTCGACGTCTCGCCGGTACACGAAAAGCTTCGATCGTCGTTCGCCGACGGCTAACATCGGCGCGCGAACCGGTGCATCGTGGTCGCCTGCTGCGCAACGCCGGTTGTCCGGTGCTGGGGTGTCGCCAAGTGGTAAGGCAGCGGGTTTTGATCCCGCCATTCGGAGGTTCGAATCCTTCCACCCCAGCCATGTCTGCCGTGGCTCCGCACGGCTGTGGGGGTCAAGCATCGTGAGAGAAGAGGACGGGCGGTGAAGACGGCCGAATCGATGGCTCTGTTTGCCGGAAACGCGACTCCGGCATTGGCGCAGGACATCGCCCGCAATCTGATGATGCCGCTCGGGCGTGCCTACGTCGGCCGCTTCAGCGACGGCGAGGTCAACATCGAGATCATGGAGAACGTTCGCGGCCGCGACGTCTTCATCATCCAGTCGACCTGCCCGCCGGCCAACGACAATCTCATGGAGCTGCTCGTGATGATCGACGCGTGCCGCAGGGCATCGGCCGCGCGCATCACGGCGGTGATGCCCTACATGGGCTATTCGCGTCAGGATCGCCGCCCGCGCGCCACGCGCTCGGCGATCACCGCGAAGCTCGTCGCGAACATGATCGTGGGTGCAGGCGTCGACCGGCTGCTCACCGTCGATCTGCACGCGGACCAGATCCAGGGCTTCTTCGACATCCCGGTCGACAACGTGTACGCCTCGCCCGTGCTGCTCGGCGACGCGTGGCGCCAGGGATACCAGAAGCCGGTGGTGGTCTCGCCCGACGTGGGCGGCGTCGCCCGCGCGCGTGCCATCGCCAAGCGTCTCGACGACGCGGAGCTCGCCATCATCGACAAGCGGCGGCCGCGTCCGAACGAGTCGCAGGTCATGAACATCATCGGCGAGGTGGCGGGCCGCACCTGCATCCTCGTCGACGACATGGTGGATACGGCGGGCACGCTGTGCCAGGCCGCGCAGGCGCTCAAGAACGCGGGCGCCGTGAAGGTCGTCGCCTACATCACCCATCCGGTGCTGTCGGGCAACGCGGTGGAGCGCATCTCGCAGTCGGAGCTCGACGAGCTCGTGGTGACCGACACGATTCCGCTGCGCGAGGACGCGAAGCGCTGCGGCCGCATCCGGCAGCTTTCGGTGGCGGGGCTGCTCGCCGAGACGATCCGCCGCATCCGCGACGAAGAGTCGGTCAGCTCGCTCTACGTGGATTGAGTTTTCCGGGCGGCGCGCCGGGCTGGTCGCAGGTCCTGCGCGCCTTCATCAGCAAGCAAGGAGACATCGATGCGCACGACATTCGTCATCGGCGCGGATCTCCGTGAGACGCAGGGCAAAGGTGCGAGCCGCCGCCTGCGTCGCGCGGGCAAGGTCCCTGCCATCCTCTACGGCGGGCACGAGCCGCCGCAGCCCCTCATCCTCGATCAGCAGAACCTGCTGACGATGGTCGACAAGGAGCAGTTCTATTCGTCGATCGTGCAGATCAGGATCGGCGAGCGGTCGCTGCCGGCGGTCGTCAAGGACGTGCAGATGCACCCGGCCCGCAACATCGTCGTGCACGTCGATCTGCAGCGGGTCCTCGAGAACGAGCCGATCCGCCTCCTGGTGCCGATCCACTTCCGCAACGAGAACACCGCTCCGGGCGTCAAGCTCCAGGGCGGCATCCTCACGCGCGTGCGCACCGAGGTCGAGGTGGAGTGTCTGCCGAAGGATCTGCCCGAGTACCTCGAGGTGGATCTGTCGCAGATGAACATCAACGAGACGAAGTTCCTCTCCGACATCCCGCTGCCGCCGGGTGTCACGATCCCGGAGCTCAAGCAGGGCAGGAACACACCGGTCGTCTCGATCCACAGCCCGCGCACTGCCGAGGCGGAGGAAGCTGCCGCGGCGGAGGGCGCGGAGGCCGCTGCAGCAGCTCCGGCCGCCGCCGAGAAGGAGGCGGGTGGCGGTGCTGCCAAGAAGGAAGGCGGCGGCAAGAAGTAACGGGCTGTACGCCATCATCGGACAGGGGCCGCCCCGAGGCGGCCCTTGTCATTCCTGCGAACGCTAGACTCCACCCATGCCCGGCGAATCACTCAGGATCATCGTCGGCCTCGGCAACCCCGGGGCGCAGTACGCGCGCACGCGGCACAACGCCGGCTTCTGGTTCGTGGACGAGCTCGCGCGCCGATACGGAGCGAGCTTCCGGAACGAGCCGCGGCATCAGGCCGATCTGGCGCGCGCCCGGATCGGCAATGCCGAGCTGTGGCTCGTGAAGCCGATGTCGTACATGAACCGCAGCGGCGGTCCGGTGCGCAGCGTCGCGAGCTTCTACAAGGTGGAGCCTTCCGAGATCCTGGTCGCCTACGACGAGCTGGACTTCCCGCCGGGCGTGGTGCGGCTCAAGCAGGGCGGGAGCCACGCCGGGCACAACGGTATCCGTGACGTCATCGCGCACGTGGGCGAGCGGGTCTGGCGCATCCGCATCGGCATCGGCCGCCCCGGCGTCAAGGGCGAGGGCGTCGACTACGTGCTCACGCGTCCTCCGGCGGAAGAGGAGCGCCTCATCGAGGAGGCGATTCACGCCGCGGCGGACGTGATACCGGTATTCCTCGAGCAGGGTTCGCAGAAGGCGATGAACCTGCTGCACTCGCGCGAGCCTCCCCGGGTGAGCGAAGCCTGACGGTTCGCGCGCTCCATACTCCGACCGTACGGACTTCCGGGCATTCTCATGGGCATCAAATGCGGCATCGTCGGCCTGCCGAACGTCGGCAAGTCGACTCTCTTCAACGCACTCACGCGCGCGCAGATCGCGGCGGAGAACTATCCCTTCTGCACCATCGATCCGAACGTCGGCGTCGTGCCGGTGCCGGATCCGCGCCTCGAGCAGCTCGCCGAGATCGTCCGGCCCGAGAAGATCGTGCCCACGACCGTCGAGTTCGTGGACATCGCAGGCCTCGTCGCGGGCGCCTCGCAGGGCGAGGGCCTCGGCAACCAGTTCCTCGCCCACATCCGGGAAGTCGACGCCATCGCACACGTCGTGCGCTGCTTCGAGAACGACGACATCGTGCACGTCGCGGGTCGCGTCGATCCGCTCTCGGACGTCGCGACGATCGACACCGAGCTCGCGCTCGCGGACCTCGCTACCGTCGAGAAGGCGCTCGACCGCGCGGCGCGCGCCGCGAAGAGCGGCGACAAGGACGCTCTGCGCCGGCGCGACCTCTTCGAGCGCGTGAAGCGTCACCTTGACGAGGCTCGCCCCGTGCGCGCGCTCGCGCTGACCGACGAGGAACGGCGCGATCTGCGCGAGCTGCATCTGCTCACGGCCAAGCCGGTCATGTACGTCGCCAACGTCGACGAGAACGGATTCACCGGCAATCCGCATCTCGAAGCTCTGCAGAAGTACGCGGCCGCCGAAGGCGCCGAGGTGGTTCCGGTGTGCGCGGCCATCGAGGCCGAGATCGCGCAGCTCGACGAGGCGGATCGTGCCGAGTTTCTGCGCGAGCTCGGGCTCGAGGAGCCGGGCCTCAATCGCGTGATCCGCGCCGCGTACCGGCTGCTGGGACTCCTAACCTTCTTCACTGCGGGCCCCAAGGAAGTGCGCGCATGGACGGTGCGTGCGGGCGCCACTGCGCCTCAGGCGGCAGGTGTGATCCACACCGACTTCGAGCGCGGCTTCATCCGCGCCGAGGTCATCTCATTCGAGGATTTCATCGCACACCGCGGAGAAGCCGGTGCGCGCGAGGCGGGCAAGCTCCGGCTGGAAGGCAAGGACTACGTCGTCCGCGAGGGCGACGTGATGCACTTCCGCTTCAACGTGTAGCGCATTTCAACGTGTAGCGCGGCGCCGGGATTGTCATTCGTACACTTCGCCGCGAACCGCGGGCCCGCCTCAAGGGGCCGTTCAGAGGGCGTTGCCGTTCTCGCGCACGACGACGGCATCGACCGGGGTGTCGAGCGGTTGCGCGCCGACCGGACCCGAGAGATCGGGCGGCGGGTTCGAAGCGGCGGCCAGCTCCAGCGGCTCGGGGCCGAGTGCGCATCGAACGAGCAGTCCGGATGCAGCCGAAGCACACAGGGTCATGATCGTCAATGTGAGGAGTTCGCGCGCTCGCACGGCGGTCTGAGACCTTGTTGTCTGCGGTTTCAGATTCTTCTCCCGCGCCGTAGCCTTCTCAGGGGGATCCGGAGGGCGTCCGGCGGTTCCCCACGACGCAAGCACCGTGCCCGGAACGTGCATTCGTTCTGCGCCGGTGACTCGAGCACGGCTAGAATCTCGGCCGCCCGGGCCGCATCCGTCTCGACGCGCAGCGGACTGCCCACGCCGCGGAGCAGGCGGGGGCAGCGCTCCGGCATGTTCGTTTTCGCGACCGTTTCACACAGGAGACATCGATGCCGCATGAGACCGCGTTGATCGCAACGATCGCAGCGGCTTTCGTGCTGGCATTCGGACTCGGATTCGTCGCGACCCGTCTGCGGCTGCCGCCGCTCGTCGGGTATCTCGTCGCGGGCGTGCTGATCGGCCCCTTCACCCCGGGGTTCGTCGCCGATACCGGGCTCGCCCAGCAGCTCGCCGAGATCGGCGTGATCCTGCTGATGTTCGGCGTCGGTCTGCACTTCTCGATTCCCGACCTGATGGCCGTACGCCGCATCGCACTGCCGGGCGCGATCGCCCAGATCGTCACGGCAACCGCCATCGGCGCAGCGATCGCCTACACGTGGGACTGGGGGCTCGGTGCCGCCATCGTGTTCGGTCTGTCGCTGTCGGTCGCGAGCACGGTGGTGCTCCTGCGTGCCCTGGAACAGCGCAACGCTCTGCACTCACCCGAAGGCCGCATCGCCATCGGCTGGCTCATCGTGGAAGACGTGGCGATGGTGCTGGCCCTGGTTCTCCTGCCGGCGCTCGCCGAGTCGCTCGGCGGCACGCCGAAGGGTCTGGCGGGTCACGTCGCACAGGACAACGTCGCCGTCGCGCTGGCGCTCACCATGGCCAAGGTGGCGCTCTTCGTCGGCATCGCACTCGTGGTCGGCATGCGCGTGGTGCCGTGGCTCCTGATGCAGGTCGCGCGCACGGGCTCGCGTGAGCTCTTCACGCTGGCGGTGCTCGCCGTCGCGCTCGGCATCGCCTACGGTTCGGCGCAGCTGTTCGGCGTGTCGTTCGCGCTCGGCGCGTTCTTCGCCGGCGTGATTCTCAGCGAGTCGGATCTCAGCCATCAGGCGGGCGCGGATTCGCTGCCGCTGCAGGACGCGTTCGCGGTCCTGTTCTTCGTCTCGGTGGGCATGCTGTTCGATCCGTCGATCGTGCTGCGCGAGCCGCTCGCGGTCCTGGCGGTGATCGCGATCATCATGGTCGGCAAGTCGGTGGCGGCCTTTCTCATCGTGCTCGCCTTCCGCTACCCCGTGAGCACGGCGCTCACGGTTTCGGCGAGTCTCGCGCAGATCGGTGAGTTCTCGTTCATCCTCGCGGGCCTCGGCGTCACGCTCGGCCTGCTGCCGGCGGAAGGTCGCGACCTCATCCTCGCCGGCGCGCTGCTCTCGATCACGCTCAATCCGGTGGCCTTCGCGGGTATCGGTCCGATCATGGCCTGGCTCCGGCGCCATCCGAAGCTGCTCGCGCGCCTCGATCCCTCGACCGAGCCCGAGCTCGTGGCTCCCGTCGGAAAGAAGGGGAAGCTCCGGGATCACGCCATCCTGGTCGGGTACGGCCGCGTCGGCAGTGCCATCGGGCCGGCGCTGGAACAGCACGGCTTTCCCTTCGTGGTGGTCGAGCGCGATCGCCGCGTTCTCGACGAGCTGCAGGCGAGGGGTGTGCCGGTCGTCTACGGAGACGCGAGCGCACCCGGAGTGCTTGCCGCGGCCGGCGTCGCGGGCGCGAAGCTCCTGGTCATCGCGACGCCCGACGGCTTCCAGGCCCGGCGCATCCTCGAGATCGCGAGGGCTGCGAACCCCGGTGTCGACGTCGTCGTGCGCACGCACAGCGAAGCGGAGCTCAGGCATCTCGAGAGCCAGCGCGTCGGACGCGTCGTCATGGGCGAGCGCGAGCTCGCCATGAGCATGCTCGAGTACACGCTCTGCAGCCTCGGTGTGCCGCGCGACCGCGCGCGGCTCGCCGTCAACCAGGCCCGCGGCGCGCAGGTGAGCTCGGAGGGAACCTGAAGCGCCGGCCCGGCGATGCGGTGCCGCCCGGCTAGTGAAGCTCGAGCATCGTCCGCTGCTCGTAGAGGTCGGGCCTGCCGAGGAGCTCCTGGAACTCGACGGGTCGGCCGCGCCGGTCGGTGACGAGCCGCCGCGCACGCACGAGCGGCGTATCGGGCCCCACTCGCAGGTAACGCGCGGCCAGCACGTCCGCGGCCACCGCCGATGTGAACTGCTCGACCTTCGCGGGATGCGCGCCGATCTCGTGGAGATACATCAGCACCGGTTTCGAGCCGAGGCGGGTACGGGTGATACGCTGCGCGAGCCGCTCGGGCACGTAATGGGTCGACAGCAGGAAAGGCTGGCCGCCGAAGGAGCGGATGCGGCGGATGAGGAGCGCTCGGTCGCCGAAGTCCGGCGAGACGCGCCGCACGAACTCGGGCGTCGCGACCCGCTCGAACTGGATCAGCCTGGCGCGGGTGCGCTCGGCCAGCCGCCGCAGATCCTCGAGGCAGCAGCCGTCGAGCATTCGCACCTTGTCGGGCTGCGGACGCGAGAGAGCGAAGGTGCCGCTTCCTCTGCGCCGGACGATGCGCCCCTCCCGCTCGAGCCTGCCGAGCGCGCGACGCACCGTGGTGCGCGACAGCCGGTACCTGCGCACGAGCTCCGGCTCGCTCGGCAGCGGGCTGCCCGGATCGATGGTGCCGTCCGAGAGCGCTCTCGAGAGCACCGCGTAGAGCTGGAGGTAGCGCGTGACGCCGTTGCCACGTTCGATGCGTGGTCTCATCCGAACCCCCCTGATGTTGTTGTATTAGGTTCGAGGTCTCCCCTGACGGGCGATTCTAGCCGCCCCGGAGGAGTTCGGATGCTTTCTTGACACTCCGGCGGACCACCCACCACAATGCGCGGCCCCGCCGGAGCCCCCGTGGAAAGGTAGCTCAGCCGGTTAGAGCACGGCACTCATAATGCCGGGGTCGAGGGTTCGAGTCCCTCCCTTTCCACCAGTCCATTCGAATCGAGATCCCCGCGACCCCGTGCCGTGCCGCGACGCTATTCCTTTGCGTGCACGTTCGGGTCGAAGCTCCAGGCCGACTTGTCCTTCGGGATGTGATCCCAGTGCTCGGCGATCTTGCCGTTCTCGATGCGGTACAGGTCGAAGTGCGTGTTCGCGTACTTCTTGCCCGGGTTCTCGGGGTCGGGCTGCCAGCTCACGGTGGCGATGAGCACCAGGTCGCCTTCGGCCATGATCGTGATGACCGGGAAGGTGATGAGCGGCTCGATCGGCCGCACCGGCCGCGTCGCCTTGATGTACTCGACGAGCGCCGCGCGTCCCGACGGAACGTTCGGGTTGTGCTGGATGTAGTCCTCGGTGAAGTACTTCTCCGCGAGATCCGTGCGGCCCGCCTGGATGATCTCGCGGTACATGTCGAAGACCAGCTTCTTGTTCGCGGCGAGCTTCGGATCGTCGCTCTCGAGCAGCGCGAGCTGATCCGGCGCGGGCCTGGGAGGCTCCTGCGCGAAAGCGGTGCCCGTGCAGGCGAGCGCAAGTTCGAGACCGAGAACGATCGAGCCGATTCTTCTCATGAAGTACTCCCCCTTCCGGATCGGGATTCCGGTAATAACTTAGCCGGAACCGGGGCCCGGCGCCATTGGTTGGGAGTCCGAACGATATTCCGTCAGAGCTCGAGCGAGAGCCGTAGTGCGCTCGCGGACTGCGCCGCGCTGAGCGCATCGAGCACTTCCCCGAGCGGGCGCGGCGTCTCGACGCCGAAGCCCTGGGCGAAGTCCACGCCGAGTTCGCGCAGCCGGCGCAGGATCGCCTCGCTCTCCGCGTACTCCGCGACGGTTTCGATGTGCAGCTCGCGCGCCAGGCTCACGATGGCGCGCACCGTCGCGACGGAGTGCGCGTTGGAGAGAAGATCGCTGATGAAGCTGCCGTCGATCTTTACCCGATCGACCGGCAGGCCCTTGAGATATTTCAGAGAGTTCACGCCCGTGCCGAAGTCGTCGAGCGCGAAGCGGCAGCCCATCGCGCGCAGCTCGCCCACGAAGGCCTGCGCCTTCGCGAAGCTCGAGACCGCCGCCGTCTCCGTGATCTCGAACATTATGAGCCCGGGCGCGATGCCCGACTCCGCGATGCACTCCTTCGTGCGCTCGAGGAAGGTCTCGTCGGTGAGCGCCTGCGCGCTGATGTTGAGCGAGAGATGGACGTCCGAGGCGTGCAGCGCCGCGCGATGACGCGCGGCTGCGGCGAGCGCGTGCTCGACGACCCACAGATCGACGGTCGATTCCATCTGGTAGCGCTGCGCGGCCGCGAGCAGCTCGCCGGGCGCGCGGTTGCCGTGCTCCTCGTCGAGCGCGCGCAGGAGCAGCTCGTAGCCCGTCCGCTCGCTGCGGTTGCGCAGCGGGATGATCTTCTGCGCGTAGAGCTCGAGCTGATTCTGCGCGAGGACGTTGCGCAGGCGGATCAGCGTGCCTGAGTCCGCCGAGCGGCGGATCATCGAGCGGTCCGTGTCGTAGTACACCTCGACGCGCGCGCGGCCGCGGTCCTTCGCCGCCTTGCACGCCACTTCCGCGAGCGCGAGGGCGCGCGCGAACTCGGCCTCGGCGCCGTCGAACTCCGCGATGCCGCAGCTCAGAGAAACGGGCGCGCGTCCGCCGAGAACCGTCTGCGCGAGCTCCGTCGCCGCCTGCTGCAGGGATTCCGCGCAGCGCGTCGCCGCTTCGGTGTCCGCGTAGCGCAGCACGATGGCGAACGCATCGCCGGAAAGACGCGCCGCGAGCGAGTCCGGCGGCAGTCGCGGAGGCTCGAGAAGCTGTGCGACGTGCCGGATCAGCTCGTCGCCCGCCTCGAATCCGAGCGTCTGATTGATCACGTGCAGGCGGTCGATGTTCACGTGGAGCACGCAGCCGTAGGCGCCGCTCGTCCACTCGCGCACCTGCGCCTGCATCGCGGCGCGCGTGAGCAGCCCGGTCGCGGCATCGAACCGCGTCTCGAGGCGCGCCGCGATCTGCTGCGCGAGATGCTTGACGATGAAACGCTCCTTCTGCGCGAAGGCGCGCCGCTCGCTCGCGCGCAGGAAGATGATCGTGCCGGCGGGGCTGCCGGAAGGGCGGGGAATCGGAACGGCCAGCACCCTGAATCCGCTCCGCGTCTGACCGGCGGACGTATCGGCCGTCATCGGCCGGTTGTGGCGCGTGATCCATTGCAGCACCGGCGCCTGCAGCCGTTGCAGCTCGGCTTCAGCCGCCGGGCTCGTGCCGCGGGAGCTGCCGCGGGTGATCCGCAGGCGCTTCTCCGGCACGAACAGGGCGCCGAGATCGCAGCCCAGGTGCTCGACCGCAGCTCCGAGGAGGCCGGCGAGCGATTCCTCGCCGTCGCGCTCCTGGCCGCGGGAGCTCGCGTCGAGAAGCCACGTGAGCTCGTCCGCGCGCTCTGCGAGCGTCGCGAGGCGCTTCTCGGATGCGGAAGGGGGAGCGATCTCGCGCGCGAGGAGCTGCAGCACCGGAGCGAGCCGGGTGCGGATGGTATCGAGCGGCGGCAGCGGCTCGCCCCGCGGCGGCGCGAGCGTGATCACGCACACGCCGGCGGGGGGCGTCGTGGAATCCGTGCCGAGGGCGAGGAGCGCCGCATGTCGTCCGTCGGGGAGCTCGACGAGCAGTCCCGGGTCGGGACGGGACCCGGTGCCTTCGCGCAGCACCGACGGGACGCGGGACTCGATGTCCTCCGGGGGTCTCTCACCCCGGTTCCCGACGAGGCGCGCCTTCGAGTCGAAGAGAGCGATCGCGCGGGCGCACGGCAACAGCCGCGCAACGAGCTCGGCATGAGTCTCGAAGACGTGGTTGTCGAGCTTCGTACGGGGGGCCATGAGTCCCTCGGTCCGATCCGACGCACGGGAACGATAGTGCCGTGCCGCGGACGCAGCGAGTCTCTGCGCCGGAATCGTGATCCGTCGCATGACCACGGGCAGAACTGGAAGAAAGATCACGTTCTGCGAGCTTATGGTAAATGCCCCAACGTGCTGCTCCGGCGCTTCGGTGCCGGGCTGCCAGAAGGCAGCTCATCGGCGCGGCACGCGCATTGCTGAGCAGAACGTACGGCGGGCCTCCGGGCCTGTCCCGCTCCCGCAGCTCCAGGGAGAGCAGCATGCTCAGATTCATCGGCTTCGCCGTCCTCATCCTCCTCGTCATCGGCCTGCTCGTCGTATTCGGCGTCCTCGACCTGATTTTCTGAGCCGGCGTCCGGGCTTACCGCCCCGCAGCGCGTGTGATGCGCATCACAGATCGCGCCCCGGCGGACGGAAATGCGGTTTCCCGGGCTGAAGTGCCTGACATACCCGGCCGAATTGCGACAGAGATAACACCGGAGTGTCGCAGCCTCCCGCGGCCGGTCAGGCCCTGTGCCTGTTCCGGACGCGGCATCCTCATCAATGAGAACGCAGTAATTGAGCCGTCCGATCCGAATTCTTCTCTCGAGCCGCTCGGCCGTGGCGGCGGCGCGCCTGGAGCGGGTGCTCCGGCATGCCGCGCAGACGTGCACCATCCAGCGGGTCGCCACTCTGTCGAGCTTCGCCGAGGCGCTCGTAGAGCTGCGCCCCCACGTCATCGTGGCGGAGCTGAAGGGCACCGGAGAGTCCGACGTCCGGGCCGCGCTCGCCCTGGCAAGGTCGCAGCGCCGGCACGTGCCGTTCATCGTCGTCGCGTGCAGTGACGTCGACATGCGGCGCGCGGCACGGCTGCGCGCGCAGGGTGCCGACGTCGTCGAATGGGACGCCCTGGACCGGCTCCCGATGTTCATCGGACGGGCGGCCAGCGAGGCGGCCGCGCAGGCGGCGCGCCGGGAAGCGGAACGGCGGCTGCACGACATCGCGCATGCCTCGCGCGACTGGATCTGGGAGCTCGACGTCGAAGGGCGATTCACTTTCTGCAGTCCCGCCGTCACGAAGATCCTCGGATACTCTCCGGAGGCGCTGATCGGCCGTCGCTACGACGAGCTCCTCGACGCCGAGGAGGGACCGCCGTCCGCCGGCGTGCCCGCTCCGGGCACGGGCGTGCCGCCACGCGAAGGGCTTGCGCGCTGGCGGCACGCCGACGGCGGGTTCCGCTGGCTCGAACGCAGCGTGGTCGCGATCACGGACGAGAGAGGTGCCGTGGTGGGCTATCGCGGCATCGACCGGGACGTCACGGAGCGGCGCCGCGACGAGGAGCGCATGGCGCGACTCAGAGCCCTGCACGACATGCTCGGCGCGATCAAGCGCGCGATGCTGCGCGCCACCGACGGCGAGAGCGTGCTGGAGGAGGCCTGCGAGATCGCGGTGAAGCGCGGCGGCTTCCTGCACGCGTTCATCAACGTCGTCGATCCGCAGAGCGGCGAGGTCGCGGCGCTCGTTTCCGCTTCCACGAGCGCGCCCGACGTGCGCGGCCTGCGGTTCTCGATCAAGAATCCCGCAGAGGGCGGCTTCGGCATGACCGCGCGCGCGGTGGAGACGGGCCGGCCGAGCGTCTGCAACGATCTCCTCAACGACGCGCAGCCGATCGCCTACCGCCAGCGCATGCTCTCGACCGGGCAGCGCGCGAACATCGTGGTGCCGTTCAGCATCGACGACGGGCTCATCGGCACGCTCAACCTCGGCGCCGCGCAGCCCGGCGTGTTCGGCGAGCACGAAGTGGCGCTCCTCGAGGAGCTGGCGCTCGACATCGGCGCGACGCTGAGAAACCTGCGCCGCGCGCGGCTCCTGGAGTTCCTTTCGTCCTGCGATCTCCTGACGGGTCTTCCCCAGCGCAGCCGCTTCTGCGAGCTGCTCGCGCGCGAAGGGGAAGGTGCGTCGTCGGTCGCGGTGCTCGTGTTCGACATCGAGCAGATCGTCGCGGTGAACGAAGCGTACGGACGCGAATGCGGCGATCGCCTGCTGCAGTCGATCGCGGAACGTCTGCGTGCCGCCTTCCCGGCCGTGGGCCGGACGGCGCACTTCGGCGGCGGGCTCTTCGCCGTCGCGCTCTACGGCGAGGACGCGAAGCGCGACGGGCGCGACGTGCTCGCGCAGCTTCTCGGAGAGCCGTTCGACATCGGCGGCGTGGAGCTCAGGATGGCCGCGCGCTCGGGCTCCGCGCGTGCGCCCGAGCACGGGCCCGCGGGCGAGGCGCTCGTGCAGAAGGCGGAAGTCGCGCTCAAGCAGGCGAAGGAGAGCGGGGAGCGCCACGTCGCCTATACGAATCCCATCAACGAACGGATCGCCGCGCGCCTCACCCTCGAGCAGAAGCTGCGCCGAGCGGTGGAGCGCGGCGAGTTCCGGCTGCACTATCAGCCGAAGTTCCATCTCGCGACGCGCACGCTGCGCGGCGTCGAAGCGCTGCTGCGCTGGCAGACTCCGGAAGGCGAGAACGTGCCGCCCGCCACGTTCATCCCGGTGCTCGAGGAAACGGGGCTCCTCGAGGAGGTCGGTTTCTGGCTCTTCGAGCGCGCGCTGCAGGATGCGACGTGCTGGAGAGACGCCGGGCTCGAACCGATCGAGATCGCCGTGAACGTCTCCCCCGTGCAGCTCAGGCATCCGGGCTTTCTGTCGCGCATGAAGTCGATCGCGGACGAATGGCACCGGGCCGGCGCGGGACTCGCGATAGAGCTCACCGAGACGGCGGTGCTCAGGGACACCGACGTCGTCGTGCGCACGCTGCGCGAGCTGTCATCGGCCGGCATCCGCCTCGCGCTCGACGACTTCGGCACCGGGCATTCGTCGCTCAGCCTCCTCGCGAAGCTTCCGGTGCACGAGCTCAAGATCGACCGCAGCTTCGTGGCGCTGCTCGGCGCTCAGCCGCGCAACGCCGCTCTCGTCGAGGCCGTGCGCAGCATGGCGCGCGCATTCGGCCTCGGAACCGTGGCCGAAGGCATCGAAACCCCCACGCAGCTCCAGCAGCTCATCGGGCTCGGATGCGAGGTCGGGCAGGGATTCCTGCTGGGCCGGCCTGCGGGTCCCGACGAGATCCTCGAGCGGTTCGCGCCGGGCCGGCGCGCCGCCGCGGGCTGAGGTTCCCGCATCGTTCATGAATCGGGACGGGACGCCGTTCCCGCCGCCCGCGATCATCGGCCGATCACGCTTCGGTTGACCGCCGTCCGCCCGCACGGGCAGCATCGCGGCGCGATCGTTCGAGGAACACGTGACCGACCAGGCGTTGCCGCAATCCCTGCTGCTCTGTCCGCGCTGCCGGCGAGGCTCGCTCGCTCGACAGCGCATCGGTTTCGTCTGCGAACAGTGCAGCAGCGGTTTTCCCGTCGTGGGCGAAGTGCCGTGGCTGTTCGCCGACCCGCAGGCGATGCTCGCCGAGTGGCGCGGGAGGCTGCGTTTCCTCCTCCTCGAGATCGAGCGCGAGGTGCGCACGCTGCGCGCCGAATGCGCCGATGCGCAGCTCATGCCGCTCACGCGCCGGCGCCTCGAGCATCTCGCCGCCGCGCACGAGGATCATGCGCGCAGGCTCGCCGCGCTCCTCGCGCCGCTCGGCCTCGATCAATCGGCCGCGGGATATGCGACGCACCTCGCCCTGCGCACGCGTCTGCCCGCGGATCAGGGTCTCACCAACTACTACGCGAACCTGCATCGCGACTGGGCCTGGGGCGACGAGGAGAACGCGGCAGCTCTCGCGGTGCTCGAGGGTCTCCTCGCGCCGGACGACGCGTGGGGCAGGACGCTGGTGCTCGGCGCGGGCGCCGGCCGGCTGGCCTACGACATCCACATGCAGTGCGCACCCGGGATCACGATCGCGACCGACTTCAATCCGCTGCTCCTCTTCGTGGCACGTGAGGCGGTGAGCGGACGCGCGCTCGAGCTCTACGAGTTTCCGATCGCTCCGCGCACGCTCGACGACTGCGCGGTGCTGCGCAGGCTCCTCGCACCGCAGCCCGTGCGCGAGGGTTTTCATCTCGTCGCCGCCGATGCGCTGCGCGCGCCGTTCGCGCCCGCAAGCTTCGATACCGTCGTGACGCCCTGGTTCATAGACATCATCCCGGAGGAGCTCGCGACGTTCGCGCTGCGGGTGAACGCGCTGCTCGCGCCCGGCGGTCGCTGGCTCAACTTCGGATCGCTTTCCTTCGCGCAGAGTGCGCGTGCGCAGCGGCTGAGCCCTGAAGAGTCGTTCGAGGTCGTCGCGGGCGCGGGATTCGCGATCGCGAAGAGCGACGAAGCGAGCATTCCGTACATGCGCTCGCCCGCGAGCCGGCACGGAAGAATCGAGACGGTCCTCGCATGGAACGCGCGCAAGGAGCGCGACGTCGCCGCCCCGCCGGAGCACAGCGCGCTTCCCGAATGGCTGATCCGTACCGAGCTGCCCGTGCCGCTCCTCGAGGACTTTCAGATGCAGGCGGCTTCCACCCGCATCTACGCCTTTCTCATGTCATTGATCGACGGCCGGCGCAGCATGCGCGACATGGCGCGCGTGCTCGTTGAGCAGCGGCTCATGACGCCCGCGGAAGCCGAGCCCGCCGTGCGGACCTTCCTCACGCGCATGTACGAAGACAGCCGCCAGCGCGCGGGCTTCTGATTCAGTCCAGCGCACTCGCCGGCACGAATCGCGTTTCAACGCCCCGTCGCGGCCCGTCGTGACCCGCCGCCGGGGCGCCGGATCCGGCGCCACGATCTGCCACAAAGAATCTCCGCTGCGCCCGAATCGTGCCACGGGCGGCGCCGTCTGCCGCGCTGAACTCGTCTCCAGGCGAGAGCGAAGCGCTCTCACCGGAGAGAAGGAGGACGACCATGAAGAGCCGGATCCAGAAACCGAGCACACCGATCGCAGGCGTTGCGCTCCTGACGCTGAGCGCGCTCGCAACCGTCGCGCATGCATCCGAGCAGACGCGTGCATCGAAGCAGGAGTCCGTCGGCGTCGTCAGCGGTCTCGCGATCGGTGCGGCCGCCGGCGGACCCCTCGGTGCGATCCTCGGCGCCGCAGCGGGCGGCTGGCTCGGCGATCGCTACTACCGGCAGACCGTTGCGCGCGAGGCGCTCGCCGCCGGTCTCGACGCATCGGAAGCCGAACGCTCGCGCCTCGCACGCGAGATCGCGGGGCTCAACGGTTCGCTCGTGCGGATGCAGTCGCACAGCGAACGGCTCGATCAGGCGCTCGACCGTGCGCACGAGCTCACCCTGGACGTGAGCTTCCGCACCGCCGACGCGACGCTCTCGGACGAGACGATCGAGAGGCTGCGGCACGTCGGCGGCCTCGTGGCGGCGCTGCCCGATGCGGTCGTGCGCGTCGACGGATTCGCCGATCCGCGCGGCTCCGAGGAATTCAACGCCGAGCTCTCGAGGCGCCGCGCGAACGCGGTGGCGGAGGTGCTCATGGGCGCGGGAGTCCCGCTCGAGCGGCTGCAGGTCGAAGCGCACGGTGAGTCCGCTTCGAAGAGCACCGACGGCGATCTCGACGGCTATGCGTTCGACCGTCGTGTGACCGTGCGCATCGAGCGCGGATCGACGGGTCAGGTGGCTCGCAACCATTGATCGATATCGCCTGCACCTCTCCGCGCTTCTCCCGATGCGGAGAGGTGCAGGCAAGGAGGGCGTACGCGCGGTACGCCCGAAAGAAGAAAGCTCCTCGAACGCGAGCATCCGCATGCACCACGATGAGGCATGCACCTCGCGGCGTGCACCACACGAAGGGCAGCACGCTGCGATGCGTCCGCGCTACGCACCAATGCGGAACTCGCGCAAGCTGCGGATTGCACAGGCATTTCCACCCGACCGAGTGCATTGGTACGGATGCTGCAATGGGCGTGGTGCACATCAGGTGCGCATTGCGTGGTTCGTCATTCGGGAGGGTTCATGAGGAATTGGAAACTGGCCTCTGCGGTCGTCATGGCGCTCGGCGCGCAAGCCGCGTACGCGGAACTGAGCGTGACACCCGCGGTGGTGAGTGACTACGACTTTCGCGGCATCACTCAGTCGGCGCTCGATCCGGCGCTGCAGCTGAGTGCGACGTACACGTTCAGCAACGGCATCTACGTCGGAACGTTCGCCAGCACGCTGGACGACGACAGCTATCCGGACGCGCATCTCGAGCTCGATGGCATCATCGGCATCGCGGGAGGCGATCCGGAGTCGAGCTTCGGGTGGGACGTCGGTTTCGTCTACTACGGCTATCCGGGCAACAGCGACTTCGACTGGCAGGAGCTCTACGCGGGCATCAGCAAGGGCTGGTTCTCCGCCAAACTCTCCTACTCGCCGGAGTTCGTCGGCCTCGACGACAGCGCGTTCTACATCGAAGGCAACGGCACGTTCCCGCTGCCGCATGGTTTCAGCCTGGTCACGCACGTCGGTTACAGCTTCGGCGACTACTGGGACGCCGCCGAGGACACCGACTCCGGCAATCCGTACTTCGACTTCGCCATCGGCATCGCGAAGACCTTCGGCAACGTCGACGTATCGCTGAAGTACATCGACGGCAGCGATCTGAAGGCGTTCGACGGTACGCCGGGCGACGTTCTCACCACCGAGGGCAAGGTGTGGCTGTCGGTTTCGACGACCTTCCCCTGGGGGAAATGACCGCTGACCTGTCGAGCCACGCGCAAGCCCGTTGAAGCGCGCGCTACGGACTGCCGGCCTCCTGGCCGGCAGTTTCGTTTCCGGCCGGCCCCTCGCGAGACATAATCCCGGACCGCAGTGAATCGAATCGCAGTTTGAATGCGCGCCGCTTTGAGGCGCGGTGGACCCCGTGTGACCTTTCGCCCCCGGCACAATCGCCGTATCCCGTCCGAGGGAGTGGAGGAAGGTCATGGAAACCGTAACGATCGTCTCGAGTCGCGGTTTCGTCCTCACGGACACGGAGATCCTGGTGATCGGAGTGATCGCAGCCGCGATCATTGCCTGGCAGCTCCTCGTCCGGCTGCGCCCGTCCCGGAACCGCTGAGCGGCCTCCATTCCGGGCAACACCCCGACGCCGCACGGCGCCGATGCACCGCCGCTCGCTTCCCATCAACGCGTGGCTGATGCTGGCCGCGGGCGCGGTGGCGTTCGCGTTCCTGCTGGGCAGCTACCTCGTTCACCGCGGCACACAGAACTCGGCGGAGAGCATCAGCCGGGTCGAGAATCGCTTCGAGCCGCTGGTGCGTCTCGCGCTCGATCTCGAGAATGCCGTCGGCACCTTCGATCGCGCGGTGCTCGGCTACCTCAAGTTCGACACGCCGGCCAATGCGGCCGCGGTGCTCGGCGCTTCGCGCACCCTGGTCGCCACGCTCGCCGAGTACGATCGCATAGCGGACCCGCCCGCTGCCGCCGCTTCCGACGGTGAGCTCCGTCATCAGCTCGCCGCGTTCCACCGCGACGGTCTGATGCTGATGGAGCTCCAGAACCAGCGGAGCCGCGCGCTGCGTTCGCACCGTGAAGCGATAGACGCCCTGCGCGGAAGGATCGCTTCGGCCGGTGCGTCGGGTCTGCCGGTCGGCGAGAACGTGTTCGCTCGCCGCTCGCTCTCGGAGCTCGCACGTGCGGCGGATGCCGTGCGCGATCGCGCGGAGGAGCAGCTCACCGAGAACGGAAGGGGCAGGGTGGAGCGCGCGGGAGACGTGGAGCGCGCCGAACGCGCGTTCCGCGAGGTTCTCGATTCGCACGCTCCCGAGCTCGAACGCTCGCCAGGAAGGGTGTGGCTCGAGCTGGCGCGTGAGGATTTTGCCCGGGCCGTGGCGCAACGCCGCGCCGTCATCCGGCTCGACGAGATGATAGAAAAGAGCCGTCAGGAATTCGCTGCGGCGGCCGCGCGGATACAGGAGCAGGTGCACGCCGATCTGCAGGAGCCGGCCTGGCGCGCGCTCGGCGCAGCGGCCCGCTCCGCACGCCTCACGGTCGAGGACACCGAACGCATGCTCGGCGTCGTGAGCGCCGGGATGCTGTTCGTCATCCTGTGCGTCGCCGTGCTGACGGCTCAGGGCATCACCGTGCCCGTGCGGCGCCTGATGGCCGGCACGCGCCGTCTCGCGCGCGGCAAGCTCGATGCGCGCGTGGAGCGTGGCGGCGTGCGCGAACTCGACGAGCTGGCCCTCGCGTTCAATCACATGGCCGAGCAGCTCTACGCATCGCAGCGCGCGCTGCGCGACTATCAGGCCGAGCTCGAGGAGCGGGTGGCGGCCCGCACGCGTCAGCTCCGTCACCTCGCGCATCACGATCCGCTCACCGATCTGCCGAACCGCCGCAAGCTCTTCGCCTTCCTCTCGAGCGCACTGGAGCAGGCGCGCGCGGCGGGCCGGCACGCCGCGGTGTTGTTCATCGATCTCGACAACTTCAAGACGATCAACGACAGCCTGGGGCACGAGTTCGGCGATCGCGTGCTCAAGGGTATCGGCGACAGGCTGCGCACGCTCGCGCAGGAAGGAGAGTTCGTCGCACGACTCGGCGGTGACGAGTTCACGCTGGTGCTGCGCGACGTGAAGGACCCCGAGGATGTGAAGGCACGCGTGGAGCGCGTCGTCGCCGCGTTCCAGCGTCCTCTGGCCGTCGAGCGGCGCGAGCTGCTGGTCGGAGTGAGCATCGGTGTCGCCGTGTTCCCCGACCACGCGATGGATGCCGAGGCGCTCCTGCGCGCGGCGGACTCCGCGCTGTTCCGCGCCAAGGAGCTCGGTCGCAATCGCTACTGCGTGTACAGCCCCGAGCTGCTGCAGGCCGCGGCGAGCCGCTTCCGCACCGAACAGGCGCTGCGCAAGGCGATCGAGGCGGACGAGCTGCTGCTCCACTTCCAGCCCGAGGTTTCACTCGCGACGCTCGAGACGACCGTCGTGGAAGCGCTGCTGCGCTGGCGGCGGCCCGACGGCACGCTGCTTTCCGCCGGGCAGTTCCTCGACGTCGCGCAGCAGTCGGGACTCATCCTCGAGCTCAACGAATGGGTGCTGCGCGCGGCGGGCGCGACGCTGCGCGAGTGGCGCGCCGGCGCCTGGCCGCAGGCGCGCATCGCGATCAACGCATCCTCACAGCAGTTCCTCACCGGCAACTTCGTCGGCGTCGTCGAGCGCATGCTGCGCACGTCCGGGCTGCCGCCCGAGTGCCTCGAGCTCGAGCTGACGGAGAACGTGCTGCAGACCGGTTCCGTGACGATCGAGGCGTTGCACGCGCTGCGTCTCCTCGGCGTCACGGTGGCGCTCGACGACTTCGGCGCGGGCTTCTCCTCGCTGACGTCACTGGAGCGGCTGCCGCTCGACCGTGTGAAGATCGATCGCGGACTCGTCGCGGCGGTGGACTCGAGCCCGCGCGCGGCCGCGATCGTGCGCTCGATCATCTCGCTCTGCCGCAGCCTCGGCCTGCAGGTCACGGCCGAAGGCGTGGAGCGGCCGGCGCAGCTCGATCTGCTGCTCTCCTGCGGCGACGTGCACGTGCAGGGTTATCTCATCGCCCGTCCCGCGGCAGCGGATGCGATGCTCGAGTTCGTGCGCGGTGCGAGCTCGCACCTCGCCACCCTGCGTGCGAAGGTCGAGGAGTCGCGCGCGCAGGCGGATTCCGCGTTCGACGGAACCGTCGCCATCCTCCGGCCGCGCCGTTAGCCGCGGCACTGTCTGCCGCGGCTGGGCGGCATTCACTCAGGGCGCCGATGCGCCGCCGGCGCTCCGCTCCGCGAGCGCGTCGTGCGCGCGCGAGATGACGTAAGCCCGGATCGCTTCGACGTCCTCGGGGCTGAGCTCGGCCGAGAAGCTCACCATTCCTCGCTCGCGCAGAGCGCCGTCGTGAACGACGCTGCGCCACGCCGCGGCGTCCGCGAGCAGCGGCGAGTTGCGCAGGTCGGGAATGAAGCTGCCGCTCACCGCCGCATCGCCGTGGCAGTTCGAGCAGTAGGGATGGAAGAGCTCGCGGCCCCGCGCGATCGTCGCGGCCGATGCGGTGTTCGGCGGTGGCTGCAGGGTGGGACGCGGAATCTCCGGCGGATCGGGGAGCGTGTCGTTGCCCTTCAGAGAGAACGCGAGCACGCGCGGCGTGTTGAGCGGCGCGCGCTTCTCACGTGCGATCTCGCCCGCCGCGATCGCGAATGCGCCTCCCCAGCCGGTGACCACCGCGACGAACTGCTCGCCGTCGACCTCGTAGGTGATCGGCGCGGCGACGATGCCCGATTGCGTGGGAGCGGACCACAGACGCTCGCCCGTGTCGGCCGCGAAGGCCTGCAGCTCGCCCATCGCCGTGCCCTGGAAGACGAGATTGCCGGCCGTCGACAGCACGCCGCTGCGCCACGCGTCGCTGTACTGCACGCGCCAGGCGGCCTGCTGGCTGACCGGATCCCACGCCACCAGATATCCGACCGAGGTCGCCTTCGCTTCGGCCTTGATCTTCGGATCCTGCGGCAGCGATGCGCCGAGGAAATCGAAGCCGACGTTGAACGCGTAACGGCTCGTCCGCTCGTCACGCTTCATGCCGAACGGCATCGCGAGATCGAGCGCGGGGATGTAGACGAGCCCGGTGAGAGGATTGAACGACATCGGCTGCCACGCGTGTCCGCCGGCGGGACCGGGCCGGGCGACGAACGGCTTGCCCGTTCTGCCGTAGCGCGCCTCGGGGTTCTCGATCGGGCGGCCGGTCTTCGGATCGAAGCCGGTCGCCCAGTTGATGTTCACGTAGGGCTTCGCGGAGATGAACTCGCCCGTCTCGCGGTCGAGCACGTAGAAGACGCCGTTCTTCGGTGCCTGCATGAGCACCTTGCGCTTGCGGCCGTCGATCTCGAGATCGGCGAGGATGATGTGATTGGTGGAGTCGTAGTCCCAGTCCTCGCCGGGCACGGTCTGGAAGTGCCAGACGTATTCGCCCGTTTCGGCCTTCACGGCGATGATGGACGCGAGGAAGAGGTTGTCGCCGCCGTCGGGGCTGCGCAGCGTGTGGCTCCACGGCGTGCCGTTGCCCGTGCCGAAGTAGAGCAGATCGAGCTCGGGGTCGTAGGCCATCGCGTCCCACACCGTTCCGCCGCCGCCGAGCTTCCACCATTCACCGGTCCACGTCGGACGTGCGATCTTCTCCAGCACCTCGTCGGATGCCGCGCCGTCCTTCTTGCCCGGTTCACCGGGCACCGTGTAGAAGCGCCACACGAGCTCGCCCGTGTCGGCGTCGTACGCCGAGATGTAACCGCGCACGCCGAACTCCGAGCCGGCATTGCCGATGATCACCTTGTTCCTGATGACCCGCGGTGCGCCGGTGATCGCGTAGCGCTGACTGCGATCGACCGTCTGCGTTTCCCACACCGGCGTGCCGGTCGCCGCATCCAGCGCGACGAGTCGGCCATCGAGCGTTCCGAGATAGACCTTGTCCTTCCAGAAGGCGACGCCACGGTTGACCACGTCGCAGCAGGCATTGATGCCCCACTCACCGGGCACCTTCGGGTCGTATTCCCAGAGGAGCTTTCCCGTGCGCGCATCGAGCGCGAAGACCTTGCTCCACGTGGTGCTCACGTACATGACGCCGTCCACGACGAGAGGCGTCGATTCCTGCCCGCGCGGAATGGCATCGAGATCGTGATGCCACGCGAGCCTGAGCTGCCCGACGTTCTGGTCGTTGATCTGAATCAGCGGACTGAAGCGCTGCTCGCTGTACGTGCGGCCGGTGGTGAGCCAGTTCGCGGCGTCGCTGTCCGCGGCTTCGAGCCGGGCCTGGTCGACGGGGCGCTTGGGCACGGTGGCGGTGGATGCCGAGGGTTCAGACTGCCGCTGGCACGCCGTGATGGGTATGACCAGAGCCGCAAGGAAGGCGCAGACGCGCGCATGCGTTATCGAGCGATCGGCGGATTTCATGTTCGACCGTCCCCCCTTTCCGGACCGCACGCAGCACGCGTACGGCGAGATCGCTACGGCCGATGATATCCCCGAGGAGACTGAATCTGGCAATACTGCGCGCGGTGGAGGGCCTTGTCGGGAAATGACGAAGGGGCACGCCGCCGCCGCGACGCACCCCCTCGTACCGCTGGATACCGTGTGGCCGTTTCAGCCCGCGCGCAGCACTTCCCGCAACAGGCCGAACATCTGGTCGATGTGGCTCTTCTCGACGATGAGCGGCGGCGACATCGCGAGGATGTCTCCCGTCTGCCGCACGAGGAGGCCGCGCTCGAAGCACTTGAGGTACACGTCGAACGCGCGCGCGCCGGGCTTGCCGGGAATCGGCTCGAGCTCGAGACCGAGAATGAGCCCGTAGTTGCGGATGTCGATGACGCCGGGCAGCCCGCGCAGATCGTGTGCCGCGTCCTCCCAGTACTTCGCGAGCTCCTTCGCACGCGTGAGGAGCCCTTCGCGCTCGTAGATCTTCAGCGTCGCGATGCCCGCGGCGCAGGCGACCGGATGCGCGGAGTAGGTGTAGCCGTGGAACAGCTCGATGGCGTTCGGCGGGCCCTGCATGAAGGCGTCGTAGATCTCCTTCTTGACGATCACCGCGCCCATGGGCACGCAGCCGTTGGTGAGGCCCTTGGCGCACGTGATCATGTCGGGCGTGACGCCGAACTCCTGTGCGGCGAACGGCGAGCCGGTGCGGCCGAAGCCGGTGATGACCTCGTCGAAGATGAGGAGAATGCCGTGCCTGTCGCAGATCTCGCGCAGGCGCTTGAGATAGCCCTTCGGCGGGATGAGCACGCCGGTGGAGCCCGCGATCGGCTCGACGATCACCGCGGCGATCGTGGAGGCGTCGTGCAGGACGACCAGTCGCTCGAGCTCGTCCGCGAGGTGTGCACCGTGCTCGGGCTCGCCGCGGCTGAAGGCGTTCTTCGCGAGATCATGCGTGTGCGAGAGGTGGTCGACGCCGGGCACCAGCGAGCTCGACCACATCTTGCGGTTCGGCGCGATGCCGCCGACGGAGATGCCGCCGAAGCCCACGCCGTGATAGCCGCGCTCGCGTCCGATGAGGCGCGTGCGGGTGGCTTCACCGCGCACACGGTGATAGGCCAGCGCGATCTTGAGCGCCGTGTCGACGGACTCCGAGCCGGAGTTCGTGAAGAAGACGTGGTCCAGGCCCTTCGGCGAGATCTTGACGACCTCGTTCGCGAGCTCGAAAGCGCCCGGATGGCCCATCTGGAACGCCGGGCCGTAGTCCAGGGTCTCGAGCTGCCGGGCCACCGCCTCGGCGATCTCGGGCCGGCCGTGACCGGCGTTGACGCACCACATGCCGGCCGTCGCGTCCAGGATCTGGCGTCCGTCGTGCGTCCAGTAGTACATGCCGCTCGCCCGAGCGAGGATGCGCGGACGCTCCTTGAACTGCCGGTTCGCGGTGAACGGCATCCAGTAGGCTTCCAGCTCCGCACGGGTCAGTTGGGCGGCAGGCGTGGGTGCGACGTTGGGCGCTGGCTGGCTCATCTCGGGCGGACTCCTTTGTTGGCGGCGGGATGATAAAGAAAGTTGACAAGAGAAGCCATCCCGGCCGACATTGATCGCATAACTGTCGAGAATCCTGAACAGCAATCGGGTTATAAGGATCCCATGAGTGTCGACGTCGGAGCGCGGCTGCGCAGTGTCCGCATCGCATACGGCCTGTCGCAGCGCGCCCTTGCGCGGCGGGCCGGGGTCACGAATGGCCTCATCTCACTCATCGAGCAGAACCGCGTCAGCCCCTCGATCAGCTCCCTGGAGAAGGTCCTGAGCGGTGTGCCGATGACCATCGCCGAGTTCTTCACGCTCGACCTGGGCGAGGCGCCGCGCGCCTTCTACAGTGCAGACGAGCTCGTCGAAATCGGCAATGAGGAGATATCCCGACGGCTCGTGGCCGCGCAGCGGGCCGGACGGCAATTGTCGATCCTGCACGAGCGCTACGCTCCCGGCGCAGTTACCGCCGAGGAAGTCCCCCAGAAGCGCGGGGAGCAGGGCGGTATCGTGATCCGCGGCCGCATCGAGCTCACCGTCGGCGGGAACACGCGCGTTCTCGGCCCCGGGGACGCCTACTACTTCGCGAGCCACCTGCCGCACCGTTTCCGCAACGTGGGGCGCGAAGTCTGTGAGATCATCAGCGCCAGCACATCGAGTACGTGACGTCGCAGCGGGGCCGTGAGCCCGGCTGCGACTGCAGCCCCGAACATGGCCTCAAGCTCTGCAGCCACCTCGTGGCACGAGCGAGCCGAGTCGCTCGACATCCGCTCCCGGGCATTCATCGACGGTCGCTACGTCGATGCCGCCTCGGGTGCGACCTTCGACTGCCTGAACCCCGCGAACGGCAAGCTCCTCGCGCGGGTTGCGGCCTGCGACGCGCCTGACGTCGATCGCGCGGTCGCGGCCGCGCGCGCCGCATTCCGCGACGGCCGCTGGGCGCATCTCTCGCCCGCGAAGCGCAAGCGGATCCTTCTGAGATTCGCCGGGCTCATCGAGAAGCACCGCGACGAGCTCGCGCTGCTCGAGACGCTCGACGTGGGCAAGCCCATCGCGGACAGCACGCGCATCGACATTCCCGCCGCGGCGCGCTGCATCCAGTGGTACGCGGAGGCGATCGACAAGATCTACGACGAGGTGGCGCCGACGGGGCGCGATACGCTCGCGCTCATCACGCGCGAGCCGGTGGGCGTCGTCGGTGCCATCGTGCCGTGGAACTTCCCGCTCCTCATGGCCGCGTGGAAGATCGGCCCTGCGCTCGCCGCAGGAAACTCGGTCGTCCTCAAACCGTCGGAGAAGTCGCCGCTCACGGCCATTCGTGTGGCGGAGCTCGCCGCGGAAGCCGGCATCCCCGACGGTGTGCTCAACGTGGTGCCGGGATTCGGGCACACGGCAGGCAAGGCGCTCGCGCTCCACATGGACGTCGACTGCATTGCGTTCACCGGTTCGACGGCCACGGGACGTCAGATCCTGCAGTACTCGGGTCAGTCGAACATGAAGCGCGTCTGGCTCGAGTGCGGCGGCAAGTCGCCGAACATCGTGCTCGCCGACGTCGCCGATCTCGACCGTGCCGCGACGGCTGCGGCGTACGCGATCTTCTTCAATCAGGGCGAGATGTGCTCGGCGGGCTCACGGCTCCTCGTCCAGGAGAGCATCAGGGACGCGCTGCTCGAGAAGGTGCAGGCGATCGCCCGGCAGATGCAGCCCGGTGATCCGCTCGATCCCGAGACGAAGCTCGGCGCCATCGTGGACGAGGCGCAGTTCAGGCGCGTGCTCGGCTACATCGAGACGGGACGCAGCGAGGGTGCACGGCTCCTCTTCGGCGGGCGCCGCGCGCGCGAGGAGAGCGGCGGATGGTTCGTCGAGCCCACGGTGTTCGACGACGTCGAGCCGCGCATGACGATCGCGCGCGAGGAGATCTTCGGTCCCGTGCTCGCGACCCTCACGTTCAGAACCGTGGAAGAGGCGATCGAGATCGCGAACGACGTGATCTACGGCCTCGCGGCCGGCGTGTGGACGCGCGACGTGAGCACGGCCCACAGGCTCGCGCGCGCCATCCGCGCCGGCACGGTCTACGTCAACTGCTACGACGAGGACGACATCACCGTGCCCTTCGGCGGCTTCAAGCAGTCCGGCATCGGCCGCGACAAGTCGCTGCACGCGCTCGACAAGTACACTGAGCTCAAGACGACCTGGCTCGACCTCTCGTGACGGATTCCATCTTCGATTCACCCGTCGCCTTCGTGGACGTGGAGACGACGGGCGGCCATCCGGCCCACGACCGCATCATCGAGATCGCGATCGTCGCCGCGACCGGCGGCGAGCTCGAGTACCAGTGGAGCACGCTGGTGAACCCGGGCGTGTCGATCCCGCCCGCGATCCAGCACTTCACGGGCATCACGGACGAGATGGTGCGCTACGCGCCGTTCTTCGAGGACATCGCGGCGGAGGTTCTCGAACGACTGGAGGGAAGGCTCTTCGTCGCGCACAACGCGCGCTTCGACTACGGTTTCCTGCGCTCGGAGCTGCGTCGCGCGGGCTATTCGTTCTCGAGCCGCGTCGCGTGCACGGTGAAGCTCTCGCGCAGGCTCTATCCGGATGAGCGGCATCACAATCTCGACGCGCTGATCGAGCGACACGGACTCGACTGTCCCGACCGCCACCGCGCGCTGCCCGATGCGCACGCCTTGTGGCAGTTCTGGAACGTGCTGCGCCTTCAGGAGCCCTTCGAGACGGTGGAGCAGGCGCTCGGCGAGATCACGCATCTCAAGTCGCTGCCGCCGCACCTGCCGGCCGATCTGCCGGACCGTCTGCCGCAGACGCACGGCGTGTATCGCTTCTACGGCGAAGGCGGAGCGCTCCTTTACGTGGGCAAGGCGAACAACATCCGTCAGCGCGTGCTCTCGCACTGGCAGGGCGCGACGCGCGACGGGAAGTCGCAGCGGCTCGCGGAGCTCACGCACCACGTCGAGTGGACGGAGACGGCGGGCGAGCTCGGCGCGCTGCTGCTCGAAGCGCGGCTCGTGCGCGAGCTCAAGCCGCTCTTCAACCGCCAGCTCCGCGGCGCGCGTCAGATCTGGACGTGGGTCGTGTCGGACGACGGAGCCGCGCCGGTGCTCTCGCCCATCGATCACCTGCAGCTCTCCTTCGACGGCGCGGATACGTTCGGGCTCTATCGCACGGAAGCGGCTGCACGCAAGGCGATGCTCGAGCTCGCGCGCGAGGAGCGGCTGTGTCTCAAGGTCCTCGGCCTCGAGAAGTCCTCCGGCTCCTGCTTCGGCTATCAGATCGGACGCTGCAGCGGCGTGTGCGTGGGAGAGGAGACCCTCGCGCGCCACACCGCGCGCCTCAAGCTCGCGCTCGCCGGCGAGCGGCTGAAACCCTGGCCCTTCGAAGGTCCGATCGGCATCCGCGAGACGAGTCCGAACGGCCTCGAGCAGCTTCACGTGATCGACGAGTGGCGACACATCGCGACGCTGGAGCCGGGCGATGACCTGCCTTCGCGGCGCACGCTGCAGCCCTTCGATCTCGACGTCTACCGGATCCTCGTCCGGTATCTCAGCCGCTCGATGCACAGAGTCGTGCCGCTCGCTGCCGCTCTCGACGCCGCGTGAGTACCGCGAAACTCGAGCTCACCGCAAGCGCCCCGCGCGGGCTTGCGGATCTCCTCGCCCGCGAGCTCGAGTCGCTCGGTGCGACGGACGTGCGCGAGCGGGCGACCGGAGTCGGCTTCACGGGATCGCTCGAAGTCGCGTATCGCGCGTGTCTGTGGTCGCGCATCGCGAACCGCGTGTTCCTCGAGCTCGCGCAGCTCGAAGCGCGCGATGCCGAGGCGCTCCATGCCGCCGTGCGCGAGCTGCCGTGGGAGAAGCACATCGCCGAAGGTGCGACGCTCGCGTGTGAGTTCAGCGGCCGGCATCCCGCGATCACGCATTCGCATTTCGGTGCGCTCAAGGTCAAGGACGCGATCGTCGATGCGCTGCGCGAGCGGACGGGACATCGCCCGGACATCGCTCTCGAGCGGCCCGGCGTGCGTGTGCATGTCCACGCGAGCGGCACGCGGGTGGCCGTGTCTCTCGATCTCTCGGGTGAGAGCCTGCACCGCCGCGGCTACCGCACCGAAGGCGGTGAAGCACCGCTCAAGGAGAACGTCGCGGCGGGAATTCTCATGCGCGCGGGATGGCCCGAGCTCGCGCGCGAAGGTGCGCCGTTCCTCGACCCGATGTGCGGGTCGGGCACGTTCGTCATCGAGGCCGCGCTGATCGCGGCCGACCGAGCGCCGGGACTGCTGCGTGACTACTTCGGTTTCCTCGGCTGGCGGCGGCACGATGCCGCACTGTGGGAGCGTTTGCGGGCGGAGGCGCAGGAGCGTGCGCGGGCCGGAACGGAGCGACTCCTCGCAGGAGGCTCCAGGATCTGCGGCTCGGATCGGGACGGGCGTGCCGTGAGGCTCGCCCGGGCGAACGCGCGCCGTGCAGGTGTCGATGCGCTCACGCAGTTCGAAGTGCGCGAGCTCGCCGATGTGTCTCCCGACGGCGTGCGTACGGCGGGCGACGAGCAGGATGATTACTCCTCGCCGGCAGAAGGCGGTCTCGTGTGCACCAATCCACCGTACGGCATGCGCCTCGAAGACCGCGAGGCAGCACGCGAAGTGCACCGTACGCTCGGGCGGGTGCTGCGCGAGCGCTTCACGGGCTGGCACGCGGCCGTGCTCACCGGTGCGCCGGAGCTCGGTCTCGAGCTCGGAATCCGCGCACGCCGCACACACACGGTCTGGAACGGCGCGATCGAGTGCCGGCTGCTGCGCCTGCGGATCGAACCGGAAGTCTTCCGCGACGTTGACCGCCCGAAAGGCACCGCGAGGATCGATCCGGCGCTGCGCGATACGCCGGGCGCGCAGATGTTCGCGAACAGGCTCCGCAAGAACGTCAAGCGACTTCACGCGTGGGCCGAAGCCAACGACGTCTCGTGCTACCGGCTCTACGACGCAGACATGCCGGAGTACGCGTTCGCGATCGATCTCTACCGCAGCGCCGATTCGGACCTCGCGTGGCTCTATGTCCAGGAGTACGCGGCACCTGCCAGCATCGATCCTGAGGCCGTCCGCCGCCGCCGAGGCGAGGCGTTCTCAGTGCTGCCCGAAGTCACCGGCGTGCCGCCGGAGCGCATTCACGTCCGGACGCGGCGGAGGAGGGCGCGCGGCGAACAGTACCGCAAGCTCGGAGAGGCAAAGCGGTTCCACGTCGTCGCCGAAGGGGGCCTGCGCTTCTGGGTGAACTTCGAGGACTACCTCGACACGGGCCTCTTCCTCGATCACCGCATCACGCGCGCGCGGCTGCGCGAGGCGGCCGCCCGCAAGCGCTTCCTGAATCTGTTCGGCTACACGGGCACCGCAACGGTGTATGCGGCGGCTGGGCGCGCGCGATCGAGCGTGACGGTGGATCTCTCGCGCACCTACCTCGACTGGGCGCAGCGCAATCTCACGCTCAACGGGCTCGCGAGCCGCGACCACGTGCTCGTGCAGGCCGACTGCCGCGAATGGCTGGAAGACGCCCGGCGTCGCCGCGAGCGCTTCGATCTGATCTTTCTCGATCCGCCGACGTTCTCGAACTCGAAGCGCATGGAGGGCGTGCTGGATACGCAGCGCGACCACCCGCGGCTCATCGAGGCGTGCATGGACATCCTCGCGCCGGGAGGGCTGCTCGTCTTCTCCACCAACGCGCAGCGGTTCAGGCTCGAGCCTTCGGTTGCGGAGAAATACGACGTGCGCGACATCTCGGCGGAGACGATTCCCGAGGACTTCGCGCGCAACCCGAAGATCCACCGCTGCTACGAGATCCG
>QGVD01000041.1 GCA_003242685.1 Pseudomonadota bacterium | reverse complement strand
AAATTTGGTACGGTTCCGTGGGCTGGGAAATTGTATAAGAGGCCGACGTGCTGATGGCCAATGTCTGGATGGCGGTGCTGCTCTACCTCGCCTCCCGCGCGCCGGAGCTCGATCGGCGCCGGGGCGCGGACACCACCGCACTGACGGCGCTGCAGGAGAAGGTCGCGACGTTCGAGCGCGAGAACGCCCGCAATCCGGCGCTCGGCGATCTCATGAAGATCGTCGGTCTCGGCTTCGGGCTCACGGGGCTCTCGCATCTCCTCGGTAACCCGCTCGCGGCATGGATCGAGGCGACCGCACCGGGGCTCGCGATCTATTCGCTCACCTCCGATTTCTTCTGGCTCGTCGTGCTGGCGACCACTTTCGGTCTGCTCGCCTCGTTCACACCGGCGCGCCGGCTCGAAGGCGCCGGCGCATCGAAGGTGGGCTCGGTGATGCTGTACGTGCTCGTCGCCACGATCGGCATGCAGATGGACATCCGGGCCGTCTTCAGCAGTCCGGGGCTCTTTGCCGTGGGTGGCGTGTGGATGGCGTTCCATGCCGCGTGCATGCTGATCGTCCTGCGACTGCTGCGCGCGCCGCTCTTCTACCTGGGTGTCGGCAGCATGGCGAACATCGGCGGCGCGGCGTCCGCGCCGGTGGTCGCAGGCGCCTTTCATCCGGCGCTCGCGCCGGTCGGCGTGCTGCTCGCCGTGCTGGGCTATGCGCTCGGCACCTACGGTGGCTGGCTGAGCGGCCAGCTCATGCGGCTGGTCAGTCAGTGACGGGCAGCAGAGTCGCAGTCGGTGCGAGCGCCCGTCCGTCGGCGAGCACGTGCGGCGGGCGCAAGCGGCACGACCGCCAGGGCCCATTGCGGCCGACCCTTACGCCATACGCGCAGTGCTCGGCTATGCTCGCGGGTCGCGAATCTCGGCGGACGCGCCGTTCGCCGGGCGCCATTCGAAGACCATCGAGAGCTGCGGGCCGCTTCCGTGGCCGGCCGAGCGGGGGAGTACGACATGCGAGCGATCGCCTCGAAGTTGCTGTGTACGGGTCTCGTTGCAGGAATCGCGGGATGCGCTGGTGAGACGCCTCCGGCGCCAGCCCCGTTCGAGCCGGTCGCCGACGTCAAGCAGGTGATGCAGGCCATCACGATTCCCGCGTCCGATGCGGTCTGGGGAGTCGCGACGAAGGAGCCGGCATCGGACGAGGAGTGGCTCGCCATCAAGAACAACGCGCTGGCGCTCGCCGAGTCGGGCAATCTCCTGCTCATGAACGGCCGCACGATCGCCGGCCGCGCGGTCGGCGAGGAAGAGGAGTGGCGTGGATACGCGAAGGAGCTGATCCGCACCGCGGTCCTCGCCGCCGAGGCCGCGGAGGCGCGCGACCTCGAGCGCATCCTCGACGCGGGCGACGAGATCTACAACGTCTGCGAATCCTGCCACCAGAAATACATGCCGCAGCCCCAGCCGCCGGAGGGCACGGCCGAGCAGGCGCAGTAGCGGTTCAGTCCAGGGCCGCGCATCCGCCGCCGCAGCAGGCAGGGCCGGCCTCGCACATCGGCGCCGCTCCGGAACCGAGGCTCGAGGCGCTGATCACGTTTCCTCCGGTGATCAGCTTCTCCACGGGTGCGGACGCGGGCGTATCGCCCAACGGGAGGCCTGCGCGCTCGCAGAGCTCACCCCAGCTCGTGATGCGCTCGGACATCTTGTGCCGGACTTCGACGGTTCTGCCGTTGGCCTTGCAGTAGTAGTCGTAAGCGGGCATGGGAAACGGTACGTCTGCGTCGGACTTTCCGGAAATTCTCGGCCGCTGCCGCGGCCGTCGTCCAGCCCCTGCGGGTGCGGGCACGGGCGGGTAGGATGGCGGGCATCACCGCCAGGATCGCAAAGGAGTCTGCCATGCCGGCGAACGTGATCCCGAACGTGCTGGAGATGATCGGCCGTACGCCGCTCCTGAAGGTGACCCGGCTCGACACCGGACCCTGCGAGCTGTTCCTCAAGCTCGAGAACCAGAACCCGGCAGGCTCGATCAAGGACCGGATCGGCCTGTCGATGATCGAAGCCGCGGAGCGGGAAGGGAAGCTGCCGCCGGGCGGAACACTCATCGAGGCGACCGCCGGCAACACCGGGCTCGGGCTCGCGCTGGTCGCCTCGCAGAAGGGCTACCGGCTCCTCCTCGTCATCCCCGACAAGATGAGCCAGGAGAAGATCTTCCACCTGCGGGCCATGGGCGCCGAGGTCATTCTCACGCGCTCGGACGTCGGGTCGGATCATCCCGAGTTCTACATCAACCTGGCGCGGAGCCTCGTCGCCGAGACGCCGAACTCCTTCTACGTGAACCAGTTCGGAAACGAAGCGAATCCGCGCGCCCACGAGCGCACGACGGCGCCCGAGATCTGGGAGCAGATGGAGCACCGGCTGGATGCGGTCGTCTGCGGTGCGGGCACCGGCGGCACGCTCACCGGTCTCTCGCGCTTCTTCGCGCGCACGGCGCCGAACGTCGAGATGGTGCTCGCGGATCCCGAGGGCTCGCTGCTCGCCGAGTACGTCCGGACCGGCAGGATCACCTCGAAGCCCAAACCCTGGCTGGTGGAAGGCATCGGCGGAAACTTCGTGCCGCCGGTCGCGGACTTCTCGCGCGTCGGCAAGGCGTACTCCATTCCCGATGCGGAAGCCTTCCGTACCTGCCGCGAGCTGCTGGCGAAGGAAGGCATCATCGCCGGCACGTCGACGGGCACGCTGCTCGCCGCGGCGCTGCGCTACTGCCGCGAGCAGAGCGAGCCGAAGCGCGTGGTCACCTTCGTCTGCGACAGCGGCAACAAATACCTCTCGAAGGTGTACAACGACTACTGGATGATCGATCAGGGCTTCCTCGAGCGCGAGACGTACGGGGACCTGCGCGATCTCATCGCGCGCCGCCATCGCGAGCACGCGGCCGTCACCGTGCAGTCGACGGAGACCGTGCTCGCCGCGTACCGCCGCATGAAGCTCTACGACGTCTCGCAGCTTCCCGTCATGGAGAACGGGCGCATCGTGGGCATCGTGGACGAGGAGGACATCCTGCTCGAGGTCTTCGACAATCCCCAGCACTTCCACGAGCCGGTGAGCGAGGCGATGGAGAGTCATCTCGTGACGGTGCCGCCCAACGCGCCCGTGTCGCGCCTCATGGAGATCTTCAATCGCGGCATGGTCGCCATCGTGATGGACGGCGACGAGTTCCTCGGGCTCATCACACGCATCGATCTGCTGAACTGGCTGCGCCGCCGGATGGAGCAGTGAAGGAGAATCAATGGCCGACGATTCGCAGAAGTACCGCATCGCGACGCGCGTCATCCACGGCGGGCAGCGGCCCGATCCGCTCACGGGTGCCGTCATGCCGCCGATCTACGCCACTTCGACGTACGCGCAGTCGGCGCCCGGCGAGCACAAGGGCTACGAGTACTCGCGTACGCACAATCCGACGCGCGACGCGCTGCAGGCTTCTCTGGCCGATCTCGAAGGCGGGCGCGCCGCTTTCGCGTTCGCCTCGGGAATGGCCGCGGCCGCGACCGTTCTCGAGCTCCTCGATGCGGGCTCGCACGTGGTCGCCATGCACGATCTCTACGGCGGCAGCTATCGGCTCTTCGAGATGGTGCGCCGGCGCAGCGCGGGCCTTTCGTTCACCTTCGTCGATCTCACGGATCCGCAGGCGCTCGAGCGCAGCATCCGTCCCGAGACGCGCATGGTGTGGATCGAGACGCCGACGAATCCGCTGCTCAAGATCGTCGATCTCGATGCGATCGCGGACATCGCGCGCCGGCGCGGTCTGCTCACGGTGTGCGACAACACGTTCGCCTCGCCGTGGATCCAGCGGCCGCTCGAGCACGGCATCGACATCGTCACGCACTCGACGACGAAATATCTGAACGGACATTCGGACTCGATCGGCGGCGCGGTGATCGTGCGCGACGACGCCGGGCTCGCCGAGCGGCTCGCGTATCTGCAGAACGCACTGGGTGCGGTGCCCGGACCGTTCGATTCCTTCCTCACTCTGCGCGGCATCAAGACGCTCGCTCTGCGCATGGAGCGTCACTGCACCAATGCCATGGCGATCGCCCGGTTCCTCGAGAGTCATCCGCGCGTCGCACGCGTGCACTATCCGGGACTCGAGAGTCATCCGCAGCACGCGCTCGCACGCCGCCAGATGAACGAGCGCTACGGCGGCATCATCAGCGTCGAGCTTCGCGGCGGGCTCGAGGCGGCACGCCGCTTACTGTCACGCTGCCGCTTGTTCACGCTCGCCGAGAGTCTCGGCGGCGTGGAGAGCCTCATCGAGCATCCCGCGCTCATGACTCACGCATCTCTGCCGGCCGAGATACGCGAATCGCTCGGCATCGGCGACGGTCTGGTGCGGCTGTCGGTCGGAGTCGAGGACGTGGACGATCTGATCGACGAGCTGCGCGCGGCGCTGGAGTAGCCGGATCTGTGAAGGGCTTCACATCGATCGAAGTGCCGTGTGCGCGATCGTTCACGGCGTTCGGTCGCGCACTTGTCTCCGCACCGCGACACTGGTCGCGCGGCATGGAATAGCGTTACCTTCGCATTCGACACCAGCACGGAGGGGTCCTCATCATGGCACTTTGGAAAGACAGCAATCCCGCGCCTGCGCCGCAGCCGGCTCCCGAGGCGGCACGCGAGATGTTCAAGAAAGAACCCGAGAAGACGTCGAACGTGGCGCCTCTCAATCCCGAGCCCGCGCGCCGCACGCAGACGCGCGTCGACATGAAGGAATCCCTCATTTCTTCGGGACTTACCATCGAGGGCAAGATCGAGGGCTCCGGTCACGTGCGTATCGCCGGCCGCTTCAAGGGCGACGTGCACGTCGACGGCAATCTGACGCTCGAGGCAGGTGCGGTCCTGACGGGTCAGGTGCACGCCGACGTCGTCATCGTGAGCGGCGAGCTCCACGGTAACATCCAGAACGCCAAGCGAGTCGAGCTGCTCGAGGGCGGCGTGATCGCCGGCGACGTGAAGGCCGGTTCGCTCACCGTTGCCGCGGGCTCGCGCATGCGCGGTCAGGTCGAGTTCGGCTGGGACGAACGCAGCACGAAGGCCGAGAAGGGGTTCGGTAACGCCTCATGAGTCTCGTGCGTCCGGCGGCGCCAGGGAAGACACGCAGCTGCCCGCACTGCAAGGCGACGATCCTCGAAAGCGCCAGCGTCTGCCCAGCCTGCAACGGTCATCTGCGCTTCGATCCCAACGCGGCGCAGCGCAAGGCTGCGACCGTGTCGGCGCTGCGGGTCGAAGGTTCGTTCCGGCACCCGGCCCGTGAGGAGCCGTGGGAGTACACGGTCCTGATCACGGTGCGCAATGATCGCGGTGAGGAGGTCACGCGCCACGTCGTCGGCGTCGGGGCGCTCCAGCCGGGAGAGAAGCGCACCTTCACGCTGTCCGTGGAGCTGCAGCCACCGCCGGGCTCGAAGGCGCTGAAGCCGGATCCGAAGGCACCCGCCCCGCCGGCTACGAAACCGTCCGGCCTGCCGGATCCGAGGACCTTCAGGCAGGACCCCGGCTTCCTCAGGAAACGATGAGAACGCTTGCTCGTGCCCGTGCGGACACGCCCGGGCACGAGCCGCGTGTTCTCCGCGCGTTCGCCGGACACCGTACGGCTTTCATCTTCCACCACACGAGATCCTCGCATCGGCGCGTGATCCGGGCGCTCCGTCTCATCGGCCCGGCGTCCGGGCACGGCCCATGCCTATAATTCTGCGCGGCTTCTCGCGGTGAGGCCGGGCGCGCCGCGCCCATCCACAGGTCCCTTCATGGGTGGAAGGACGATTCCTGATGAGCTCGAAGTGGGTTTCCGCCGTTCTCGCTGCATTGAGCCTGGGAGGTGGCATGCCGTACACCATCGCGGCCGAGGTTCCGCTCATCCCCCGTGAGGCCCTGTTCGGCAATCCGGTGAGAACGCAGGCGCGGCTCAGCCCGGACGGCCGTTACATCTCTTTCCTCGCGCCGAAGGACGGCGTGCTCAACGTCTGGCTCGCGCCGTACGGCAAGCTCGACGAGGCCAGGCCCATCACCGACGACCGCATGCGCGGCATCCGCCAGCACTTCTGGGCGCCCGGCGGGCGTCACGTGCTGTACCTGCAGGATCAGGCGGGCGACGAGAACTGGCACGTCTACAGCGTCGACGTGGAGAGCGGCAGGCAGATCGACCTCACGCCGCTCAAGGGCGTTCAGGCGCAGGTCGTCGGCCTGTCGCACAGGCGTCCGGAGTTCGTGCTCGTCGGTCTCAACGACCGCACGCCCGAATGGCACGACCTCTACGAGATCGACATCCGCAGCGGCGAGCGCAAGCTCGTGCAGAAGAACGACCAGGGCTTCGCGGGATTCCTCGAGGACCTCGATCTCAGGCCGCGCATCGCGGTGAAGACGCTCGCCGAGGGCGGCGAGCTCTACCGCCTCACCGACAAGGGCTGGGAACGTTTCCTGACGTACGGCCAGGAGGACAGTCTCACGACCGGGCCGATCGTCATCGAGGGCGACGGAAACAGGGCGCTGCTCGTGAGCTCGGTGGGTCGCGACAAGGCCGCGCTGGTGCGCCTCGATCTCGCGACGGGTGAGCAGAGCGTCGTGGCCGAAGGCGACAAGGCCGACATCTCGAACGTGTGGATCGAGCCGAAGTCGCGCGCTCCGCAGGCGTACGAGGTGAATTATCTGGTGCCGGAAGTCACGCCGATCGTCCCGGAGGTCGCGAAGGACATCGAGCGCCTGCGCTCCGCGCTGGGACCGCAGTTCCAGGTGGCGAGCCGCACGCTCGACGACCGCAAGTGGGTCGTCGTGGTCGACGATCCGGTGAAGGTGCTCTCGACCTACGTGTACGACCGCGACACGGGCTCGGTGACCAAGCTCTTCGATCAGCGGCCGCAGCTCGCGAACGCGCCGCTGCAGCCCATGTGGCCGGTGGAGATCCGCGCGCGCGACGGGCTGACGCTCGTGTCGTATCTCACACTGCCCCCGGGCTCCGACAGCAACAACGACGGTATCCCTGACGAGCCCGTGCCGATGGTGCTCAACGTGCACGGCGGACCGTGGGCGCGCGACGCCTACGGGTTCGACCCGGAGCACCAGTGGCTCGCGAACCGCGGCTATGCGGTGCTGTCGGTGAACTATCGCGGCTCGACGGGTTTCGGCAAGAAATTCGTGAACGCCGGCGACCGCGAGTGGGCGGGGAAGATGCACCAGGACCTGCTCGATGCGGTCGAGTGGGCCGTGCGTCAGAAGATCGCGCTCGAGAACAGGATCGCCATTTACGGCGGCTCGTATGGAGGCTACGCGACACTGGTCGGCCTCACGTTCACACCGGATCGCTTCGCGTGCGGTGTGGACATCGTCGGACCGTCGAACCTGATGACGCTCCTTGGATCAATTCCGCCGTACTGGAAGGCGTTCTACGAGGAGTTCGCGCGCCGCGTGGGTGATCCGCGCACGGAGGAAGGGCAGAAGCTCCTCAAGGAGCGTTCGCCGCTCACGTACGTGGAGCGCATCAGCCGTCCGCTCCTCATCGCGCAGGGCGCGAACGATCCGCGCGTGAAGCAGGCGGAGTCGGATCAGATCGTCGCCGCCATGAAGGAGAAGAACCTGCCCGTCACCTACGTGCTGTATCCGGACGAAGGCCACGGCTTCGCGCGGCCGCAGAACCGGATCTCCTTCTATGCGATCGCGGAAGGCTTCCTCGCGAAGTGCCTCGGCGGCCGTTTCGAGCCGATCGGCAACGACTTCGACGGCTCGAGCCTGAAGGTGCTCGAGGGCGCGGAGCACGTGCCCGGGCTCGCCGAGGCCGCGAAGGCGCGCGAGGTGTCACCGGCCGCGCGCTCGCAGTAAGGACAGGCCGGTCCGGTCGCCGCGAGTCGCAGGGACGGCGGTGACGTAATCCGGAGAGCGGCGGCGCTCTCACTGGCGCCGCCGCGTCCGAGCCCGCAGTTTCCGGAGCAGTGATCCGGAGCGGCCGCGCTCGAGCTTCAAGCAGATTTCCGCGTCAAACTTGCGCGGGTCTGATTTAATGCGCCCGCCATGGAACCCGCCCGCGATCTCTTCAGCTACAGGAAGTACTGGGCCGAATGCTTCGGCACGGCTCCGTTCCTGCCCATGTCCCGCGCCGAGATGGACGCGCTCGGCTGGGACAGCTGCGACGTCATCATCGTCACGGGCGACGCCTATGTGGATCACCCGAGCTTCGGCATGGCCATCATCGGCCGCGTGCTCGAAGCGCAGGGCTTCCGTGTCGGAATCATCGCGCAGCCGGACTGGCACAGCGCGGATCCGTTCACCGTGCTCGGCCGCCCGAACCTGTTCTTCGGCATCACGGCCGGGAACATGGATTCGATGGTCAACCGCTACACGGCGGACAGGCGCCTGCGCAGCGACGATGCCTACACGCCCGGCGGCGTCGGCGGCAGGCGTCCCGACCGTTCGGTGATCGTCTACGCGCAGCGCGTGCGCGAGGCGTACAAGGACGTGCCGATCGTCATCGGCGGCATCGAGGCGTCTCTGCGGCGGATCGCTCACTTCGACTACTGGTCGGAGAAGGTGCGCCGCTCGATCCTGCTCGATTCGAAGGCGGATCTCCTCGTCTACGGCAACGGCGAGCGGCAGATCTGCGAGATTGCGCACCGGCTCGCCGCCGGCGAGAGCATCCGCGACATCACGGACATCCGCGGCACGGCGTTCGTGCGCAAGGGCATCCCGCAAGGGTGGATCGAGATCGACTCCACGCAGATCGACACGCCGGGGCCGATCGACCCTCCCGTGGATCCCTATGCGATGGAGCCGCAGCGTCCGCAAGGTGCAGGCCCGGGTGCGTGTGCGGCGAACGCGGGCAGCGGTGCGTCGCCGGGCACACCGCGGGAAGTGGTCGTGCAGTTCCGTCCTCGAGTGAGGAAAGAGGACCGCGCACGCAGCGTCATCCGCATGCCCTCGTACGAGCAGGTCGCCTCCGACCCGGTGCTCTACGCGCACGCTTCGCGCATCCTGCATCTCGAATCGAACCCGGGGAACGCCCGTGCGCTCGTGCAGCGTCACGGCGACGTCGACGTGTGGCTCAATCCGCCGCCCATCCCGCTCACGACGAAGGAGCTGGATGCGATCTACGAGCTGCCGTACCAGCGCCGGCCGCATCCGAGCTACGGCGACGCGCTGATCCCCGCGTACAAGATGATCCGCTTCTCCATCGCGATCCAGCGCGGGTGCTTCGGCGGCTGCACCTTCTGCTCCATCACCGAGCACGAAGGGCGCATCATCCAGAGCCGCTCGGAGGATTCCGTCATCCGCGAGATCGAGACGATCCGCGACACGGTGCCCGGCTTCACCGGTGTCATCTCCGATCTGGGCGGACCGACGGCGAACATGTACCGCCTCGCGTGCAGGAGCCGGGAGATCGAGAGCGCGTGCCGCAAACCGTCGTGCGTCTATCCGTCGATCTGCCCGAATCTCAACACCGATCACACGCCGCTCATCCGGCTCTATCGCCGCGCACGCCAGGTGCCTGGCATCAGGAAGGTCCTGATTGCGTCCGGCGTGCGATACGACCTCGCGATCGAATCGCCGGAGTACGTGAAGGAGCTCGTGCAGCATCACGTCGGCGGGTATCTCAAGATCGCGCCGGAGGCGATCTCCGAAGGGCCGCTGTCGAAGATGATGAAGCCCGGCATCGGCACGTACTACCGGTTCAAGGAGCTCTTCGACCGATACTCGAAGGAGGCGGGCAAGGAGCAGTACCTCATCCCGTACTTCATCGCCGCGCATCCCGGCACGACCGACGAGGACATGCTGGAGCTCGCGCTGTGGCTGAAGAGGAACGGCTT
Organism: Pseudomonadota bacterium; assembly: GCA_003242685.1. Lineage (GTDB taxonomy): Bacteria > Pseudomonadota > Gammaproteobacteria > Steroidobacterales > Steroidobacteraceae > ZC4RG24. The sequence goes on along the minus strand of QGVD01000041.1, from coordinate 23,499 downwards.
CCGTGCGGATCAGGTGCAGGCGTTCCTGCCTTCGCCCATGTCGACGGCCACGGCGATGTGGTACTCGGGCAAGAATCCGCTGCGGCGAGTCACGCGCACGAGCGAAGACGTCATCGTGCCGAAGGGCCTCAAGGTACGCCGACTGCACAAGGCCTTCCTGCGCTACCACGATCCCAACAACTGGCCGATGCTGCGCGAGGCGCTGCGGCGCATGGGCCGCGCCGATCTCATCGGCAGCGGGAAGCATCAGCTCGTGCCGGCTTACCAGCCGCCTGGCACGGGCCTCGCGTACGAGGGTCGGCGCACCGCGCACGGAGCTGCGAAACAGCCGTTCCGGACGCAGCACACCGGTCTGCCGCGCACGCCGCGGTCGGTTCCCTCCCGCCGCCGTTCGCGGTCCTAGCGCTTCCTCCGCGAGCCGCTGCGCGGCTCCGCACCTCGAGCCGCGCGAAAGCGGGCCGTCCGACGTCCGCGCGGCGCGAACGTTGCCGAGCCGTCGCGGGCAGGTTAGGGTTCCCTCGTGCGCAACCTCACGATGGCAGCCCTGCTGTGCTGGCTCGCGCTCGCGGCCGTGGCCGCGACGGCGCCTGAAGGGGCATCCGATACATCGTCCGGCCGGACGGAAGAACCGGGTGCGTTCGCGGTGGTGCTCGGCATCCAGGGCGCGATCGGGCCCGCAACCAGCCGCTACATCGAGAAGGGCATCGCGCAGGCCGAGGAGCGCGGCGCGCGCCTCGTGATCCTGCAGATGGACACGCCGGGCGGGCTCGACAGCGCCATGCGGGACATCATCCGCGCCATCCTCGCGTCGCGCGTGCCCGTCGTCAGCTACGTCGCGCCTTCCGGTGCGCGCGCCGCGAGCGCGGGCACCTACATCATGTATGCGAGCCACGTCGCGGCCATGGCGCCTGCGACCAATCTCGGGGCTGCGACTCCGGTCGCGATCGGCGGCGAGCCGCCGCGTGAGCCCGAGCGGCCGGGGACGAAGCCGGACGAAGCTCCGGCAGATGACGCGTCCGAAGCAGAGAAACCCGGTTCCGGAGATTCCGCAGCACGCCGCAAGCCTGCCGACGAGCCGATGGAGCCTGGGAGCGCGACCGAGCGCAAGGCCGTCAATGACGCCGTCGCCTATATCCGCGGGCTCGCCGAGCTCCGCGGCCGCAACGTCGAATGGGCGGAGCAGGCGGTGCGCGCTGCGGCGAGTCTCTCGGCGAAAGAGGCGCTCGCCATGAACGTCATCGACGTGATCGCGCGCGATCTGCCGGACCTGCTCGCGCAGATCGACGGCCGCGAGGTGCAGGTGAGCGGCGGTCCCGTCACGCTCGCCACGCGGCACCTCACGATCGAGCGCATGGAGCCCGACTGGCGCACACAGCTCCTTTCCGTCATCACCAATCCGACGATCGCGTACGGGCTGCTGCTCATCGGGCTGTACGGGCTGCTGCTCGAGGGATACAACCCCGGCGCCATCGTGCCGGGCGTCGTGGGCGCCATCTCGCTGCTGCTCGCGCTGTTCGCCTTCCAGATTCTCTCGGTCAACTACGCAGGTCTGGCACTGCTCGGACTCGGTATCGCGATGATCATCGCCGAATTCTTCGTGCCGAGCTTCGGTGCGCTCGGACTCGGCGGCCTCGTCGCGTTCGTCGTCGGATCGATCATCCTGCTCGACACCGACGTGCCCGGCTTCGACGTCGCCGTGCCGCTCATCGCGGGTGTCGCAACCGTCGGCGGGCTCGCGTTGATCGGTCTCGTCTGGCTCGTGACGCACACCATCCGCCGGCCGGCGCCGGCGGGCATGCTCACCATGGTCGGTGATACCGCGGAGGTCTTCGAGGACTTCACCGAGACGGGCCGCGTGCGCTACGGCGGCGAGCTGTGGAACGCGCACACGAGCGTGCCGCTGCGCGCAGGTCAGCCCGTGCGCATCGTCAAGGTCGAGGGCCTCTGGCTCTGGGTAGAGCCGTTGCAGGGGAGAGGAGAGCCTCAACAATGACAACGTTCACCATAGTCGTCATCGTCCTCATCGCCATGCTGCTCTTCAGCGCCATCAAGGTGCTGAACGAGTACGAGCGCGGCGTCATGTTCACCCTCGGCCGCTTCACGGGCGTGAAGGGGCCCGGACTCGTCATCGTGATTCCGGGCATCCAGCAGATGCGCAAGGTGGACCTGCGCGTCATCGTGCTCGACGTGCCGAAGCAGGACGTGATCTCGCGCGACAACGTCTCGGTCAAGGTGAACGCGGTCGTCTACTTCCGCATCATCGATCCCGCCAAGGCCGTCATCCAGGTGGCGAATCCCTACGAGGCGACCAGCCAGCTCGCGCAGACGACGCTGCGCTCCGTACTCGGCCAGCACGAGATGGACGAGATGCTGTCGCAGCGTGACAAGCTGAACGCCGACATCCAGCGCATCCTCGATCAGGCGACGGATCAGTGGGGCGTCAAGGTCTCGAACGTCGAGATCAAGCACGTCGATCTCGACGAGACCATGATCCGGGCGATGGCGAAGCAGGCCGAGGCCGAGCGTACGCGGCGCGCCAAGATCATTCACGCCGAAGGCGAGCGACAGGCGGCGGAGACGCTGGTGGAAGCCGCGGCCTCCCTCGCGCGTGAGCCGGGAGCGCTGCAGCTGCGTTACCTGCAGACGCTGGCGGACATCTCCAACGAGAAGAGCTCCACGATCATCTTCCCGCTGCCGCTCGATCTCCTCGGGCCGCTGCTGGATCACGTGCGCCGCTGACGCGGAGCCCTGCAGTTACGATGGGCACGCGCGATCGCCGCATCGCCGCCATCGCGGCGCTCCTGCTCGCACTCGGCACCGTGCTCGGTGCGCTGGGGGCGCATGCGCTCGAGACACGACTCGCTCCCGACCGGCTCGAGATCTACGAGACGGCCGTGCGCTATCACTTCTTTCACGCGCTGGGCCTGCTCGCGATCGGGCTCACCGGCAACGCGGGCGGCAGTGGGGCGACGCGGGCGGCGGTCGTGCTGCTGCTCGTCGGGATCGCGCTCTTCTGCGGCAGTCTCTATCTCCTTGCCTTCGGCGCGCCGCGCATGCTCGGCATGGTCGCGCCATTCGGCGGGGCGTCGCTGATCGTGGGCTGGGTCCTGTTCGCGATCGGAATCTGGCGGGCACGTACGTCTCACGGATGATCGCAGCCATGCGCACCGTGCTCGGCGACGGCGAAGTCACGATCCGTTCACTCGAGCCCGCGGATGCGCAGCCCCTGTACGAAGCGGTGCGCGAGTCGATCCCGGCGCTCGCGCGCTGGTTGCCGTGGGCGCACGACGGCTATGCGCGTCACGAGACGGAAGAGTGGATCGCGAGCTGCGTCGCCGACTGGGCGAGCGGTGCGTCGTTTCCCTTCGTCATCGTCGATGCGAGCACGGGAGCGATACTCGGCGGAACCGGCGTGAGCCGCATCGACCGGGAACATCGGTGCGCGAACCTGGGCTACTGGGTGCGGAGCGCATGGACGGGTCGCGGCGTGGCGACGCGCGCCGTGCGTCTCGTCGCGGATTTCGCGTTCCACGATCTCAAGCTCACGCGAATCGAGATCATCGCCGACGTCGACAATGCGGCGAGTCGCCGGGTCGCCGAGAAGGCGGGCGCCCGCTTCGAATGCATCGCGCGCAATCGAGTGGTGACGCGGGGACGCGTGCGCGACGCGGCAGTGTACTCACTGGTTCCCGCCGATCTGGAGCCCGCCGGCGCCGGGTGAAGGCGCTCAGTCGGCGAAGGTGTCGCAGGCTTCGAGCGATCCCGTCTCGAGCCCGCGGCGGAACCAGCTCGCGCGCTGCTCGGCAGTGCCGTGCGTGAAGGATTCGGGCACGACGTAGCCCTGCGCGCGCTTCTGCAGGAGGTCGTCTCCCACGGCCGAAGCGGCACGCAGCCCTTCCTCGATGTCGCCTTCCTCGAGATAGGCCTCGCGCTCGTGCGCATGGTGCGCCCACAGGCCCGCGAAGCAGTCGGCCTGCAGCTCCATGCGCACCTGGAGCTGGTTGGCTTCGACCTGGCTCGCGCGCTGCCGTGCCGCGCGCACCTGCGATGCGATGCCCATCAGGTTCTGCACGTGATGTCCGACCTCGTGCGCCAGCACGTAGGCCTGCGCGAAGTCGCCCGGCGCATCGAGCTGCGCGGCGAGCTGCTCGTAGAAGGAGAGGTCGATGTAGATGCGCTGATCGCCCGGGCAGTAGAACGGACCGACCGCAGCGCTCGCCGAGCCGCAGGCCGAGCTCGCGTAATCCGTGAAGAGCACGAGCTGTGCCGGCGTGTACTGCGCGCCGTGCTCCCGGAAGATGGCGTCCCAGACGTCCTCGGTCTCGCCGAGCACCGCCGACATGAACTGACCCTGCTCGTCCTGCGGTACACCGGTGGTCGCCGGCGGCGATGCACCGGTCGGAACGCTCTCGACGAGTCCCAGCATCAGGCGCGGGTCTATGCCGAGACAGTAGGACAGCACCAGCGCGGCGAGCGCGCCGCCGATGCCGATCTTTGCGCCGCCCATGCGGCGTCCCCGGTAGTCCGCGACGTTCGTGCTGCGGCGGCTCCGCTGCCAGCGCATGGATGGGTTCTCCCCGTTCGTTGCCGTCGGGAGAACAACGCCGGCTGCGCGGCCCTGTTCCCGCCCGCGCCACCGGGGTCAGGCACGCTAGGATACCGGCTGACCGCGTTGGCCTCGATGCCGGACAATTCACCGCTTCAGCTCGACAGGTTTCTCAGCGCTCACCGCAAACATGCGCCCGTCCGGCTTACCGATCGATGAAGCCCTGCCGGCGCTGCGCGCGGCACTCGCCGCGCAGCGCGCCGCCGTGCTGCAGGCGCCACCCGGCGCCGGCAAGAGCACGGTGGTGCCGCTCGCGCTCCTCGAGGAGCCGTGGATGCAGGGGAAGCGCATGGTGATGCTCGAACCTCGCCGGCTCGCGGCGCGTGCCGTCGCGCGGCGGATGGCGCAGACGCTCGGAGAAGAAGTGGGCCGGACGGTGGGTTATCGCATGCGCCTCGATACGCGCGTGTCGCGGGAGACGCGCATCGAGGTGGTCACCGAGGGTGTGCTGACGCGCATGCTGCAGAGTGATCCCGCGCTCGAAGGCATCGCCCTCGTGATCTTCGACGAGTTCCACGAGCGGAGTCTCCAGGCCGATCTCGGCCTCGCGCTGACGCTCGATGCGCGCGAAGTGCTCGCGCCCGAGCTGCGGCTGCTCGTCATGTCCGCGACGCTCGACGGCGAGCCGATCGCACGGCTGATCGGCGACGCGGCGATCGTCACCGCGCCGGGACGCATGTTTCCCGTCGAGTCGCGTTTCGTCGGAAGGGGGCTGCCGCCGCTTCCGGGAAGCGGCACCGAGGAGACGCCCGAGAGAATCGTCGCGCGCACGGTGCAGCGAGCGCTGCGCGAAGCGGAAGGCGACGTGCTCGTGTTCCTGCCCGGCGCAGGCGAGATCCGGCGTGTGCAGTCGCTGCTCGAGTCCGCGCAGCTCGGCGCGGACGTGCGCATTCTGCCGCTCTTCGGCGATCTCGACGCGGCCGCCCAGGATGCCGCGATCGCACCGAGCGCTCCGGGCACGCGCAAGATCGTGCTGGCGACGAACATCGCCGAGACGAGCCTCACCATCGAAGGCGTGCGCATCGTCGTCGATTCCGGTCTCGTGCGCCGTTCGGTGCTCGATCCTTCCACCGGGATGAGCCGGCTGGAGACGCAGCGCATCTCGCGCGCATCGGCCGAGCAGCGCCAGGGACGCGCCGGGCGCACGGCTCCGGGTGTGTGCTATCGCGTCTGGAGTGAAGGAGCGCATCGCAGCCTCGCGCCGTTCACGCCGCCCGAGATCCTCGATGCGGATCTCGCGCCGCTCGCTCTCGAGCTCGCGAGCTGGGGCTCGGACGATCCCGCCGCGCTGCGCTGGCTCGATCCTCCACCTGCCGCGATGGTCGCGAGCGCGCGCGATCTGCTGCGGCGGCTCGGCGCGCTGGATGCTTCCGGTCGAATCACCGCGCACGGGCGCGAGATGGCGCGTCTCGGCGTTCACCCGCGCCTCGCGCACATGCTGCTGCGCGCACGCGATCTGGGGCAGGTCCGGCTGGCGGCGCAGCTCGCAGCGCTCCTCTCCGACCGGGATCTGCTGCGGGGCGGCTCAGAGCCGCGCGATGCCGACATCCGCACGCGGCTTGCGCTCCTGCGCGGGGAGAGTGGTGCCGATCGCGTCGACCGCGGAGCGCTTCACCGCGCACGACGTCTCGCGCGCGAGCTCGAGCAACAGATCGCCTCGCGCGGGGGTGCGTCCTCGGAAGGAACCGCGCACCGGGCAGACGAGCCCGTGGGTCTGCTGCTCGCTTTCGCATATCCCGACCGCGTCGCGCGGCGAAGGCCCGGCGCAGATGCGCGGTATCAGCTCGCGAACGGCCGCGGCGCGCATTTCGCCGAGGCGCAGAGTCTTGCGAGGCAGGAATTCATCGTGGCGCTCGATCTCGACGATCGCGAGCGGGATGCACGGATCCTGCTCGCGGCGCCGCTCGATCGCGAGGACCTCGAGGAGCACTTCGCGGCGGAGCTCGAACGCGCGGAAACGGTGGAATGGAGCTCGCGCGAGCAGGCCGTGATCGCGCGCCGCACGGTGCGCTTCGGTGCGCTCGTCCTCGACGAGAAGCCGCTGCCGCAGGTGCCGGCAGAAGCGGCGACGGCCGCGATGCTCGAAGGTGTGCGCGAGCTCGGTATCGAGGCGCTGCCGTGGACCCGCGAGGCGCGCGATCTGCAGGCGCGCATGGAGTTCGTTCGGGGACTCGCGCTGCCGGAGCTCGCCGACTGGCCGGCGGTGGACGATGCATCGCTCACAGCGTCGCTCGATCGGTGGCTCGCGCCGTGGCTCGAAGGCGTCACGCGTCGCGAGCATCTCGCGCGCGTTCCGCTCGTCGATGCGCTGCGCGCGCTGCTCACGTGGGAGCAGCAGTGCCGTCTCGATGAGCTCGCGCCGAGTCATCTGCAGGTTCCGAGCGGCTCGCGCATCCGCATCGACTATCTCGACGAGAACGCGCCGGCGGTCGCAGTGCGTCTGCAGGAGGTGTTCGGTCTGCACGAAAGCCCGCGCATCGGCGGCGGACGCGTGCCGGTGACCTTCAAGCTGCTGTCACCCGCGCAGCGGCCGGTGCAGATCACACGCGATCTGGCGAGCTTCTGGCGCAGCGGCTACGCCGATGTGCGCAAGGATCTGCGCGGCCGCTACCCGAAGCACTACTGGCCCGAGGATCCTTTCGAGGCCGAGGCGACGCGCCGCGTGCGCCCGCGGTGAGCGCTCAGTGGCGGATGACGATCTTGCCGAAGTGGCTGCCGTTTTCCATGTATTCGTACGCGGCGGGCGCGTCTTCGAAGTCGAACACACGATCCACCACGGGCTTCACGCGGTGCTGCTCGATGAAGGCATTCATCGCCTCGAAGTCCGCGCGCGAACCGACGTAGAGACCCGAAACCGTCACGTTCGCGCGCATGAGCGTGCCGGGTGGAATCGCGCCGGCGAAGCCGCCGAGCCCGCCGATGAGCGCGATGTGTCCGCCGTGCGCGATCGCTTCCAGTGACTGCGGCAGCGAGTCCTTGCCACCGACCTCGAGGACGTGGTGCACGCCGGTGCCGCCGGTGAGCTCGCGCACCTTCGCACCCCACTGCGGCGTGGTGCGGTAGTTGAGCGTGCCCACTGCGCCCAGCGCCCGTGCGCGCTCGAGCTTCGCGTCGCTCGAGCTCGTGATGATCGGCCGCGCACCTGCCGCCACCGCGAGCTGCAGACCGAGAATCGAGACGCCGCCCGTTCCCTCCAGCAGCACGTAGTCATCCGCCTGCAGCCGGCCGCGCGTGAAGAGGCCGTTCCAGGCCGTGACACCCGCGCAGGGCAGCGTCGCCGCTTCCTCGTACGAGAGGTGAGCGGGGATGTGCACCAGGCCTTCCTCGCTCAGCGTGACGTACTGCGAGAGCATGCCGTCGAGCTCGCCGCCGAGCGCCGTCGCCGCGGCCATCGGCGGCATGCGGCCCTCGATCCAGCCCTGGAAGAAGATCGCCGCGACACGGTCGCCGACCTTGAAGCGCGTGACGCCGGGTCCGACTTCGACGACTTCGCCGGCGCCGTCAGAAAGCGGCACGAGAGACTCGCGATTGCCGATCGGATACTGGCCGCGGGCGACCATGATGTCTCGCCGGTTGAGCGAGGAGGCGCGCACTCTCACCAGCACTTCGCGTGGACCGGGCCTGCGGACCGGTGCGTCCACGAGCCTGAGCGTGAGGCCCGGGCCGTCTTCCTTCACCAGGCGGTACTGCTTCTGTGTCGTAGGCGTCGCGGCGGATGCCACACCTGCGGCGAGAACGAGCGTGAGAATCGAGACGCCGAGAGCGCCGAGAGTCGTTCGAGACCGTGCCGACGAGTGGTGCGACATGGATGGCTCCCCGGTGAAAGATCGTTTGCCGATCGCCGCGTCGATGTGATTGTGGTTGGACTCGATCGGCCGCTCCCCCTGAACGGAATCGCACGGGCCGCGAGCGCACGCTCGTGGCCCGTGCGCATTCCGGATTCTACTTGTTGACGAGACCTTCGGCCTGCCGGGCCTGCTCGACGGCAGGACGCGCGGCGACGCGGTCGAAGTACTGCTTGAGGCCCGACCAGCGCGCAAGGTCGAGACCGGCCGCACCCGACCACGAGAGGATGGTGAACAGATAGGCGTCCGCCACCGTGAACTGATCGCCCATCAGGTACTGCTTCGAGCCGAGCTGCTTCTCGAGCCAGTCGAGGCGCAGGACGAGGCGGTCGCGGGCGATTCCCTTGTAGGCATCCGGCGTCGCCGGGTTGAAGAACGGGCTGAAGCCCTTGTGGAGCTCGGTGCTGATGAAGGCGAGCCACTCCACGAGCCGGTAACGCTCCCTCGAGCCCGCCGGCGGCGCGAGCTTCCGGTCAGGCTTCTGATCGCCGATGTACTGGAGGATCGCGATGTTCTCGGTGAGCAGCTCGCCGTCGTCGAGCTGGAGCGCAGGGACGTAGCCCTTGGAATTGATGGTCGTGAAGTCCTTGCCGTCGGCTGTCTTCTTCGAGCGCAGATCGACCTGCACGCCCTCGAAGTCGATGCCCGCCTCGCGCAGTGAGATGTGGGAGGCGAGCGAGCACGCACCGGGGGTGTAATAGAGCTTCATGTTCTCCTCCTGGCAAAGGGGAGCGGGATCGTAGCCCCGCGGCCGCGCAGTTCAAGTGCCGGTCGTACGGATGCGGCCGGCACGTGGCGCGCGGGGCAGGCTCCGGTTGCTACAATCCGCAGGAAACGGGCCTGTAGCACAGCGGTTAGTGCAGGGGACTCATAATCCCTTGGTCGTAGGTTCGAATCCTACCGGGCCCACGCCTTCCCGCGATTCGCTCGCCGAGAGCGCGCAGCGGACGGATGCCGATCTCTGCAGGCGGGCTCATCGTCTCGATCCCCTGGGCCTTTCGCTCGCGAGCACGACGATGTAGCGCACGGGTTTTCGCGTGCGGTTGTGGAAGGCCGTCGGCGCCTCGAGCCGCATGGCGAGGCAGTCGTCCTCGGAGAGCCGGTACGTGACGTTGCCGAGCGTCACCTCGAGGCTGCCCTCCTGGACCCAGATCTGCTGGTGAATGGCGGGATCGTGCGCTGCGGTCTCGTAGGCGACGCGCGCGCCGGCCGGCAGCACGACTTCGACGATCTGAATGGGCGAGGGGAAACCGGCCGGAGAGATGTTGCGCCGGACGTAACCCGACTGCGGATCGCGCCACGGCGTGCGGTCCTCGCGCCGCGAGACCGGACTCGGCGGCGCAGCAGGATGGTCGAACAGCGCCGCGATCGGAACGCCGAGCCCGGTGGCGATCCGTTCCAGCACGACGGCCGTGGGACTGCTCTCGCCCCGTTCGATGAGCGAGAGCATCGAGCGGCTGACGCCGCACTTCGCCGCGAGCGCGTCGAGGCTCATTCCCAGCTCCGCGCGCAGCGCCCGCACGCGAGCCGCGATGCGCGAGTTGATGTCCGGCATCCGCCGCTCCGCCGGCTTTTCCTTCATACTGGACATTGCATCCAGAATGCTGGAGAGACCGGCCCCGAGACAATCGGGGGCTTCGTCCGCTCGCAACGCCCCGATCCGATACACTCTCGTGAGGGAACGGCGGGAACGCCCGAGGAGGGACTCATGGCAGGCCGGGACCGCACGGTTCGCGACTACATTCGCCCAGGCACTGAAGAGCTCACGCGGCTGCGCGAGGACTTCAACTTCAACGACGCCAATCGGGACGGAAAGATCACGTTCGGCGAGTTCGTGAGGCTGATGAGCGCGCTCGAGGCGGGTCTCACCGCGGAGGAGTGCCGCATCGGCTTCGACGAGATCGACACCGACAACGACGGCGCGATCGATTTCGAAGAGTTCGCCGCGTGGTGGAGGGAAGCCTGAGCGGCACCGGAGCGGGGCGATGACGCAGGAAAGTCTGCGCGAGCTCCTCGCGCGAGTTCACGAGCGGCTCCGCGATGCGCGCAGCATCGATCCGCAGTCGCGCGACATGCTGGTCACCCTGATGGGTGACATCGAGCGTGCGCTGGGCGGAGCGGCGCCGCGCCGGGAAGAATCACACGCGCCGCGGCTGGAAGAGCTCGCCGTGCAATTCGAGGCCGAGCATCCCACGCTCGCTCGTGCGCTGCGTCAGCTCATGGACGCGCTCGCCAAGGCCGGCATCTGACCACCGGAAGGCCTCGAGCGCTCACCTGCCCGACGGGGCGGTAGTGCCGGTCTCCGCGTCGCCTTCCGAGGGAGCTATCCCGTCGCCCGTTTCGTGCCAGTCCGGGAGCCGCATTCGCTGTCGCGCCAGCCACTCGTCGGCCTCGAAGCGCCGAAGGACGTGAACGGCGTGCGACGCCTCGAGCACGTCGGTGACGCGCCCGGCGTCCTCCTCGCGGATCCTCGTGCAGAGCAGCCACGATCCATGGGAAGCAGCCGCGTGGGCGGCCGACTCATGGGATGCGCCGGGCTGATCGACGATCCGGCCGTCCGGCCCCGCGAGACCCATCTCCCGCAGGCGCGCAAGGGCCTGCTCCGCGTCGGTGCGCGAATCGAAGAGGACCGAAAGAAACTGCGTTGCCATGGTTCGACCCCGGCGAGGTGCAACGCTGCAGAGAACTACCTAACTCCCCGGGGCCGCTTCTTGTTCCAGCCGAGGTTCTCGGGCGCGGCTCGTGGCGGCGGCCGGCGGCTTTCAGGCGCGGACCGGCAAGTGCACGCAGACGCAGAAAGGCCCGGCGCTCTTTCGAACGCCGGGCCTTCTGCTGCCTCGATCTTATGACGCGGTCTGCCCGACTCAGTCGTCCATCAGGAAGCTGCGGAGCTGCTCGCTGCGGCTCGGATGACGGAGCTTGCGCAGCGCCTTGGCTTCGATCTGACGGATGCGCTCGCGCGTGACGTCGAACTGCTTGCCGACCTCCTCGAGGGTGTGGTCGGTGTTCATGTCGATGCCGAAACGCATGCGCAGCACCTTCGCCTCGCGCGGCGTGAGCTGAGCCAGCACCGCGTGCGTCGTCTCGCGCAGGGACTCCATCGTCGCCTGTTCGATGGGCGAGGCCACCGAGGTGTCCTCGATGAAATCCCCAAGATGCGAATCCTCGTCGTCGCCGATGGGCGTCTCCATCGAGATCGGCTCCTTGGCGATCTTGAGGACCTTGCGCACCTTGTCCTCGGGCATGTCCATCCGCTGCGCCAGCTCTTCCGGCGTGGGCTCGCGGCCCATCTCCTGCAGCATCTGGCGGGAGATGCGGTTGAGCTTGTTGATCGTCTCGATCATGTGCACCGGGATGCGGATGGTGCGCGCCTGATCGGCGATCGAGCGCGTGATGGCCTGACGGATCCACCACGTCGCGTAGGTCGAGAACTTGTAGCCGCGGCGGTATTCGAACTTGTCCACCGCCTTCATCAGGCCGATGTTGCCCTCCTGGATGAGGTCCAGGAACTGCAGACCGCGGTTGGTGTACTTCTTCGCGATGGAGATCACCAGGCGCAGGTTCGCCTCGACCATCTCCTTCTTCGCGCGGCGTGCCTTCGCCTCGCCGATCGACACCTCGCGGTTGATCTCCTTGATGTCGGCGATCGAGAGATGCAGCTGCTCCTCGATCTGCGCGAGCTTGCGCTGACGGCGCTCGATCTCGTCCTTGAACTTCGCGAGCGCGGCCGAGTACTTCTTGCCCGCCTTGATGTGCTTGGCCAGCCAGCGCGGATTCGTCTCGTTCTTCGGGAACGTGGCGATGAAGTCCTTGCGCGGCATGCCGGCGTCGCGCACCGCGAAGATCATGATCTCCTTCTCGAGCTGGCGGATCTCGTTGACGTGGTTGCGCAGGTTCTGGATCAGCGTGTCGAACATGCGCGGTGCGAGCTTGAGCTCCATGAACTCGCCCGCCAGCTTCTTGCGCAGCTTCTGCGTCTTGGGATCACGCGGCCCGTGCTTGGCGATCGACGCCAGCACCTGCTGGTGGAGCTTCGCGATCGACGCGAAGCGGCGCGCCGCCTCCTCGGGATCCGGTCCCGAATCGACGACTTCCTCGGCATCTTCGCTCTCGTCGACCTCTTCCTCTTCCTCCTCGCTCTCCGCCTCCGCGAGCTCCACCTTGGTGGGGTTCTGCGGCTGCGCGATCACGTCGGGGGCGTTCGGATCGATGAAGCCGACGATGATGTCGACGAGCCTCGCCTGCCCGCTCTTCACCGGCTCGTAGGCCTTGAGCAGGTGCTCGTACGTGGCAGGGTACATCGACAGCGCCGTGCGCACCGCGTCGAGGCCTTCCTCGATGCGCTTGGCGATGCGGATCTCGCCCTCGCGCGTGAGCAGCTCCACCGTGCCCATCTCGCGCATGTACATGCGCACCGGGTCGGTGGTGCGGCCGAGCTCGGCATCGAGCGCGGCGAGCGCAGCGGCCGCCTCCTCGATGGCCTCTTCGTCGGCCGGAGCCGACGGCTCGGTGGCGAGAAGCGACTCGGTATCCGGTGCCTTTTCGTACACCGGAATACCCATGTCGTTGATGGTGTTGACGATATCCTCGATCTGCTCGGGATCGACGATCTCCGAAGGCAGATGGTCGTTGACCTGCGCGTAGGTCAGGTAACCCTGCTCCTTGCCGCGGGCGATGAGAAGTTTGAGTTGTGACTGACGGTCTTCAGACATGGCCGGGACGCGACGATCGAAGCCGAGCGCTTTCTTCTCTACCGTCCTCTCCCCAGCATTCTTCGCGCCACCCTTCGCTTCCGCTGCGGGCTTCGTTTCCGCCTCGTTGACCACGGCCGGCTGCACGCTCTCCTCGGCGCGCTGCGCGCCCGCCGGGACCTTCTTTGCAACGACCGGCGTACGGGAGCGCGTCTTCTCGCGCGCCGCGCCGGATCGGGCGGCGGCGGACTTCGAGGGGCGCGCTTTCGCGGGTACGCGTTTCCTGACTGCGGCTGCGGAAGTCTTTTGCTTGCGTGTCATGACGAGCTGGGGGCGGACGGATTAGTTCCCCTATGTGGTTGTCCGAGAGGCCAACTCAAGGGGCGCCAAAGCAAAGCGCGCAATTTTATTTCACGAGTGCAGAACTTCCAAATTTCAAGGGCGGCCCGAGCTCGGGCGCGGGCCGCTCAGTTTTGTCATAAGTCCTTGAAGCTCGAGCTTTTCCTCGGCTGTCAGGCCCAGCGCCCGATCCTTCTCGAGCAGCCGGTCGATGCGCTGCCTGCCGGCTTCCTCGAGCAGACGATCGAGCGCGGTATCGAGTTCCTTCGCACCTGCGGCCGCATCCGGCACCAGATTCTCCTCGGCGGCCAGCCTTGCGAGCTTTTCACCTTCCGGGCGGTCGCGCCAGCGCTCGAGCACCTGCGCGGTCGTCCGGGCCGGCCGTGCACGGAGCTCGTTGATCAGTCCATTCAGAAACTGCGCCCCGGGCGTCTCCAGTCTCAGGAGGGCTTCCACTTTTTCCGGTTGCAGGCGGCCGGCGAGCTCGGGGAAGTGCACGAGGAGCTTCACGGCCTGGCGCACCAGTCCCCCCCGGCCCGCGCTCGTCCGGCGCCGGGCGGGAAGCGGGGGCCGTGGCGGTGCGCTCGTCGGGGCTTCAGCAGGGCGACCCGATCCTCCCCACAGCTCCTGCAGCCGCTGGGGCGACAGGCGGATGGTTTCGGCGATGCGGGCGAGCAGGAGCTCCCGATAGACGCCCTCGGGCACTCTCGCGACGAGCGGGCGGGCGGCCTCCGCGAAGCGCGCACGGCCGTCCGCGTGCGACAGATCCGCCTGCTCGGCGAGGGTGCGCACGAGGTACTCGGAAAGCGGCAGCGCAGCCTCGAGCCGGCGCTCGAACGCCTCGCGACCTTCCTCGCCCACGAGCGAGTCCGGGTCGTGGCCCTCGGGAAGGAACAGAAAGCGGATTTCACGCCCCTCGCGCGCCTCGGGAAGCGCGTGCTGGAGCGCCCGCCACGCGGCGGTGCGTCCCGCACGATCGCCGTCGAATGCGAACACGACCTCGCTCACCAGCCGGAAGATGCGCTTGAAGTGCTCCGGCGTCGTGGCCGTTCCCAGTGTCGCCACCGCATACGGGATCCCGAACTGATGCAGGCGCACCGTATCCATGTACCCCTCGACGACGAGCAGCCGGCGCAGCGGCGCACGCGACTGTCGCACCTCGTAGAGGCCGTACAGCTCCCGACCCTTGTGGAAAAGCGTCGTCTCGGGTGAGTTGAGGTATTTCGGCTCGCCCTGGTCGAGCACGCGTCCGCCGAAGGCGATGACGCGGCCGCGCGCATCGCGGATCGGGAACATGATGCGATCGCGGAAGCGGTCGTAGTGACGCTCGCCGTCGCGCGGCGCTCCGCGTTCACGCTCGACGATGAGCCCGAGCTCGGCGAGCTGCCGCCGCGACTGATCGCTCGTGCCGAAGTGCTTCAGCACCTCGTTCCAGGAGTCAGGCGCGTAGCCGATCTGGAACCGCTCGATGATCTGCCGGGTGAGGCCGCGTCGTGCGAGGTACTGCCGCGCGCGCTCGTCGCGCGCGAGACAGTCCACATAGAAGCCCGCAACGCGACCCATGAGCTCGTAGAGACTCTCCTCGGGGCGGCGCGCTTCGCCGTCGCTGCCGCCTTCGCGCGGAACTTCGAGACCGAGCCTCGCAGCGAGCTCCTCGACCGCCTCCGGGAAGGACATGCGGTCGTGCTCCATGAGAAAGCCGAGCACCGTGCCGTGCGCGCCGCAGCCGAAGCAGTGATAGAACTGCTTCTCCGGGCTCACCCAGAACGACGGCGTCTTCTCGCTGTGGAAGGGGCAGCACGCCTTGTACTCGCGCCCGGCTTTCTTCAGCTGCACGCGCGCGCCGATGACCTCCACGATGTCGCTGCGTGCGATCAGCTCGTCGATGAAGGTCTGGGGAATGCGTCCCATGCGCACTTCAGCGCCACAGGATCAGGCCGGCGACGAGAAACACGAGAAAGACGGCCGCGACGATACCGGAAAGCGCGAGCCGGGCGCGCTTGCGGCGGAAGGGGCCGAGCTCCTCCGACGCGATGTAGCAGCGCTCGTTCCGGCTGCGCAGCACGCCGGCGTGGACCAGCGACTCCGCGGTGTCCTGCTCGTCGTCGCTGAGGCGAACGAGAGGGATCGCGTGCTCGGCATCGACGGCGCCCCGTGCGCGGAGCTTCGCGATCAGCCGGCGTTCGCGCTCGAGCCGCCGCGCGACGGTGATGCACGAGAGCACGATGAGGATGAGCAGCGCCGCCGTGACGAAACCGCGACCGAAGGGCATGGGCGAAGTCTACCGTCTCGGCATCCGGGGGCTACAGTGCAGGCGGCGCCCGCGGGAGTGTGCCGGCCGGGCGCCCCGGGATAAGGGTCTCGAGTGCGGGGAGACTCAGCCCGACAGACGGGCCTTGACCCGGGCGCTCACGGCGCCCATGTCCGCGCGGCCCTGCGCCTTGCTCTTCACGACGCCCATCACCTTGCCCATGTCCTTGACGGACGTGGCACCGGTGGCGGCGATCGCCTCGGTGATCAGGGCGTCGATCTCGGCATCGGAGAGCTGCTCGGGGAGGTAGGACTGCAGCACCGCGACTTCGGCGGACTCCTTCGCGACGAGATCCTCGCGACCGCCCGACTGGAACTGCGCGATCGACTCGCGGCGCTGCTTCACCATCTTCTCGAGGACGGCGACCACCTGACTGTCGTCGAGCTGGGTCCGCTCGTCCACCTCGCGCTGCTTGATCGCGGCGAGGATCATGCGGAGCGTCGCGAGGCGCTCCTTGTCGCCGCTCCGCATGGCGTTCTTCATGTCTTCCGTGATGCGCTCTTTGAGCGTCATGCTCGCCTCACCGCCCTTCGAAGATGGAAGCCGGAATTCGGCAGGAGAGAACCTTCGCCGTGCTCAGCGGCCCGGGCGAATCATGTTCTCGCGCGCGAGGCGCTTCAGATGCCGCTTGATCGCGGCAGCCCTCTTGCGTTTCCGTTCCTGAGTGGGCTTCTCGTAGAATTCGCGCCGACGCAGCTCGGTGAGAATTCCCGCTTTCTCACAGGCGCGCTTGAATCGGCGCAGGGCGGCATCGAAATACTCGTTCTCGCGTACACGAACGCTCGGCATCGAAACCTCAAGTTCCTGATCTGGCTTGAATTTTGTCCGGCCCCTATGGGGACGGGGGCCGCGATTCTAAATGAGCCCCGTGCCAAAAGGCAAAGTTAACCCCTGTTTTCAGCCGTTTCATGCGCATCCTGGCCATCGAATCCTCCTGCGATGAGAGCGCCGCCGCCGTCCTCGACCGGACGCGGGGGCTCCTCGCCCATGAGCTCTTCAGCCAGGTGGATCTGCACCGGATCTACGGGGGCGTGGTGCCGGAGCTCGCATCCCGGGACCATGTCCGGAGGCTCCTGCCGCTCGTCAGAAGCGCGCTCGAGAAGGCGAACACGCGTCCCGAGGACCTGCACGGGGTCGCCTACACCGCTGGACCCGGCCTGATCGGCGCGCTGCTGACCGGCGCGGCGCTCGCCCGGAGTCTCGCCTACGCGTGGGGCGTGCCTGCCATCGGGGTCCACCACCTGGAAGGCCATCTGCTGGCGCCTCTCCTCGAGCCCGATCCCCCTCCGTTTCCACACGTGGCGCTGCTCGTGTCGGGCGGCCACACGATGCTGATCGAAGTGCAGGGCATCGGCCGCTACGAGCTGCTCGGGGAAACGCGGGACGACGCCGCCGGCGAGGCTTTCGACAAGACGGCGAAGCTCCTGGGCCTCCCGTATCCGGGCGGACCGCAGCTCGCCGCGCTTGCGGAACGCGGGCGGGCGGGCGCTTTCGAGTTCCCGCGACCGATGCTCGACCGGCCCGGGCTCGAATTCAGCTTCTCGGGACTCAAGACCGCGGTGGCGCAGGCCGTACGCGGCCGCGAGCTCACCGACGCGCTGAAGGCCGACGTCGCGTACGCCGTGCAGGAAGCCATCGTCGAGACACTGACGGTGAAGGCGCTGCGCGCGCTCGAACAGACGGGGCTCGACGTTCTCGTCGTCTCCGGCGGTGTGAGCGCCAATCGCACGCTGCGCGGGCGGCTCACGGACGCCGTCTCCGCATACGGCGGGCGCGTCTACTATCCGCGCATCGAGTTCTGCACCGACAACGCCGCGATGATCGCCGTCGCGGGACTTGCCAGGCTCGCGGCGGGCCAGCACGATCCGCTCGCGATCCGTGCGCTCGCCCGCTGGCCGCTCGAATCGCTCACTCCCATCGCGGTCTGAATTCCATTTCCTTCATTTCTTCGCAGACATGACCATTCCCAGCTCCGGCGATCGCATCTTTCTTCGTGGCCTCACCGTCGAGTGCATCATCGGCTTCATCGAGTGGGAGCGGCGGGTCAAGCAGACCGTCGTCATCGATCTCGAGCTGCCCGTCGACTGCCGCCGCGCGGCCCGCACCGACAGCGTCGCCGACACGCTCGATTACAAGAAGGTCGCGAAGCGCATGATCGCGTTCGTCGAGTCTTCCGAGTTCCATCTGGTCGAGACGCTGGCGCACCGCGCGGCGATGCTGCTCCTCAGGGAGTTCGACATCGAATGGGTGCGCATCAGCATCAACAAGCCGGGTGCCATACGCGGTTCGCGCGACGTGGGCGTGACGATCGAGCGGACGCGCGCCGATCTCGAGCAGGAGAGCGCCTGATGCCCGACGTCTACGTCGCGGCCGGAAGCAACGTCGAGCCGGAGCGTCATCTCGCGCTCGCGACGGAAGAGCTCGAACGGGCATTCCCCGGCGTGCGGTTCTCTCGCTGGTACCGCAACGCCGCCGTCGGTTTCGAGGGCGAGGATTTCATCAACTTCGTGGCGGGTTTCACGACCGAGCTGCCCGCGCGCGAAGTGCGCGCGCGGCTGCAGCAGATCGAGGCGCTGTGCGGGCGGCCGCCCGGCGCGCCACGGTGGGCGCCTCGCACCATGGATCTCGACATCCTGCTCTACGGCGATCAGGTGAGCGACGAGCCCGGCCTCAGGCTCCCGCGGCCCGATCTCCTGAAGCGCGCGTACATGCTCGGCCCGCTCGCGGAGCTGGCGCCCGAGGTCCGGCATCCGACCGAAGGGCTGACGATCGGCGAGCTCTGGGAGCGCTTCGATCGCGCCGCCCACCCGCTCATACCGGTGCCGGCCGCTACCAGGCGACGCTCCGACCGCCGTCGACCGCCAGGATCTGACCGGTGACGTACGGCGCGTCGGCGGCGAAGAAGAGCGCGGTGCGTGCGATGTCCTGCGGCGAGCCCGGACGCTTGAGCAGCGTGCGATCGATGATATGGGCCTGCACCTCGGGCTGGAGACCGTCCTCGGGCCACAGGACGGGACCGGGCGCGATGCCGTTGACGCGCACCTCGGGCGCAAGCTCGCGCGCGAGCGACTTCGTCAGCATGACGAGGCCTGCCTTCGCCGCGCAGTACACCGGATAGCGGCGCAGAGGGCGGAACGCGTGGATATCCACCAGGTTGATCACGAGTCCTCGCGCGGCGCGCAGCGCGGCGGCGGCCGCCTGCGAGAGAAACAGCGGTACCTTGAGATTCGTGCCGACGAGCTCGTCCCAGTGCGCTTCGGTGATCTCGCCGAGCGTGGTGGGATAGAACGTCGAGGCGTTGTTCACGAGCACGTCGAGGCGTCCGAAGGCCTCGCGTGCGGCGTCGACGACCCTCGCATGAGTCCGCACATCGAGCAGATCCGCCTGCACGCAGCACACCGAGCCGCTGCGCGCACGTTCGAGTTCGCTCTGCAGTGCCTTCGCGTCGGCTTCGGAGCTGCGGTAGTGCAGCACGATGTTCGCGCCCGCACCATGGAGGGTGCGCGCGATCTCGGCGCCGATGCGGCGCGCGCCGCCCGTGATGAGCACGGTCTTGCCGGCGAGGGGCTGTCGTGTCGGTTCGGACATGCCCTCCGATTATGACCGCATCGCACGAGCTCTCAATCCTTCCACCCCTCACGCCCGAGGAAGCCGCGCATTCGGCGGCGCTCGCGGCGCTGATCCGCTCGCGCATCGCCGATGCCGGCGGGTGGATCGATTTCGAGACCTTCATGGATCTCGCGCTGTACGCGCCAGGGCTCGGCTACTACAGCGCGGGCAGCGTCAAGCTCGGTCCCGGCGGCGATTTCGTGACCGCCCCCGAGGTGTCAGATCTCTTCAGCCGCTGCGTCGCGCGCCAGTGCGCCGAGCTCCTTGCGCGCACCGGCGGCGAGATCCTCGAGTTCGGCGCGGGAACCGGCCGCATGGCGGCCGTCATTCTGGACGAGCTCGCATCGCTCGACGTTTTCCCCGAGCGCTACTCGATCCTCGAGGTGAGCGCCGATCTGCGCGCACGCCAGGAGGAGCGGATCGCGCAGCTTCCTCGGCATCTGCGCGAGCGCGTGAGGTGGCTCGACCGGCTGCCAGACGCGCCGATCACCGGCTTGATGCTCGCGAACGAAGTGCTCGACGCGCTGCCCGTGCGGCGCTTCGTGCTGCGTGATGGCGGGATCCGCGAGCTTGGCGTCGCGCTCGCAGAGGACGGCTCCTTCGTCGAGCGGGAGTCCGATGCGAGCGAGACGTTGCGTGCCGAATGCGAGTCGCTCTTCACGCAGCTGCCCGAGCCGCTGCCGGATGGCTACCGCTCGGAGCTGTGTCTCAGGACGGGACCGTGGGTCGCGACCGTTGCGGAGCGGCTCGGGCACGGTGCACTGCTGCTCTTCGACTACGGCCTGCCGCGCGCGCACTACTACCATCCGCAGCGCACGACCGGCACACTGCGCTGCCATTTCCGGCAGCGCGTGCACGACGATCCGCTCGCGAACGTCGGCGTGCAGGACATCACGGCCTGGGTGGACTTCACACGCGTCGCCGAAGCCGCGCTCGAGAGCGGACTCGACGTCGCCGGATTTGCGACTCAGGCGGCATTCCTGCTCGCGACGGGGATCGATACTCTCGCGGCCGCCCGGAGCACGGATCTTCGTGAGCAGGTGAAGGTGGCCGGCGAGGCACGCCGGCTGCTGCTGCCCGGCGAGATGGGCGAAGCCTTCAAGGTGATGGCGCTCGTGAGAGGGCTCGACGAGCCGCTCGGCGGCTTCGCCCTGCAGGATCTGCGCGACTCACTCTAGAGCAACACGGAATCTTCTCGATGCAGACCATGATCGAGTGGTGGCAGGCGGTCCTGCTCGCGACGGTTCAGGGACTGAGCGAGTTCCTGCCCATCTCGAGCTCGGGACATCTCGTGCTCCTGCCGCGGCTTTTCGGCTGGACGGATCAGGGACTCGCGTTCGACGTCGCCGTGCACGTCGGCACGCTGCTCGGTGTGCTCGTGTACTTCCGGCGCGACCTGCTGCCGCTCGCGCGCGGCGGAATCGCCTTCGTGAGCGGCGATCGCGAGGATCCTCACGGACGGCTCGCGTTCAACCTGATCGTCGGCACCATTCCGGTCGGCGTCGTGGGTCTGCTGTTCAACGACGTCATCGAGGAGAAGCTGCGCAGCCCGCTCGTCGTCGCATTCCAGCTCGCCGTGTTCGGCATCGTGCTGTGGCTGGCGGATCGCCTGTCGGCGCGCTCACGCAGCGAGAGCTCACTTTCGGTCGGGCAGGCGCTCCTCATCGGCTGCGCGCAGGCGCTCGCGCTCGTGCCCGGCACGTCGCGCTCGGGTATCACGATGAGCGCGGCGCTCGCGCTCGGTCTCACCCGTGAGGCGGCGGCGCGCTTCGCCTTCCTGCTCGCGATTCCCGGCATCGCCATGGCCGGCGCGTACGAGGGCTACCGGTTCTTCACTTCCGAAGGCACGGTGGCCGTTCGCGAGATGCTGATCGGCGTGGCGGTTTCCGCAGTCGTCGGCTACGCCTGCATCCACTATTTCCTGAAGTTCATCGCGCGGATCGGGTTCGCGCCTTTCGCGATCTACCGCCTCCTGCTCGCAGGCGTCATCGTCGCGCTGTTCTACTGAACGGACGCGACGCTCAGGGGTGCTCGTTCTTCGTGCCGGCACGCAGTGCCGCGATCGCGGCGAGCCGCTTCTCGCGCAGCTTCGCGCCGATCGCAGGGCCCGCGAGCCCCTGCCTTTCGTTCTCGGTGAGCGACGTGCTCGCGGCCACGGAGTGCACGCGCCGGAGGTACTCGGCCTGAGGGTAGGGACGATCCTCGAGTCCCGCGCGGCCGCGGGCGTCAGCCTCGCATGCGAGCAGCAGGTCGGCGAAGCGCTCGGGACGGCGGAAAGCGTCCGTCGTCTCGAGCAGCTCGAGCAGCGTCCCCGGGCGCAGCTCGAGCGCGCGATGCACCTTCGTGTGATGACGGGCCGCGAGCAGCGCAAGATCGCGATGCTCGCCGGGAATCCGCAGACGGCTCGCGAGCGCCTCGATCGGCGCGACGCCCGCCTCCTCGTGTCCATGGTGGCTCGGCCAGTGCTCGCGCGGCGTGAGCGCCTTGCCGAGATCGTGCGCGAGCACGGCGAAGCGCACGGCCGTCGATTCGCTCAGTCTCGCCGCGCACCGCAGCGCGAGCATCGTGTGCACGCCCGTGTCGATCTCCGGATGCCAGCGCTCGGGTTGCGGCACGCCGAAAAGGGCGTCGACCTCGGGAAAGACGATCGCGAGCGCACCGCAGTCGCGCAGCACCTCGAAATAGACATCCGGCCGGCTCTGAGCGAGCGCCCGCTCGGTTTCCTGCCAGACCCGCTCGGGAACGAGCGCATCGAGCTCGCCGGATGCCGCCATCCTGCGCATGAGCTCGCGTGTTTCGTCGGCAACGGTGAAGCCCAGGTCGGCGAAGCGGGCCGCGAACCGCGCCACGCGCAGCACGCGCACGGGATCCTCGACGAAAGCCTCCGAAACGTGACGCAGGACGCGGTTCTCGAGGTCGCGGCGGCCGCCGTAAGGATCGATGATCTCGCCCGTGGAACTCTCGGCCATCGCATTGATCGTGAGATCACGGCGTCTGAGATCCTCCTCGAGCGTGACGTCCGGCGAGAAATGCGTGACGAAGCCGCGGTAGCCGGGCGCGACCTTGCGCTCGAGGCGCGCGAGCGCGTACTCCTCGTGCGTTTCGGGATGCAGGAACACGGGGAACTCGCGCCCGACGGGCACGAAGCCCTGCCGTTCGAGCTCGGCGGGCTCGGCTCCGACCACGACCCAGTCGCGCTCGCGCACGGGCAGTCCGAGCAGGCGGTCACGGACGGCGCCGCCGACCAAGTAGACTTCCATGCACTCATGTTAACCGAGCCCGGGTCGAATCCCCGCAGATCCTTCTCTCACGGCCGCTTCGCTCCACGTGCACTGCTGCTCGCCGTGGTAATCGCGGCACTGAGCGGCTGCGGAACGACGTATCTCCTGCAGGCGGCGCGCGGGCAGTGGCAGGTGATGCAGCAGCGCCGGCCGATCGAGGAAGTGATCGCCGATCCGAGCACCCCGCGCGATCTGCGGTTCAGACTCCTCGAGCTCGGTGCTGCACGCGAGTTCGCCTCGCGTGAGCTCGGCCTGCCCGACAACGGCAGCTACCGGAGCTACGCGGATCTCGGCCGGCCGTACGTCGTCTGGAACGTCGTCGCGACGCCGGAGTTCTCGATTCACCCGCTGCGCTGGTGCTTCCCGATCGCGGGCTGCGTGTCCTACCGCGGCTATTTCAGCGAGCAGCGTGCGCGCGCCTTTGCCGAGCGCCTGCGCGCCGAAGGCCACGACGTGCTCGTCGCCGGCGTCCCGGCGTACTCGACGCTCGGCCGCTTCGCGGATCCCGTGCTCAACACGATGCTCGGCTACGGCGACAGTGAGCTCGCGGCGATCGTATTCCACGAGCTCGCGCACCAGGTCGTGTACGTGCCGGGTGACACCGAATTCAACGAGGCTTTCGCCGTGGCGGTGGAGCAGGCGGGCCTCGAGCGCTGGCTCGCGGTGCGCCGGCGCGAGGCTCAGCTCGAGCGTCTGCGCGAGCGGCGGGCACGGCAGCTCGAGTATGTCTCACTGTGCGTGCGCAGGCGCGCCGAGCTCGTCCGGCTGTACGCGACGAAGCTGCCGCGGGAGAAGATGCGCGAGCGCAAGCGGGAGA
>QGVD01000040.1 GCA_003242685.1 Pseudomonadota bacterium | reverse complement strand
CCGCGCGGGGGGCGCTCGCGGCCCAAATCGGGGCCCCCGGGGCGCCCCCAATCCCGCCCAAGCCGGCGAACCGGCGGGAGAGGCTGCTCCTCCCGCTGGGCGCGCAGAGCCGCCTCGCGAGCTCGAAGGCGCACGTGCAGTGGAGATCACTCAGCGCGGTTTCACTCTGAGTCTCACGCCCTTCGACGTCGCGCCGCGCTTCCGCGCGCTCGTCGACGCGCATCGCTGCGCGTGGATCTTCACGTCCGCGACGCTCTCGCTGGGCGAAGACTTCAGCCACTTCACGGGAAGGCTCGGTCTGCACGACGCCGCGACGCTCAGAATCGACAGCCCGTTCGACTACGAGCGGCAGGCGCTGCTGTATCTGCCGACGGATCTGCCCGATCCTTCGTCCCCGGCGCACGGACCGGCGGTCATCGATCTCGCGGCGCAATTGATCGAGGCTGCAGCCGGCGGAGCGTTCGTGCTCTTCACGAGTCATCGCGCGCTCGCACGCGGCGCGCAGCTCCTGCGCGAGCGCTGGGGCGACAATCCGCCGTATCGCCTCTTCGTGCAGGGCGAGGCGCCGCGCGAGCAGCTCCTGAAGGCGTTCCGCGAGGACGGCAACGGTGTGCTGCTCGGCACGGCGAGCTTCTGGGAAGGCGTCGACGTCAAGGGTGAGGCGCTGCGTCTCGTGATCATCGACAAGCTGCCCTTCGCCTCGCCCGACGATCCGCTCGTGCGCGCGCGCATCGAGCACCTGCAATCGAGCGGCGGGAACGCGTTCCGCGACTACCAGCTTCCCGAAGCGGCGCTCGCGCTGAAGCAGGGCGTGGGTCGGCTGATCCGCAGCGAGGAGGACTTCGGCGCCGTCGTCATCTGCGATCCGCGCCTCACGGAACGCAGCTACGGCCGCGTGCTGCTCTCGGCGCTGCCGCCCATGAGAGTCACGCGCGATGGCGCGGAAGCCCGGCGCTTTCTGATTCAGCACGCACCGCGAGCGACGCCGGTATGCGAGACGCGGACGGCATGAGACTGCTGGCGCTCGATACCGCGACGGAATGCTGCTCCGTCGCGCTCCTCGACGGAGAACGCATCACGAGCCGGGAGGCCGAGCTCGGGCGCGGGCACGCCGATCGCGTGCTGCCGATGGTCGACGAGCTGCTCGCCGGCGCGGAGCTGCGTCTCGATGATCTCGATGCGATCGCATTCGGCCGCGGCCCGGGAGGATTCACGGGCGTGCGCCTCGCGGCGAGCATCGCGCAGGGGCTCGCGTTCGGTGCCGGCGTGCCGGTCGTGCCCGTCTCCGATCTGCAGGCGGTCGCGCAGCGCGCGATGGACGCGGATGCGTCCGTCGTTCGTGTTCTCGTCTGCAACGACGCGCGCATGCAGGAGGTGTACTGGGGCTGCTTCGAGCGCGGCGAGGACGGACTTGCACGCGCAGCCGGTCCCGAGCGCGTAGGCAGGCCCGAGACCGTCGAGCCGCCCTCGCACTGGAACGGTGCGGTCCACGGCGCCGGGCGCGGCTTTCGCGTCTATCCGCAGCTCGAAGCGCGCGTCGGTTTCGCGGGCCTCTATCCGGATCTGCTGCCGAGAGCGGTCGAGATCGCGAGGCTCGCAGTGCCCGAAGTCCTGGCGGGGAGGACCGTCGCACCCGAGCATGCGGTGCCCGTCTATCTTCGCGACGAGGTCGCGACGCCGCCGTCACGCGAGTGACACGCGGCTTTCCGGGCCGTCATGAATCTGTCATGCGGCACGGCTGTAATATGCACGCCACACGAGTGACGACCGCATGCCGGCCAAGCAGGTACTCATCGTCGAGGACGAGCGCCCGATCCGTGAGATGATCGCCTTCGGCCTCAGGCGCGCCGGATTCGAGGTGCGCGAGGCGGAGGACTGCCGCTCGGCGCGCCTGCAGCTCGCCGACCGCCGGCCCGACGTGCTGCTCGTCGACTGGATGCTTCCCGACATGAGCGGCCTCGAGCTCACGCGCGCGCTCAAGCGCGACCGCGACACGCGCGAGCTGCCGATCATCCTGCTCACCGCCCGTGCGGAGGAGAGCGACAGGGTCGCGGGTCTCGAAGGCGGCGCCGACGACTACATCACCAAGCCCTTCTCGCCGCGCGAGCTCGTCGCGCGGATCAACGCGGTGCTGAGGAGAGTCTCGGGCGGTGACGGCGAAGAGCGCGTCGAGTTCGACGGCCTCGTGCTCGATCGGGCGAGCCATCGCGTCACGGTCGGCGACCGTACGGTACCGCTCGGTCCGACCGAGTACCGGATGCTCGAGTTCTTCATGACGCATCCCGAGCGCGTCTACAGCCGTGAGCAGCTCCTCGATCGCATCTGGGGTGGCAGCGTCTACATCGAGGAGCGGACGATCGACGTGCACATCCGGCGGCTGCGCAAGGCGCTCGAGGCATTCGGATACGATCGCTTCATCCAGACGGTGCGCGGCGCCGGCTACCGCTTCTCGGCGCGCACGGGCTGAAGGCGCAGCGTCGGCGCGTCCCCGAGGCCGGACGGCGGTTGGTGTTCATGTCAGTCGAGACTCAGGCCTGGTGGTACGCAGCGGTGCGAGTTCTCGCGGCGGCGGCGCTCGGCGTGCTCGTCGGCTGGCTGCTCGGGAACGTCTGGGCAGGGCTCGCGGCGACGCTGGCGCTGTACCTCGGGTGGCATCTGGCGACGCTCTACCGGCTCGACCGATGGCTGCGTCACCGGAGCATCGCCGACCCGCCGGATGCGCGAGGCCTCTGGGGTGAGGTCATCGCGCAGGTCGTGCGGCTGCATCGGCGCAAGCGCTATCACAAGCAGCGCTTCGTGCAGCTCCTCAGGCAGATCGACCGCTCGACGGCCGCGCTGCCGGACGGCGTCGTCATTCTCGACGCGGGTCGCGAGATCGTCTGGTTCAACCGCACGGCCGCGCGGCTGCTGCACCTGAGGCGTGCCGACATCGGTCTGCGCATCGACAATCTCCTGCGTCAGCCCGCGTTCGCGCGCTACCTCGAGCTCGGCCGGTTCGAATCGCCGGTGATCATCCAGCCCGACGCGCGGTTCCTGTCGATCCAGGCGGTGCCTTACGGAGAAGGGCAGCTCCTGCTCCTCGTGCGCGACGTTTCGCGGCAGATGCGTCTCGAGGAAGTGCGCAAGGACTTCGTCGCGAACGCTTCGCACGAGCTGCGCTCGCCGCTCACCGTGATCGCAGGCTATCTGGAGACGCTCGCTCAGGACCCGACGCTCGATCCCGGGCTGCAGGGGCCCATCGCGGAAATGCGTCGTCAGGCGGAGCGCATGATGACGCTCATCCGTGATCTCCTCGAGCTTTCGCGCATCGAGGCGAGCGAAGAGCACGTCGAGGGCGAGCCGATCGACGTGCCCGCGATGCTCGCGCTTCTGCGCAAGGACGTGCTCGAGCGGCCCCGGCACCCGCGCGAGATCCGCGTGCACATCGACTCCGCCGTGCGTCTCATCGGCGTGGAGTCGGAAATCCACTCGGCGTTCGCGAATCTGGTCGACAACGCCGCGAAGTACACGCCGGAGGACGGTACCATCGAACTGCGCTGGTGGGCCGACGAGGACGGGTGTCATTTCAGTGTCACAGACACGGGCATCGGTATCCCCGCGGAGCACATTCCGCGGCTCACGGAGCGCTTCTACCGGGTCGATCCGGGCCGCTCGCGCGAGACCGGAGGCTCGGGGCTCGGGCTCTCGATCGTGAATCACGTCCTGCAGCGCCATGGCGCGACGCTCGAGATCGAGAGCACGCCGGGGCGCGGCAGCACGTTCACCTGTCATTTCCCGCCCGAGCGCATCGCGGCGGGACGCGAAGAGAACACCGTAGGCGTCTGATCTATCATCGTCTCGAGTCAGTGCCGGCGTCAGCGCGGCCGAGGACGGCGAACCATGGAAACCGCGGACTTCTCCCATCACATCTCGCGCCGCTTCAACGAGGACCTCGAGCGCGTGCGCAACAAGGTGCTCTCCATGGGAGGCATGGTCGAGCAGCAGCTCGAGAAGGCCGTGACGGCGCTGATCGAAGGGGACAGCGCGCTCGGTGAGGCCGTCGCGCGCGACGACTACCGCGTCAACGCCATGGAAGTGTCGATCGACGAGGAATGCAGCCGCATTCTCGCGACGCGCGCACCCGCGGCCGGTGACCTCAGGCTGATCGTCGCGATCATCAAGACCATCACGGATCTCGAGCGCATCGGTGACGAGGCGGAGAAGATCGCGTACATCGCCTCGCGCCTCGCGTCGATGGAGCGTCCTCCCGACAGGTACCGCGAGGTCAAGCACATCGCGCGGCTGGTCGCGCAGATGCTCCATGACGCGCTCGACGCCTTCGCGCGCATCGACGCGGAAGCGGCCCTCAAGGTCGCGCGTCAGGATCAGGCGGTGGACGAGGAGTACGAGGCGATCCAGCGCCAGTCCATCACGTTCATGATGGAGGATCCGCGTACCATCAGCCGCGTGCTCGACGTCATGTGGATCGTACGCGCGCTCGAGCGCATCGGCGATCACGCGAAGAACATCGGCGAGTACGTCATCTACATGGCGCACGGCAGGGACGTGCGCCATACCTCGCTCGACGACGTCGAGCGCGAGCTGCGGGAGCTCGAGTCCCGCGCACCGAGACGCTGATGCGGACGGCCGCGCTGTACTATCATCGGCGCGTGATCTCCCGACGACTCGCCAACATCGCGGGCTTCCTCGCCTGCGCCGGGCTCCTCGGCTACGCGCTCTACGCGCAGTACGGGCTCGGCCTGGAGCCGTGTCCGCTCTGCATCTTCCAGCGCGTGGCGATCGCCGCCACCGGCGTCGTCTTCCTGCTCGCCGCCCTGCATCACCCCCGTGGCTGGGGTCGGTACGTGTACGCGATCCTGATCCTGCTCACGGCGCTCGCCGGCGTCGGCGTCGCCGCGCGTCACGTGTACATCCAGAGCCTGCCCCCCGGCACGGTGCCTGCCTGCGGTGCCCCGCTCGAGGCCATGCTGGAGATGTTCCCGCTCACCCAGGTCGTGCGGCGGGTGCTCACTGCCGGCGGTGAGTGCGCGGTCATCGACTGGACTTTCCTCGGCCTTTCCATGCCGGCGTGGGTGCTCATCTGGGCTGCCGCGCTCGGCGTGCTCGGCATGTACGGCAACACCCGCCGCTGAGGCTTCCCGACGCGGGCACTTCCCGTGCTCACCGGCACGCGTGGCGTGCCGGGACGACGCGTATCCGTCACCTCGACGTCAACCGCCGTTCACATTCCTCCGCCCTAATGGCGCCGCTCACTGCAACAGCCGAGCGGGGAGGATTCACGTGGAAGAGACATCGACGCGCGCCATCGTCGGCGCCGGCCATGACACCGAGTGCAGCACTTCGGCCAACCCGGAGCTTTCCGGGATCATCGCGCGCCGCTACGGTCGGCGCGACGTGCTGCGCGGCGGTGTGGCCGCGGCGGTCGGGGCGATACTCACGGGACGCGCATTCGCGTTCTCCCAGGGACGCGGGCATCACGACCACTGGCCGAAGCACGGAGGCGGAGAACGTCAGGGACACGGGCACGGACACGAGCGGAAGCTCCTCGGATTCGAGCCCGTGCCGCACTCGTTCGAAGATGGCGTGCGCGTGCCTCCGGGCTACAGCTACCAGATCCTGATACCCGAGGGTGAGCCCGTCCTGCCCGGTGCCCCCGATTACATTCCTGGAGATTTCAACAGCGGAACCGACCGCGAGCAGCAGGTCGGCGCGCACCACGACGGCATGTGGTTCTTCCCGCTGCTTCCGGGGCGGGCAGGCAACGCGCGCGGCCTCCTGTGCATCAATCACGAGAACATCGATCCGCCCTTTCTCCATCCGACGGGGATCATCGGCGCCGATTCCGGCGAGCGTGATCCCGATCAGGTGCGCAAGGAGATCGCCTCGCACGGCGTGGGCGTCTACGAGATCGCGCGGCGTCCCGATGGCCGGTGGAGGCTGATCCGCGGCCGGTACAACCGCCGCATCACGGCCGAAACGGTCATGGAGCTCACGGGACCCGTCGCGGGGAGTGAATTCGTGAGGACGCGCTTCGACCACGAGGGCTACTACACGCGCGGCACGCTCAACAACTGTGCCATGGGACATACCCCCTGGGGCACGTATCTCACCGCGGAGGAGAACTGGGCGGGCTACTTCAAGTCCGACGAGAATCCGCTGCCGCGCGAGAAGGCGCGTTACGGGGTCACGACGGGCACGTTCGGTTACGACTGGTGGCGCGCGCCCGGCGACGAGTTCGAGCGTTTCGACACGACGCCTCGCGGCGCGAGCGCGCGCGACGACTACCGCAACGAGGCGAACTGCTTCGGCTACATCGTGGAGATCGATCCCTTCGATCCGGAGAGCGTGCCGAAGAAGCGCACGGCGCTCGGTCGCTTCGCTCACGAGGGCGCGTGGGTCGCACCGGTGAAGGCAGGGCGGCCCGTGGTCGTCTACTCGGGCGACGACGCGCGCGGCGAGTACCTGTACAAGTTCGTGAGCAGAAAGCCGTACTTCCCGGGGCGCGCGCGCAGAGACGAGCTCCTCGAGGACGGAACGCTCTACGTCGCGGTGTTCAGCGAGGACGGTACCGGCCGCTGGGTCGCGCTCGATAATCGCGATCCGCAGTTCCGCAGGGCCGTCGCGGAGTGGGTGGCGCAGGATCCCGCGAACCGCAGGCCGTTCAGGAATCAGGCGGACGTTCTGGTCAACACGCGGACCGCGGCCGACGCCGTCGGCGCCACGAAGATGGATCGCCCCGAGTGGGTGACCATCGACGAGCGCACGGGCTACGTCTATCTCACTCTGACGAACAACACGCAGCGCGGCAGCGCGTCGCAGCCGGTCGACGCAGTGAATCCTCGCGCCGGCAATCGCGATGGCCACATCGTCCGCTGGCGCGAAGAGGACGGCTGCTACGAGGCGCTCAGGTTCCGCTGGGAGATCTTCGCTTTCGGCGGTCCCACGCTCGAGACGGTGCGGGCCGAAGGGCTCGACGAGAGCTATGCCGCACAGGTCTTCCCGGGGTCCCGCCGCCGCACGTTCCTCGGTGAGGACGCTACGTTCAACAGCCCGGACGGATGCTGGACCGGTCCCAACGGAATACTCTGGATCCAGACCGACGGCTACTCCGCGCCGGAGCGCGGATTCGGCAATCAGCAGATGCTCGCAGCCGATCCGGAAACGGGGGAGGTGCGACGCTTCCTCGTCGGCCCGAGGGACTGCGAGATCACCGGCATCACGTCGACGCCGGACGGGCGCACGCTGTTCGTCAACATCCAGCATCCCGGCGAGCGCGGCAACAGCACCTGGCCAGGACTGGGCGGTGAGACGCGTCCGCGCTCCGCGACGCTCGTGATCTGGAAGAACGACGGAGGCGTCGTCGGCACCTGAAGCGCTCGAAGAGAGCGTTCGCGAAGAGAAAGGCCCGCTTCGGCGGGCCTTTCCTTTTCTCGTTTCTCGTGCCGCACGCCTGTCACACAACTGTCCGATTCCTGACAGGAGGCTGTCACGCGCGGACGAAAGAATGCGCGCGCCGGACGAAAGACGAGGTTCACACCGCAGAACGTCCGGCCGCCCCGGCGGAACCGGAGCGCTTCCCCGCACAGATTCAGGAGAACGAAGCATGTCCGCACACAACAATTTCAAGACACTGCTCACGACCTTCGGCGCCGCCGCTGCGCTGAGCGCGTGCGGCGGCGCAGACGACGTCGCCTCGCCGGGAGAAGCCGTGTTCGCACCGCCGCCGGTGCAGGCGCCTCCGCCTTCGCAGGAGCCTTCCGATCCGCCGCAGACTTCGGGGCCGCCGGAGGACTGTCCACCCGGCTTCACGAACGTCGGAACGATCGTCGATCGCACCGGTGCGACGCTGCGGAGCTGCCAGCTCCCCTCGCTCATCGTCGGCGTCGAGGGACTCGTCGTGCCGGCGCGCGAAGGCATCGTCTACGCGATCAGCGGGCGAGTCGACGTCGGTCAGGATCTCGGCGGTGACGTAAACGCACCGCGCACGGACCGGCAGCGGGGCACGCTCACGATCGAAGCCGGGGTGCGCCTGTACGGCTCGTCGGGGCTCGATTACCTCGTCATCAATCGCGGCTCGCAGATCTTCGTCCAGGGGACGAAGGACGCGCCGGTCATCATGACGAGCCGCCAGAGCATCGAGGGAACGACGACCGAGGATTCGATCGGCCAGTGGGGCGGTCTCGTCATCCTCGGGCGCGCACCGATCAACACCTGCGCCGGCACCATCCCCGCAGGTGACGCGCAGTGCGAAGCGCAGGTGGAAGGCACGAACGCGTTCTACGGTGGCAACGGTCCCGCGGACAGCTCGGGCTCCATCCGCTACCTGCGCGTGATGCATTCGGGCTTCCAGGTCGCGCCGAACAACGAGCTCAACGGCATCACGCTCGCCGGCGTGGGCAGCGGCACCACGTTCGAGTACGTCCAGGTGCACAACAGCTCCGACGACGGCATCGAGTGGTTCGGCGGTACCGTGAACGGACGGTACCTCGTGCTCACGGGCAACGACGACGACAGCATCGACACCGACTCCGGCTACAGCGGCGCGCTGCAGTTCGGCATCGTGGTCCAGCGGCCGAACGGCGGCGATCGCATGAACGAGATGAGCGACGTGAGCGATCGCGATCCGTCGCTCTCGCCGCCCTCGAATCCGAAGATCGCCAACTTCACGCTCGTCGGCCGCAACGGCGGCGGCGCCGCGATCCTCATGAACCAGGGTGCGAACGTCCAGTACTACAACATGGTCGTCACGCGCCCGATCGGCAGCATCACTTCAGGCTCAGGCGTCTCGTGCCTCGACGTCGACGACGCGGCGACGACGGGTCGGTTCCACTCGGTGCTCTTCACGTGCCCGCAGGCTTTCGACGACGACGCAGATGGGCAGGCGGCAGCGCTGTTCGCGGCCGGCACGAACACGGTGGTGGGGGATACCTCGACGCTCACGGACATCTTCGTCAATGGCGCCAGCGAGGCGGCGGTTCCGGCGTACGCGGATCTGAAGTCGGTCAGTCCCTTCTTCCAGCAGGTGGATTACATCGGCGCGGTGCGCGATGCCAACGACACATGGTGGCAGGGATGGACGTGCGGGCTCACGGCCGATTCGAGCTGCTGACTGGAACCCGGGAGCAACGGAGATGAACAGGACGATTCCGAACCGCAGGTCCGTGCTGCTGACCGTTTCCGCGCTGGTGGCGCCTCATGCGGTGTCCGCGCAGGAGGCCCCCGTGCCTGACGTTGCGACGGTGGATACCGTGCAGATCTCCGATGGCGGGGTCCAGGAGATTCTCGTCCGCGGCTCGAACATCCCCGATCCGATGGTGCGCACGCCCGAGATCGCTTCGTTCATCACACCCGCGGATCTCGAGCGGCAGGGAGACGACACGGCCGCCGCGGCACTCACGCGGGTGACGGGTCTGTCTCTCGCGCAGGGCAAATACGTCTACGTTCGCGGTCTCGGCGAGCGCTATTCGGCGGCGCTCCTCAACGGCTCGCCGCTTCCCAGCCCCGAGCCGCTGCAGCGCGTGGTGCCCCTCGATCTTTTCCCGAGCAGCATTCTCTCCGGCGTCACGGTGCAGAAGACGTACTCGGCGAAGTATCCCGGCGAGTTCGGCGGCGGCGTCGTCGACATGCAGACGATCTCAGTGCCGGACGAGCCGTTCTTCTCGTTTTCCGCAGGCCTGGGTGGCGACACGCGGACGACGTTCAGGGATGCGATCACGTACGACGGGGGCGGCTGGGATCTGCTCGGTTTCGACGACGACACGCGGAAGATGCCGCGGGAGCTGCGCGAGGCGATCGCAACGGGCAAACGCATCGACGCCAGCTCGTTCTCGGCGGAGGAGCTGCAGCGGATCGGGCGCAGCTTCACCAATGCGCCGGTGAACCTGCTCCAGCGTACGGACGATCTGCAGCCGGATTTCAGCGTGGAGCTCACCGGCGGCCGCAGCTTCGAGACGAGCTGGGGATCGCTGGGCTTCGTTGCAGTCGGCGGCTTCGACAACTCGTGGCAGACGCGAAGAGGCCGGCAGCAGGAAGGCATCGTCGAGAACGGTGCCATCGTGCCGCGCACCGACTACGACTTCACGTCCACCCAGAACGATGCGGTGCTCAACGGGCTGCTGGGTTTCGGCGCGGAGTGGGGCGATCACCGCCTCGGCTGGACGAACACCTACATTCACATGACCACGAAGGAAGCGCGTACCCGCGCGGGCAACGACGAAGGCGCCGGCGCCATCGTGCGTGACGATTTCACCGAGTGGTTCGAGCGGGAGCTTTTCGGCTCCCAGCTCACCGGTACTCACACATTCGGTGCGCTCACGATCGACTGGCGCGGCTCGTACGCCACCACGTCCCGCAGCTCGCCGTACGAGAAGGGTATCCGCTATCGCCTCGTGGACGATGCGTGGCTGCACAACGCGTCGCAGGAGCAGAACTACACGCGCTTCGGCGAGGTGAGAGACGACGTCGTCAGCGCAGGTCTGGACTTCACCTGGACATTGCGCGCGTCGGGACGCCAGGACGCCGTGATCAGCGCAGGTCTGGCGTGGCTTGACAACGATCGCGAGGCCGAGGTGCGGGAGTTCCGGCTGCTCGCGCTCGATGGCGCGCTGCCGCTCGAAGTGCAGCGCCAGCGCGTGGACTTTCTGCTCTCGGACGTCAACGTCGGTCCCGGACGGCTGACTCTGCGCGAGACGACGGGTGCGGACGGAGCCGCGGCCTACGACGCGGGCCTCGAGGTGAGCGCAGCGTACGTGCAGCTCGATGCCGAGCTCGTCCCGCTCGTCCGCGCCTCCATCGGTGTGCGTTACGAGGACGCCGAGCAGTTCGTGACGCCGCGCAATCTGTTCGGTGGTCCGGCGCCTGCGAGCGCGCCGCCACTCGAGAACGACTACCTCCTGCCTGCCGCGACCGTGACGTGGAACTTCTACGAGGACATGCAGCTTCGCATCGGAGCGTCGAAGACCATCGGCCGACCGCAGTTCCGCGAGCTCGCGCCCCAGCAGTACGTCGATCCGGACAGCGATCGCCTCTTCATCGGCAACCCGTTCCTGGTCGATACCGAGATCATCAATCTCGACGCCCGCTACGAGTGGTACTTCGACTCCGGTGAGTTCCTGACCGCGGGCCTGTTCTACAAGCGGCTCGACCGTCCGATCGAGTCGATCATCAACGACACGGGCTCGACGGTGCAGCAGACCTTCATCAACGCACCGGAAGCGAGGCTGTACGGCGCCGAGGTGGAGATCCGCAAGTACTTCAGGCCGCCCATCGACGCGGCCTGGTGGGGCGAGAACCGCCTGTTCGTCGCCGCCAACTACACGTACACGGATTCCGAAGTGAAGGTGAGGGAAGGCGATCTGGTGTTCCCGCTGTCCGGCGACGGCGCTCCGCGGCGCGCCGTCGACCTGCTGCGCGACGGCGCGCGGCTGCAGGGGCAGTCGCGGCACCTCGCCAACGTGCAGCTCGGCATCGAGAACGAGGCGCGGCGCACGCAGATCACGCTGCTCGCGACACACGTGGGAGAGCGCATCGCCGCGCGCGGGCGGCCCGGGCAGCCGGACATCCTCCAGGATCCAGGCACCATCGTGGATCTCGTGATCCGCCAGGGGTTCGACGCGTTCGGGCACGAGCTCAGCTTCGCCCTCGAGGCACGGAATCTCTTCCGCGAGGACTTCGAGGAATTCCAGAAGCTCGGCGGCGGACGCGTCGACGTGAACCGCTACGCTCTCGGCACGGGCCTTTCGATCAGTCTCACCGCGAGGTTCTGAATGCGCGACAGTGCGCGAAAGAGTGAGGTGGTCAGGACGCGCGAAGGAGGGTGCGCGTCAGCACGAACCCCGCTCCCGTCAGCAGCACGGAACCTGCCGTATGCGCGCCGACGAGCAGTGCCGCCCAGCCATACTGACCGCGCGCGATGAGCGAGAACGCTTCGGCAGAGAAGGCGGAAAAGGTGGTCAGTGCACCGAGGAATCCCGTGGTGACTCCCAACCGGACGACCGGCGGGATGCCGACCGATTCGCCGAGCGCCAGCGTGATGCCGATCAGGAAGCCGCCGGCGAGATTGGCCGCGAGCGTCCCGAGCGGCAGGCTCGGCAGCACGGGGTTGAGCACCGCGCTCAGGCCCCAGCGTGCCCATGCACCGAGTACGGCGCCGCCGGCGACCGCGATCAGACCCGCCCAGGGCATCGGTGCCTCACCTAGGTGAGGAGATTGCGCAGCACGTTGAAGTACATGCGGTGCAGGGCGTCGATCTCGGAGATGCGGACGTTCTCGTTCACCTTGTGAATGGTCTTGTTGACCACGCCGAGCTCGACGACCTGCGCGCCCATCGGAGCGATGAAGCGACCGTCCGACGTGCCGCCGCTCGTCGAGAGCCGGGGCGGTTTGCCGGTAACCTCCTTGACCGCCGCGACGACCGCATCCGAGAGCGGTCCAGGTGGCGTGTAGAAGGGCTCGCCCGAGACGTACCACTCGAGCGTGTATTTCACGCCGTGCTTGCGGAGGATCCCCTCGACCGTCTCCTTGAGGCTGGCGACGGTCTGCACGGGCGAATAGCGCAGGTTGAAGCGGGCCTTGAGCTCACCGGGTATGACGTTCGGCGCGCCCGTACCGGCGTTGAGATTCGACACCTGGAACGTCGTGGGCTCGAAGTGCTCGTTGCCCTCGTCCCAGAGGCGCGACGTCAGCTCGGCGAGAGCAGGCGCCAGCGTGTGGACGGGATTCTCCGCGAGCTGCGGATAGGCGACGTGACCCTGGATGCCGTGGACGGTGAGCCGCCCGCTCAGGGAGCCGCGGCGGCCGATCTTGACGGTATCGCCGATCTCGGACTCGCTCGAGGGTTCGCCCACGATGCACCAGTCGATGCGCTCGCCCCGGGCCTTCAGGACCTCGACCACACGCTTCGTGCCGTCGACCGAAGGCCCTTCCTCGTCGCTGGTGATGAGGAAAGCGATCGAGCCGCGGTGATCGGGATACTGCCGGACGAATTCCTCCGTGGCGGTGATCATCGCCGCGAGCCCGCTCTTCATGTCCGCGGCGCCGCGGCCGTAGAGCACTCCGTCGCTCACCGTGGGAACGAAGGGATCGGTCTGCCACTCCTCGAGCGGCCCGGTCGGCACGACGTCCGTGTGACCGGCGAAGCAGAACACCGGCGCACCGCGCCCGCGGACGGCCCAGAAGTTCGCGACGTTGCCGAAGTTCATGCGCTCGACGCGGAATCCGATCGCGGCGAGCCGTTTCATCATGACTTCCTGGCAGCCGCCGTCCGCGGGCGTCACTGATGGGCGGGAGATCAGGTCACGAGTCAGCTCGAGCGTGGGGGACATCGACGGCACCGGCGAAAAAGTTGCGCGTTTATACGGTGCGCGGGCCCGCGGGGCAAGCCGGATCTGGGCTGCCGCCCGGCCCTCGGA
Organism: Pseudomonadota bacterium; assembly: GCA_003242685.1. Taxonomy (GTDB): domain Bacteria; phylum Pseudomonadota; class Gammaproteobacteria; order Steroidobacterales; family Steroidobacteraceae; genus ZC4RG24. Next base: position 20,303 of record QGVD01000040.1, on the reverse strand, counting down.
ACCGGGAGGTCGGCTCCGCAGGCGGGCGGCTGCAACGGGATTGAAATATTTTCTCAATACAGTGCGCGGGATCACCGACGGAGGACTCCCGTGGCCCGCAGATCCCTGCTTCCCGCGGTCGCCGTGGCGGCCGGCCTGGCGCTTTCCACAGGCACGCCCGCGCAGACCGCACGCGACTACATCAGCATCGTCGGTTCCTCGACCGTGTACCCCTTCACCACCACCGTGGCCGAGCGCTTCGGGCGCGGCGGGCGGTTCAGGACGCCCAAGGTCGAGAGCACGGGGACCGGCGGCGGCATCAAGCTGTTCTGCAACGGCGTGGGCGTGCAGCACCCGGACATCGTCAACGCTTCGCGCCGCATCAAGCCGAGCGAGGTCGAGGCGTGCACGAAGAACGGGGTGAAGGAAATCGTCGAGATCAAGATCGGCTACGACGGCCTCACGCTCTCGCGCAGCCGCAAGGGCACGCCGATGAAGCTCACCCGGCGCGACGTGTTCCTCGCGCTCGCGAAGGAGATCCCCGACCCGGCGAAACCGGGGGCGCTCATCCCGAACCCGCACCGCACGTGGCGTGACGTGAACCCGACTCTGCCCGCCGAAAGGATCGAGGTGCTCGGACCGCCGCCCACGTCCGGTACACGCGATTCCTTCGTCGAGCTCGTCATGGAGCCCGGCTGCAGCGCCTTCGAGTGGATCCGAAAGCTGAAGGATTCGGAAGAGAACCGCTTCAGGCGCATCTGCCACACGCTGCGCGAGGACGGCGTGTATGTGGAGGCCGGCGAGAACGACAACCTCATCGTGCAGAAGCTCGGCGCCAACCCGAACGCGGTCGGGATCTTCGGGTACAGCTTCCTCGAGGAGAACGAGGACCGGCTGCGCGGGCTCGCGCTCGACGGCGTGGTGCCGACGTACGAATCGATCGCCGACGGCAGCTATCCGGCCTCGCGGGCGCTCTACATCTACGTGAAGAAGGCGCACGTGGGGGTCATCCCGGGGCTCCGGGAGTTCATCGCGGAATATGTCAGCGACCGGGCGCTCGGCGAGGAGGGGTATCTCGCCGACAAGGGCCTCGTCCCGCCGATGGACGGCGAGCGCGACCGCATCCGCGCCGATGCGCTCGCCCTCGCGAACCTGAAACTCTGAAGGAGCATTCTCTCGAGGACGGTTGCCTCTCATGAACGTTCGTACCCTCGCTTCCGCGGTGACGGGCGTGCTCGCGCTGCTCGCTGTGTCCCCTGACGCCTGGAGCCAGCCGGATGAAATCGCGCAGCTCAAAGCCGAGTTGCGGGCATTGCAGCAGCGGATCGAAGCCGTGGAGCGCAGGCAGACACAGGCGCAGGCAGCGAACGCGCAGCCTGCGGCACCGACCGTGGCGGCCGGGTCGTCCACCGTGGAAGTGTCAACCGCGGCGGCGGCACCGGTTGGGCGGAGCCGGACGAACGCGGCGGGCTGGACGCAACGCATTCAATTGAAGGGCGATCTGCGCTATCGCAACGAACGTTTCGACGTGGAGGGCGCAGCGGATCGCGACCGGGACCGGATCCGCGCGCGTGCCGGCTTCACGGCGCGGATCAACGATCGGTGGCGGACGGAGCTCGTGCTCGCGACCGGGCGGAGCGATCACCGCTCGGCGAACCAGAGTCTCGGCGAGCTCGGCGCGCGCAAGGACTTCGGGCTCGATCTCGCCTACGCGCAGTGGAGCCCCGACGAACGCTTCACGCTCACGCTGGGCAAGATGCGTCAACAGTGGATCCGCCCGGACGAGAGTCTCTTCATCGACGGCGACATCAATCCGGAAGGGCTTGCCGCTGCCTACACGCACTCCTCGGGACTGTTCGCAAACGCTCACCAGTACTGGCTCACCGAGCGCTCGCAGCTTTCGGACTCTACGCTCACCGCCGTTCAGGCGGGCTGGCGCGGCGAGCTCGGACTCGGCGTGCGGCTCACCATCGGCGCAGGCTACTATGACTACGGCGCCGTCCGCGGACGGACGCTGCCCGCGCCGGACGAATTCGATCCTTTCGGAAACTCCACGTTCACCGCGGCACCGGGCGGCGGAGGGCCATGTCATCCGGCGGTCGGCGTCGGCGAGCGATGCCTTGCCAACGACTACGACATCGCAGAGGTCTTCGGAGAAGTGTCGTTCGAGCTCGGCGGGCGGCCGCTGACCGTATTCGCCGAATACGGGCGGAATCGGGCAGCCGACGAACTCGATACCGCATACGGTGCGGGCGTGACGTGGGGCCGGGTGCGCGACGCACGAAGCTGGGAGATCGGATACGTGTACCAGGACATCGAGCGCGACGCGCTCTTCGCGCAGTTCGTCGATTCCGACTTCGCCGACGGCCAGACGGACTCGCGCGGCAGCGTGATCCGCGTCGGCTACGGCCTGGATCAGAACTTCGCGTTCAGCGCATCGTACTTTCTCAACGAGCTCAACGTCTCGGGTCTCGGATCGGGTGGTGCACGGCGCGACTATCGCCGTCTGCAGCTCGATCTGAACTTCCGGTTCTGACGTCGGCCGACCGATGACGCCCGCCGCACTGCTCGTCGCGCTCGTTGCGCTGTCGTTCGTCGCATATCTGACGGGAAGGGCGCGCTCGCTCGCGGTGGTCGGCGGTTCGCGCCGCATCCACGATCTGCACTCGCTCCCTGCGCATTACGGCATGCTCACGGCGCTGTCGTGCGCGCTGCCCGCGCTTGCGGTGCTGGGGCTGTGGCTCGCGTTCCAGGACTCGATCATTGCCGGCCTCGTGGCGGCACAGCTTCCCGAGCGGCTGCGGAATCTGCCGCCGGAGCTGCTCGGGCTCGTGATGAACGACGTGCGCAACGTCGTCGCGGGCAGCGTGCCGGCGGAGAGCGCCGAGCCCGAGATCCGCGCCGCCGCCGCCGAGTACGTGCGCCTGCAGGGCATTGGCCGCGCGATGCTCACGGCGATCGTCCTCGCCGTCGGCATCGCGGGACTGCTCGTTGCCCGCAGCCGCATCTCTCCGCAGCTCCGCGCGCGCAACGCGGTGGAGCGGATCGTGCAGGGGCTCCTGATCGCATGCTCGCTGGTCGCCGTGCTGACGACCATCGGGATCATTCTCTCCGTCCTCTTCGAGGCAATGCGCTTCTTCGCACGCGTGCCCTGGTACGAGTTCCTGTTCGGGCTCACGTGGAGCCCCCAGACCGCGATCCGAGCGGACCAGGTTGGCGCGTCCGGAGCCTTCGGCGCCGTGCCGCTCTTCGTCGGCACCGGGCTCATCGCCGCCATCGCGATGCTCGTGGCGGTGCCGGTCGGTCTCTTTTCGGCGATCTACCTTGCCGAGTACGCGCACCCGCGATTCCGGGCGTGGGCGAAGCCCGTGCTCGAGGTGCTCGCGGGCGTGCCGACCGTCGTCTACGGGTTCTTCGCCGCGATCACGGTGGGGCCGTTCCTGCGCACGTGGGGTGAGGCGATCGGACTCGACGTGTCATCGGAAAGCGCGCTCGCCGCGGGTCTCGTCATGGGCGTCATGATCATTCCCTTCGTCTCGTCGCTCGCGGACGACATGATCACCGCGGTTCCGCAGTCGCTCCGGGACGGCGCCTACGCGCTCGGCGCGACGAAGTCGGAGGCGATCCGGCAGGTCGTGCTGCCCGCGGCGCTGCCCGGAATCGTGGGCGGCACACTGCTCGCGATCTCGCGCGCGATCGGCGAGACGATGATCGTCGTCATGGCGGCGGGACTCGCCGCGAATCTCACACTGAATCCTTTCGAGGCCGTGACGACGGTGACGGTGCAGATCGTCACGCTCCTCGTCGGAGATCAGGAATTCGACAGCCCGAAGACGCTGGCGGCGTTCGCGCTCGGGCTCGTGCTGTTCGTCACGACACTGGCGCTCAACGTGCTCGCGCTGCACATCGTCAGGAAGTACCGTGAGCAGTATGAGTGAAGAAGGGAAGCCGGTGCGCCGGCCGCGCACGCCGCGCGAGACGCAGGAACTCGTCGAGCGGAGCCTGCGCCGCCGCTACGGCGCGGAGCGGCGCTTCCGTGCGTACGGTCTGTGTGCCGTGATCCTCGGCATCGCGTTCGTCGCGTTCCTGTTCGCGACGATCCTCGCGCAGGGTGTCTCGGTCTTCCGCCAGGCCTACGTGCAGCTCGACGTCTTCTACGATCCCGAAGTCATCGATCCCTCCGGCACGCGGCGCGAGGACGATCTGCGGCTCGCGGACTACGAGGCGCTCGTACGGACGGCGCTGCGCGCCGAGTTTCCCGGCATCGAGGGGCGGCGCGACGTGAGGCAGCTAACCCGGCTCGTGAGCAGCGGCGCCGCGCACGAGCTGCAGCGGCGGGTGCTCGCGAATCCCGGTCTCGTCGGCCAGCGCGAACGGGTGTGGCTCCTCGCGAGCGCGGACGTCGACCTTCTGCTCAAAGGTGAGATCGCCCGTGACGAAATCGGCGAGGAAGGCAGGCTCTCGGAGGAGCAGCTCGCCTGGATCGACACGCTGCGCGAGCGCGGGCGTCTCGAGCTGCGCTTCAACCGGACGTTCTTCGTGAACGGCGACTCCCGCGAGCCCGAGCAGGCGGGCGTCCGCGGTGCCGTCATGGGCTCGTTCTTCACGCTGCTGCTCACGCTGATCCTCTCTTTCCCGATCGGCGTCGCCGCGGCGGTCTATCTCGAGGAGTTCGCGCCGCGCAATCGCTGGACGGATCTCATCGAGGTCAACATCAACAATCTGGCAGCGGTGCCTTCGATCGTCTTCGGTCTGCTGGGCCTCGCGGTCTTCATCGGGTTCTTCGGGCTCCCGCGCTCCGCTCCGCTCGTCGGGGCACTCGTGCTCACGCTCCTCACGCTTCCGACGATCATCATCGCCGCGCGCGCGGCCCTGAAGGCCGTTCCGCCTTCGATCCGCGACGCCGCGCTCGCCATGGGTGCTTCGCCGATTCAGACTGTCGTGCACCACGTGCTGCCGCTCGCGATGCCCGGCATCCTGACGGGAACCATCATCGGCATGGCAAGGGCGCTCGGCGAGACGGCGCCGCTCCTCATGATCGGCATGGTCGCGTTCATCGTCGACGTTCCGTCGGGCTTCACCGATCCCGCGACGGCGCTGCCGGTGCAGATCTTCCTCTGGTCGGACAGCCCGGAGCGCGGCTTCGTGGAGCGCACGTCGGGGGCGATCATCGTGCTGCTCGCGTTCCTCATCGTGATGAATACCGCGGCAGTGCTGCTGCGCAGACGCTTCGAGAGGCGCTGGTGAACCGGCCTATACTCGTGACCCCGGAGCCTGGATCCATGAACGACTCCGCGACCCTGGACGAAAGCCGCATCCGCAGCGCCGGCGCGGAACCGCACGCGGACGCGCCTCGCGCACGTGCGGCCGAGCGGCTCGCCGGGGGGGAGTTCAGCACCGTCGGCGACGTCACCGTGCCGGATCCGATCTTCTCCTGCCGGCACGTGAACGTGTATTACGGCGAGAAGCACGCCATCCGGGACGTGAGCATCGACATCGCCCGCCAGGAGGTGCTCGCGATGATCGGCCCCTCGGGCTGCGGCAAGTCGACGTTCCTGCGCTGCCTCAACCGCATGAACGACACGATCCCGTCGGCGCGCGTGACTGGCTCGATCCTGCTCGACGGTCGGGACATCTACGACCGGAAGCAGGACGTCGTGCAGCTCCGGGCACGCGTCGGCATGGTGTTCCAGAAACCGAACCCGTTCCCCAAGTCCATCTACGAGAACGTGGCGTACGGTCCGCGCATCCACGGTCTCGCCGCCGACCGTGTCGAGCTCGACGAGATCGTCCACACGAGCCTGCAGAGGGCAGGGCTCTGGGACGAGGTGAAGGACCGGTTGAGTCAGCCCGCGACGAGTCTTTCCGGAGGGCAGCAGCAGCGCCTGTGCATCGCGCGCACGATCGCGGTCAATCCGGAAGTGATCCTCATGGACGAGCCCTGCTCGGCGCTCGATCCCATCGCCACCGCACGCATCGAGGATCTGATCGACGAGCTGCGCGCGACCTACGCCATCGTGATCGTCACGCACTCCATGCAGCAGGCCGCGCGCGTCTCGCAGCGCACGGCGTACTTCCACCTCGGCAGCCTCGTCGAAGTCGGCCCCACCGAGCGGATCTTCACCAATCCTCGCCACCGCCTCACCGAGGCCTACATCACCGGCCGCTTCGGCTGATCGGTCGCGCGCTCGCCGGCGTCCGGCTCGGGAGCGCAGCCGGCCGGTCAGAAGAACGCGCGGCCGATCCACCAGGCGACGGCGGCGATGATGGCGGCGGCGGGGATGGTGATGATCCACGCGACGACGATGTTGCCGGCGACGCCCCAGCGGACGGCGGAAGTGCGCTGCGCGGAGCCGACGCCGACGATCGCGCCCGTGATGGTGTGCGTCGTGGAAACCGGGATGCCGAGGCCGGAGGCGAGGAAGAGCGTCATCGCGCCGCCCGTCTCCGCGGCGAAGCCGCCGATGGGGCGCAGCTTCGTGATCTTCTGGCCCATCGTCTTCACGATGCGCCAGCCGCCGAAGAGCGTTCCGAAGGCGATCGCGACGTAGCAGCTCAGGATCACCCAGAACGGCAGGTGATCCTCGGACGTCACGCCCGCCGAGATGAGCAGCAGCCAGATGATGCCCATCGTCTTCTGCGCGTCGTTGCTGCCGTGGCCGACGCTGTAGAGCGCCGAGGAGAGGAGCTGGAGCCTGCGGAACCAGCGGTCGACGGGTCGCGGCGAGGAGCGGAAGCAGATCCAGGAGACGAGCACCATGAGCAGCGCGCCGAGCAGGGCACCGAGGACGGGCGAGACGACGATGAATGCCGTGGTCTTCAGGATGCCCGAAGCGACCAGCGGCTCCGTGCCGGTCTTGGCGACGGCCGAGCCGATCATGCCGCCGATGAGCGCGTGCGAGGAGCTCGACGGAATGCCGTAGTACCAGGTGATGAGGTTCCAGGCGATCGCGCCGACGAGCGCACCGAAGATCACTCCCGCATCGACGAACTCCGGCGCGATGATGCCCTTGCCCACCGTCGCCGCGACCTTGAGCTCGAAGATCGCGATGGCGACGAAGTTGAAGAACGCCGCCCAGATCACGGCCTGGTTGGGCTTCAGCACGCCCGTGGAAACGATCGTCGCGATCGAGTTCGCCGCGTCGTGGAAGCCGTTGAGGAAATCGAAGAACAGCGCCAATGCGACGAGCAGCACGAGCGCGCCAAATGCGAGGCCCGGATCCATCGTCAGGCGTTCTCGAGCACGACGCCTTCGATGATGTTGGCCACGTCCTCGCACTGGTCCGTGGCCGACTCGAGGAGCTGGTAGATCGTCTCCAGCTTGATGATCTGGCGCACGTCGCTCTCCTCGCGGAAGAGCTTGGAGATCGCGACGCGCATGACGCGGTCGGCTTCGGACTCGAAGCCGTCGATCTCGTGGCAGAGGTGCAGCGCACGCATCGCCTGGTCCATGTTGGAGAGCAGCCGCACGGCGCCCTGGATGCGCTCGCAGCTCTTTCTCAGCAGCTCCGCGAGCTCGCACGCCTCGGGTGTGAGGCTCTGGATGTCGTAGAGCTGCAGCGCCTCCGCGGCGTCCTGGATGAGGTCGAGCACGTCGTCCATGCTCGAGATCAGCCGGTGGATGTCGTCGCGGTCGATCGGCGTGACGAAGGTCTTGTGCAGGAGCGATACGGTTTCGTGGGTCACTCGGTCGGCCGCGTGCTCCAGCTCTTCGATGCGCGCGATCCGGCGGTGCCGCTCCTCGCGGTCCACGTAGTTCTGCAGCAGCTCGGTAAGGACGACGCTGCCCTCCACGACGAGCGCCGCATGGCGGTCGAAGAGATCGAAGAAGCGGCGCTCACGCGGCATGAGGCTCGAGAACAGTCGCATCGGTTACTCCGCAGAGCGCAGCAGCTCGTTGATCGAGGTTCTGGCGCGGGTCTTCTCGTCGACGCGCTTGACGATCACCGCGCAGTAAAGCCCGTAGCGTCCATCGGCCGACGGCAGCGTGCCGGGCACGACGACGGAGCCCGCAGGCACGCGGCCGTGCAGGATCACGCCCGTCATGCGGTCGTAGATGCGCGTGCTCTGACCGATGTACACGCCCATCGAGATCACCGAGCCGCGCTCGACGACCACGCCCTCGACGATCTCGGAGCGGGCGCCGATGAAGCAGTCGTCCTCGATGATCGTCGGCGTCGCCTGCAGCGGCTCGAGCACGCCTCCGATGCCGACGCCGCCCGAGAGATGGACGTTGCGTCCGATCTGGGCACAGGAGCCCACCGTGGCCCACGTGTCGACCATCGTGCCGGGGCCGACGTAGGCGCCGATGTTGACGTAGCTCGGCATGAGCACCGCGTCCGGTGCGACGTAGGCGCCCTTGCGCACGATCGCGTGCGGGACGATGCGCGCACCGCCGGCGCGCAGCTCGGCCTCGGTGGCGTCGCGGTACTTGAGAGGCACCTTGTCGTAGAAGCGGGTGAATCCCGCGTCGACGACCTGGTTCTCGCGGACCCGGAAGTAGAGCAGGACGGCCTTCTTGAGCCACTCGTTGACGACCCAGCGGCCGTCGCGCTGCTCGGCCACGCGGGCGCGGCCGCTGTCGAGCAGCTCGATGCACTCGTCGAGCGCCTCGACGAGCTCCGCCGGTCTGTTCGATGGTGAGAGCTTGCTGCGCTCCTCGAATGCCGCTTCGATGATCTCCTGCAGTCTGCCGAGTTCGCTCATCCGGCCTCCCGTGCCTCGAAGAGGGGCGCAATGCTGCCTACGCGGGCGCTCACAGTCCAGTGTTCCGGCGCGACGGACTCGACCGTACGGCCCCGGGCTGCCGCCGGCACGGTGCGGAGAATCCCGCAGCGCACTGAGCCCGGCCGGACCGCGAGCAGGAGGTGCGCGCGCCCGGTCAGCGAGCGCGCAGAAAAGCGCGGATGCGCTCCGCGGCCTCGATGCAGGTTTCGAGGGGCGGCGTGAGCGAGATCCGCACCCGGCCCCGGCCGGGGTTGCCGCGCGCAGTTTCGCGCGCGAGATACGACCCGGGCAGCACCGTCACGTTCTGCGTGGCGAAAAGATCGCGCGCGAACGCCTCGTCGTCGCCGCGGACGTCGGTCCACAGATAGAACGCGCCGTCCGGGCGCTTCACGTCGAGGCACGACTCGAGAATGGGCACCACACGCGCGAACTTCTCCTGGTAGAGCCTGCGGTTCTCGGCCGCGTGCGCGTCGTCGTTCCACGCGGCGCAGCTCGCGAGCTGCGTGGGCACCGGCATCGCGCCGCCGTGGTACGTGCGGTAGAGGAGAAAGCGGTCGATGATCTGCGGATCGCCCGCGACGAATCCCGAGCGCAGGCCCGGAACGCTTGAGCGCTTCGAGAGGCTGTGGAACACGACGCAGCCCTCGAAACGATCGCGCCCCGTCGCGAGGCACGCCTCGAGGAGACTCGCAGGCGGCGCCGACTCGTCGCAGTAGAGATCCGAGTAGCATTCGTCGCTCGCGATGACGAATCCGTAGCGGTCGGCGAGCGCGAGCGCCCGCTCGAGCCAGGCGCGCGAGAGCACCTTGCCCGTCGGGTTGCCCGGACTGCAGATGAAGAGCACCTGGCAGCGGCGCCACAGAGAATCGGGCACGGCGTCGAGATCCGGCTCGAAGCCGTTCTCCGCGGTCGTGTCGAGATGCAGAGGCTCGGCGCCTGCGAGCAGCGCCGCGCCCTCGTAGATCTGATAGAACGGATTCGGCATCGCGACGACGGGCGCGCGGCTCGCATCCACGATCGTCTGCACGAAGGCGAACAGTGCCTCTCGCGTGCCGTTGACTGGCAGCACCATCGTGTCCGGATCGACGCGCCCTTCAGGCAGACCGAAACGGCGCTCGAGCCAGCCCGCTGCGGCGGCGCGCAGCTCGGGCAGACCCTTCGTCGCCGGGTAACTGCCCAGCTTGCCGAGATTCTCCCGGAGCGCCTCGAGCACGAAGGGAGGTGGCGCGTGCTGCGGCTCGCCGATCGACATTGCGATGTGCGGCAGATGTGCCGGAGGCGCCGCGCCAGCCTTCAGGCGCGCGAGCTTCTCGAACGGATAGGTGTGCAGCAGCGCGAGGCGCGGGTTCATGCGGCCTGCCGCCGATCGAGCGCCTGCATCAGACGGTCGCGCAGCCGCGCGGCTGCGGCGTCGTCGAGCGGCCTGTTTTCGTAGTCGGTGACGTAGAAGACGTCCTCCGCGCGCTCGCCCACCGTCATGATCTTGGCGGTGTGCAGCTCGATGCGCTCCTCCATGAGCACCTTGCCGACGTCACTCAGCAGACCCGGACGGTCACCCGCGGTCAGCTCGAGCACCGAGCGCTGATTGCGCTCGTCGACGCTGATGGTGATCTGCGTCGGTGTGTTGAACATGCGCACCTGGCGCGGCGCGCGGCGCGAGACGGTGAACTGCGCATCGTCGGGGCCGTGCAGGGAGCGCCACAGCGCGCGCTCGATCTCGGCCTGACGGTCGGTGTCGGTGATCGGCGCGCCGTCGTCCTCGAGCACGTGGTAGAGATCGAGGCTGAAGCCGTCGCCCGTCGGCGTGATGCGCGCATCGACGATGGTGAGCCCGAGCTGATCGAGCACCGCCGTCGTACGCGCGAAGCCGTTGCGGCGCGCCGGTGCGAAGATCAGCACCGCGGTCGTGCCCCGCACGCTGCGCGGATCGAGCGCGACGAGCGGTTCCTGCGCATTCGGCTCGCGCTCGGCGAGCAACCGCGTGTGCCACGCGACCTCGTCGGACGTGTGCCGCAGGAAGTAGGCCGGCGAGAACCGCGCCCAGGCACGCTCGATGTCGGCCTCGTCCACGTCGGCATCGGCCAGCAGCCGGCGTGCGGCGGCCTGCGTCTCGCGTACCAGCTCGTCCTGGTCGATGGGGCTCTCGAGGCCGCGGCGCAGCGCGCGCTTCACGCGCTCGTAGAACTCCTGGAAGAGCGAGGCCTTCCACGAGTTCCAGAGCTTCGGATTCGTGCCGCGTACGTCGGCGCAGGTGAGCACGTAGAGATAATCGAGGTGCGTCTCGTCGCCCACCTTGCGCGCGAACGCGTTGATCACCTCGGGATCCGAGATGTCCTGCTTCTGCGCGGTGATCGAGAGCTCGAGGTGATTGCGCACGAGCCAGGCGACGAGCCGCGCATCGTAGCGCGAGAGCCCCTGCTCGAGACAGAACGCCTCCGCGTCGACCGCGCCGAGCTCCGAGTGATCGCCGCCGCGGCCCTTCGCGATGTCGTGAAAGAGAGCCGCCAGGATCGCGATCTCCTGCTTCGGGAGCTGCTGCATGACGGCGGACGCATGAGGCAGCTCGTGATCGAACCGCGGCAGCGCGAAGCGGCGCAGATTCCTGACGACGGCCAGCGTGTGCGCATCGACCGTGTACGCGTGGAACAGGTCGTACTGCATGCGGCCCACGATGCGGCCGAACGCGGGAATGTAGCGGCCGAGCACGCCGTAGGTGTTCATCCTGCGCAGCTCGTGGGTGACGCCGTGCGGTGCGCGCAGGATCTCGAGGAACAGCCGGTGGTGCCGCGGGTTCTGGCGGAACTCCTCGTCGATGAGCCAGAGGCTCCGCGCGACGGCGCGCATCGTCGAAGCGCGCACGCCCTTGATGTCGGGGTTCTGCTGCAGCAGCAGGAACAGCTCGAGCAGGGCGGACGGATGGCGGATGAAGACGTCGTCGCTGACCGCCTCGAGCGCACCGTTGCGCACCTGGAAGCGCGCATTGAGCGGCCGCGGCGGCTCGCTCTCCGTGAGCATCGCCTCGCGGAAGAGCTGCAGCAGGAGCTCGTTGAGCAGGCTCACGTCCTTCACGGTGCGGTAGTACCGCTGCATGAACTGCTCGACGGCGAGCGTGTAGGACGCGTCCTCGTAGCCGAAGGTCTGCGCGAGCTTTATCTGATGATCGAAGAGCAGCCGGTCCTCGCGCCGTCCCGTGAGCACGTGCAGCCCGAAGCGCACCTTCCACAGGAACGCCTGCGCCTGCTTGAGCTGACGCAGCTCGGCAGGGGAGAGGAATCCGTGCGTCACCAGGCTGTCGAGCGAGCCGCTGCCGAAGTGTCTCTTCGCCACCCAGGCGATCGTCTGGATGTCGCGCAGCCCGCCCGGCCCCGTCTTCACGTTCGGCTCGAGGTTGTACGCCGTGTCGTGCGCCTTGAGATGCCGCTCGGTCTGCTCGCGCACCTTCGCCTCGTAGAACTCGCGCACGGGCCACACGTGCTCGGGTGAGAGGGCCTCGTTCATGCGCGCGAGGAGATCCGCATTGCCCGCCAGCAGGCGCGACTCGAGCAGCGTCGTCATGACGCTCACGTCGGCGGCGCTCTCCTGCGCGCACTCCTCGACGGTGCGCACGCTGTGACCGACCTCGAGCCCGATGTCCCACAGGAAGGCCACGAAGCGCTCCACGCGCGCCCGCCCGAGATCGTCGAGCGGCGCCGGCACGAGCAGCAGCAGGTCGATGTCGGAGCAGGGATGCAGCTCGCCGCGGCCGTAGCCGCCTACGGCGACGAGCGCCCACCCGGCCTCGATGGTCCCGGCGTGCGTGCGCCAGGCTTCGCGCAGCACGGCGTCGACGAGCGCGGCGCGTGCATGCACGAGCGTCTCCACCGGCTCCTCGGCGAGGAAACGGCTCTTGAGCTCCTCGTGCGCTTCCTTGAGGAGCGCCCGATACGCCTCGCGGGAGCCGTCGGCCGCCAGGCGCTCCGGAATCTGCTCGAGGAGCGGCCAGTCGTGGCCTGCCGCGACGGATGATGTTTCGACGTCCATGCGGTCAGCGGTCTTTCGCGCCGAGGGTGAGCACTTCGACGCCCGTTTCCGTCACGAGCACCGTGTGCTCCCACTGTGCGGAGAGCGAGTGGTCCTTCGTGACGACGGTCCAGCCGTCGGGCAGCAGGCGCACGTGACGCTTGCCCGCGTTGACCATCGGCTCGATGGTGAACGTCATGCCAGGACGAAGCTCGAGCCCGGTGCCCGGCTCGCCGTAGTGCAGGACCTGCGGGTCCTCGTGGTAGACGCGGCCGATCCCGTGGCCGCAGTACTCGCGCACCACGGAGAAGTTGCGCGACTCGACCAGCGACTGGATCGCGTGTCCGATGTCGCCGAGACGGGCTCCGGGACGCACGGTCTCGATGCCGCGCCACATCGCCTCGTAGCACGTTTCGATGAGGCGCTGCGCAAGCACGGGAGGCTTGCCGACGCAGTACATCCGGCTGGTGTCGCCGTGGTAGCCGTCCTTGATGACCGTGACGTCGATGTTGATGATGTCTCCCGCCTTGAGGCGCCGGTCGTTCGGGATCCCGTGGCAGACGACGTGGTTCACCGAAGTGCAGATTGTCTTCGGGAAGCCGCGGTAGTTGAGGTTGGCGGGGATCGCCTTCTGCACGTTCACGATGTACTCGTGGCAGATGCGGTCGAGCTCCTCGGTGGTCACGCCGGGGACGACGTACTCCTCGATCATGTCGAGGACGTCGGCCGCGAGGCGGCCCGCGACGCGCATTTTCTCCTGCTCTTCAGGGGTCTTGATGGTGACGTGCATGAAAGGTCCGCCGACCCGGTTCCGGGTCTGCGTAAGGCGTTGTTCGGACGGGATCTTCATGGTATAAAGCGCGGCCTTTTTTGGCAACGAACACACACGCGCATCGCTATCCGGTCGGTGGGGTGTTCCGCGACGTCAGAGCCTTCGGAAGGCTTCCGTCGGGGAATGGCCGCCCGGGATGCGCGGAGGCTCAACCCTGACAAGGAGTACTCATGGCCAGCGTGTCCATGCGACAGATGCTGGAGGCGGGCGTCCATTTCGGACATCAGACCCGCTTCTGGAACCCGAAGATGGCCCCTTACATCTTCGGCGAGCGTAACAAGATCCACATCATCAATCTCGAGAAGACGCAGCCCATGTATGTGGAGGCTGCGAACTTCATCAAGAACCTGGTCGCCGACGGGGGCATCGTGCTCTTCGTCGGCACGAAGCGTGCGGCGCGCGAAGCCATCCAGAAGGAGGCCGAGCGCTGCGGCATGCCGTACGTGAACCAGCGCTGGCTCGGCGGCATGCTCACCAACTTCAAGACGATCCGTCAGTCCATCAAGCGCCTCGCCGAGCTCACCGAGATGTCGACCTCGGGCGCGCTCGAGAAGCGCGGCAAGAAGGAGGCGACCCAGCTCCGCCGCGAAATGGAGAAGCTCGAGAAGAGCCTCGGCGGCATCAAGAACATGGAGTCGCTCCCGGACGCGCTCTTCGTGATCGACGTCGGCCACGAGAAGATCGCCGTCCACGAGGCGAAGAAGCTCGGCATTCCGGTCGTCGCGGTGGTCGATACCAACTGCTCTCCGGAAGGGATCGACTACGTCATCCCGGGCAACGACGACGCCATGCGCGCGATCCAGCTCTACGCCTCGGGAATCGCCGATGCCGTGCTCGAGGGCAAGGCTTCGGTGCCTGCCGTGACGGTCGGCGAGGACGAGTTCGTCGAGCTCGACGAATCCGGGCAGCCGCGCCGCAGGACGGGCCGCGGGCGGCAGCGTCCGCAGGCCGCGGTGCGCAGCAAGAAGACGCCGACGGCGCGCCGCCGTCTGCCTCCGGTCAAGGCCCCGATCGTGGCGGGCAGCGACGATGGCGGAGACTACGACGACCTCGACGAAGCCGAGGAGGGTGCCGCAGATGTGGCGGCGCGCCCCGGCCGGCGTGCAGGACGCGGCGAGGGCCCGGCCGCGGGTTGACGTCCGCGGCGGGTGAGATCAGACACAAGGGATCGGAACCGTCGGAATGAACATCACAGCAGAGGCAGTCAAGCAGCTCCGCGAGCGTACCGGCGCGGGGATGATGGAGTGCAAGAAGGCTCTGGTCGAGGCGAACGGCGATCTCGACGCCGCGGCCGAGCTCATGCGCAAGCAGGGCCTGGCGAAGGCCGACAAGAAGGCGGCGCGCGTCGCGGCCGAGGGCGTCATCGTCATCGAGAAGTCGCCCGACGAGCGTGCGGCCGCCATGGTCGAGGTCAACTGCGAGACCGATTTCGTGGCCCGCGAGCAGGACTTCCGATCGTTCGCGCAGGCCGTCGCGCGCAAGGTGCTCGAGACGCGCCCGGCCACCCTCGAGGCACTGCTCGAGACGAAGCTCGACGGTTCCGAGACGATCGACGAGCGGCGCCGTGCGCTGATCTCCCGCATCGGCGAGAACATCACGGTGCGCCGCTTCACCGTGCTCGAGGCGACCGACCGCCTCGGCGCCTACCTGCACGGCACGCGCATCGGTGCGCTGGTTGCCCTGCAGGGCGGTGACGCCGCGCTGGCGCACGATCTGGCCATGCACGTGGCTGCGAGCAATCCGCGCTACGTCTCCACGGCCGACGTCCCCGAGGACGTCGTCGCCAAGGAGCGCGAGATCCTCACCGAGCAGGCCAAGACCGAGGGCAAGCCGCCGGAGATCGTCGCCAAGATGGTCGAGGGCCGGCTGCGCAAGATGCTCAACGAGATCACGCTCCTGGGTCAGCCCTTCGTCAAGGACCCGGACACGACCGTGGAGAAGCTCCTCAAGGGCGCGAAGGCCTCGGTCACCGGCTTCGAGCGCTTCGAGGTGGGAGCGGGCATCGAGAAACGTCAGGAGGACTTCGCCGCCGAGGTGATGAAACAGGTGAAGGGTAACGATGCCGGAGGGACTGCGAAGCGCTGATCGCGCCCGCGGTCTGCGAAAACCCCGCCACGTGCGGGGTTTTCTTTAGCGGAACGCGTGCCGGCCGAGGGCACGCGAGGATGGCTACAGAGGGCACTGCGTCGATGAGCGAGAACACTCGACCGCGCTATTCGCGGATTCTCGTCAAGCTGTCGGGCGAAGCGCTGATGGGGAAGGCCGACTACGGCATCGATCCAGCGGTACTGAAACGCATCGCGGGCGAGATCCAGGAGATCACACAGATGGGCGTGCAGGTCGCCGTCGTGATCGGCGGCGGCAACATCTTCAGGGGCGCGGGCCTCGCACGCGCCGGCATGGATCGCGTCACCGCGGACCACATGGGCATGCTCGCCACGGTGATGAACGCGCTCGCCATGCAGGATGCGCTCGAGTCGCTCGGCCTGTACGCGCGGGTGATGTCCGCCATCCGCATCAATCAGGTGTGCGAGGACTACATCCGTCGCCGCGCCATCCGCCATCTCGAGAAGGGCCGGGTCGTGATCTTCGCCGCCGGCACGGGCAATCCGTTCTTCACGACCGACACGGCCGCTTCCCTGCGCGCCATAGAGATCGGTGCCGACGTGCTCATCAAGGCCACGAAGGTGAACGGAGTGTTCTCCGACGACCCCGTGCGCAACCCCGCCGCCACGCGCTACGAGCGGATCACGTTCGACAAGGTGCTCGCCGACCGGCTGAACGTCATGGACGCCACGGCCATCGTCATGTGCCGGGACAACCGCTTGCCATTGCAGGTCTTCAATCTCAACAATTCGGGTGACCTGACGCGCCTCGTGCGCGGCGAGGACGTGGGAACGATCGTCACGTACGAGTAGCGCGCGGGCGAAGGAGACGGACCATGCTCGAGGATCTCAAGAAAGACGCCGCTGCGCGCATGGCGAAATGCGTGCAGACGTTCCAGGCCGAGCTGAGGAAGATGCGCACGGGTCGCGCGCATCCCAGCCTCATCGAGCACCTCAAGGTCGACTACTACGGCGCGGAAGTGCCGCTGCAGCAGGTGGCGACCATCAACGTGGAGGAGGGACGCACCCTAGTCGTCGTGCCGTACGAGAAGACCATGGTGCAGTCGATCGAGAGGGCCATTCACAAGTCCGATCTCGGCCTCACGCCCATGACCGCCGGTACCGTCATCCGCATCCCGATGCCGCCGCTCACCGAGGAGCGGCGCCGCGAGATCACGAAGATCGTGCGTCAGGAGGCCGAGAACGCGCGCGTCGCCGTGCGCAACGTGCGGCGCGACGTGATGAACGACATCAAGGACATGCTGAAGGAGAAGCTCCTCTCGCAGGACGACGAGCGGCGCGCCGAGGCCGAGGTGCAGAAGCTCACCGACAAGTACGTGGGCGAGATCGACCAGCTCCTCGCCGCCAAGGAGAAGGAGATCATGCAGGTATGACGCCTGCACCCCGGCCCACAGCCGCGGAGCGGGAGGAGCTGCCCGAAGGCCGGGCGAGGGTTCCCCGGCACGTCGCGATCATCATGGATGGCAACGGCCGCTGGGCGACGGCCCGCGGCCAGCCGCGGCAGGCAGGACACAAGGCCGGGATCGCACCGGTGCGCGCGTCCATCGAGCACTGCGCGCGCAGCGGGGTCGAGGCGCTGACGCTCTTCGCATTCTCGAGCGAGAACTGGCGCCGTCCGCAGGAGGAGGTGACGAACCTCATGAGCCTCTTCCTCGAAGCGCTCGATCGCGAGGTGGCCGAGCTGCATGCGAACCGCGTGCGGCTGCGCTTCATCGGGGATCGCCGGTCGCTCAGCGTCCGTCTGCAGGCGCGCATGGCCGCCGCGGAGGAGCTGACAGCCGCAAACGACGGCCTCAAGCTGCAGATCGCGGTGAGCTACGGCGGGCGCTGGGATATTGTTCAGGCATGTCAAGAGCTTGCGAAACAATGCTCAGCCGGGACCTTACGTCCTGAGGAGATCGACGAGGCGCGCGTGGCCGGCGCCCTGCAGCTTGCCGGCCTGCCCGATCCCGACCTCTTCATCCGAACTGGCGGTGAGCAGCGGATCAGCAATTTCCTGCTCTGGAATCTCGCCTACTCGGAGCTCTATTTCACCGATACGCTCTGGCCGGACTTCAATGCTGACGAGCTTCAGGCGGCGTTCGAGCACTTCGCCCGCCGCGAGCGACGCTTCGGCCTGACCGGCGCGCAGGTCGGAGGCGCCGTGCGTGCTTAAGGCCCGCATCGTCACAGCGCTGCTGCTGATCCTGGTCCTGCTCGCCGTCGTGCTCTGGCTGCCGCCGGCGGCGACGGTCGTCGCGCTGACCGCCGTGGCTCTTGCCGGTGCCTGGGAGTGGTCCGGATTCCTGCGCACGCCGTCGCTCGCGCTGAGGGTCGCGTTCGTCGCGCTCGTCGCGGTTCTGCTTCCGCTCTCCTGGCGCTGGAGCGCCATCGAGTCCGGGCGCGATCTCATCATGGGCGTGGCCGTGGCCTGGTGGTGCGTGGCGCTCGGCTGGATCCTGTTCGCGCCCCGACGCGTCACCCCGTGGACCGCGGCGCTCGCCGGCGTGCTCGCGCTCGTTCCGGCGTGGCTCGCGCTCATGCGGCTGCGGCTCGATCTGCCGCGCGGCGCAGAGTGGATGCTCTTCGTGCTCATCCTCGTCTGGGTGGCGGACATCGGGGCGTTCTTCTTCGGCCGCCGCTTCGGACGGCGGCGGCTTGCGCCGGCGGTCTCTCCCGGCAAGACTTGGGAGGGCGTCGTGGGCGGTATCGCCGTCAGCGCCCTGTTCGCCGTGGGGGGTAGCGGCTGGTTCGAAGTGCCGCTGATCGTGTTCGTGCCGCTGTGCCTCGTGGCCGTGGCGTTCTCGATCGTCGGCGACCTCACGGAAAGTCTCCTCAAGCGATTCGCCGGGATGAAGGACAGCGGCAAGGTATTCCCGGGCCATGGCGGAGTGATGGATCGTATCGATAGTGTCACGGCGGCGGCGCCCGTGCTGTTCTTCGGCCTCACCGCCCTCGGAGTCGGCACGTGATCGGCGTCGCGGTGCTCGGCTCGACCGGTTCGATCGGCGAGAGCACGCTGGACGTCCTCGCGCGTCATCCGGATCGCTTCCGTCTCGTGGCGCTCGGCGCCCGGCGCAACGCCGCGCGGCTCGCGGAACAGTGCGTGCGGTGGCGCCCCGACTACGCGGCGCTCGCCGACGAGTCCGCGGCACAGGAGCTGAGAGCGAAGCTCGCGGCGGCCGGTGTGCGGACGCGGGTGCTCGCCGGCGAGAGCGCGCTCGAGGAGCTGGCCGCACTTCCCGATGCGCAGTTCGTGATGGCGGCGATCGTCGGCGCCGCGGGTCTGAAGTCGACGCTCGCGGCGGCGCGTGCCGGCAAGCGCCTGTTGCTCGCGAACAAGGAATCGCTCGTGATGGCGGGGCCGCTCCTCATCACCGCGGTGCGTGCGGGCGGCGGGACGCTGCTTCCGATCGACAGCGAGCACAACGCCATCTTCCAGTGTCTGCCGCCGAACGTGCGCCCGGGCGAAACGCCGCCGGGCGTGCGCAGAGTGCTCCTCACGGCGTCGGGAGGACCTTTCCTCGACTGGCCCCGCGAGGCACTCGCGACCGTGACTCCGGAGCAGGCGTGCCGTCACCCGAACTGGGTCATGGGCCGCAAGATCTCCGTCGATTCCGCCACGCTGATGAACAAAGGCCTCGAGCTCATCGAGGCGTGCTTCCTCTTCGGGCTCTCGCCTTCGCAGGTCGAGATCGTCGTGCACCGCCAGAGCGTCATCCACTCGCTCGTGGAGTACGTGGACGGCTCGATGCTGGCGCAGCTCGCGGCGCCCGACATGCGCACGCCCATCGCGCATGCGCTCGCCTGGCCCGAGCGGCTCGCCTCCGGCGTCGAGTTCCTCGACCTGGTGCGCACTGCACGGCTCGATTTCTGCGCTCCCGATACCGAGCGCTTCCGCTGTCTGGTGCTGGCACAGGAGGCCGCGCGGGTGGGGGGGCTGCTGCCGGCGATCCTCAATGCCGCCAACGAGGTCGCCGTTCAGGCCTTCCTCGAGGGGCGGTTGAACTTTATGGAGATCCCGGCAGTCATTGAAGCGGTGATCACCAGGATGTCCGGCGGTCCTCTGCGCGCCCTGGACGACGTTCTGGCGGCCGATGCCGAGGCGCGGCACCTGGCGGCCGAACTCCTGCCTTCGGGCAGGCCCGCAGCTGCACGGAGTGCCCGCGCATGAATCTGTTCTGGTACGTGCTGTGGTTCATCGTCGCCGTGAGCCTCCTGGTCACGGTGCACGAGTTCGGGCACTACTGGGTCGCCCGCCGGCTCGGGTTCCGCGTGCTGCGCTTCTCCATCGGCTTCGGCCGTCCGCTGCTGCGCAAGGTCGCAGGCCCCGACCGCACCGAATACGTCGTCGCCGCCATTCCCCTGGGCGGCTACGTGAAGCTCCTCGACGAGCGGGAAGGACCGGTGCCTCCACACGAGCTCGGTCGCTCCTTCACCCGCCGCCCGCCCTGGCAGCGCATCCTCGTGCTGCTCGCCGGTCCGGCCTTCAACATCGGGTTCGCCATCCTCGTCCTGTGGGGCATGCTCTGGGCGAGCGGCGTCGTCGAGGTGAAGCCGATCGTCGGCGACGGGGCGCAGCAGTCTCCGGCGGCGCAGGCGGGCCTTGGCCGGGGGGCGGGATTCCTCAGGGTCAACGGGGGGGGGGTCTTGGGGAGCCG